>CALQFT020000020.1 GCA_943329925.2 Opitutus sp. GAS368
ACTTTGAACCGCCCAGAGGTGGTGCACTTTGAATCGCCCGCCGACAACTTCAAACAGATGTTCATGGCGCACCTGTTTGATACCGACGCTCTTTTCCACATAACGCAGGCCGGCGAAGTAGTTCGTCACCTCTCTCTGAAAGCGGGGATCCGGAACTGTGACGTGGCGTCCTTCTTCCAGTGCGCGGACCTCTGCCAAGGTGAGCGGATTGCCTTCAATAGCCGTAGAAGCGTGGCCGTTGCGGGTACGGGTGTCTTTCTGGAGGGCGGGGATCCACGACAACCCGACTGGCGAGCCAAGGATACGCTCCCGTAACGCAGCGATCTCTTCCACTAGGGAAAGTAGCACTGGCGAAATGGTAAACTGAGGCTGATATGCCATAGAATTAGTCAACCATTGGACAACTTATTGGTCAACCCAAGAGCGCCTTTTCAGTAAACCTGCTGGTTGGCTGATTCCAATTCCAGTGTCCCTCAAATTCACGACAACCCCAGATGACTTAATTCCCCAATTCTAGACTCCGCCAATCGCCGCGGTAGATCGTAATCTTGAGAGGTTATTTTACAAATGCACTCCTCTGTGCCACTTCAGGTTAGGCTTTGGAATGGATCTAGCTCCTCTCAAAACGATGTCCCCCTCCCTCCCCCTATCCCTTATTCGGTTGAGCGCAGCGCTTCTCACCTCTCTGGCACCGCTGCCTGTCCTCGCCGAAAGCCTTCCGTCTTGGCAGCGGCAGATGAACTCCGAGGCCACCGCCATTGAGGCCGCCGCCGCCCGCGAGCTCGAAGATCCCGCCGAATGGATGCGCAACGCTCCCGTCCATCGCAAAGAGCTACTGGGCATGCTGGGCCTTGATCCCCTCCCCGAACGCACCGCGCTTAAAGCAGTCACCGTCGGCACGCTTGAGAATGCAGCGTTCACCGTGGAGAAGATCCACTTCCAGTCCAGCCCCGGCCTCTATGTGACGGGCAACCTGTATGTGCCTAAACAACGCTCCGGCCCGTTGCCGGCGATCCTTTATGTTTGCGGGCATAGCGTTATGAAGGAAGGCGGGATCTCCTTTGGCAACAAAACGGGCTACCAACATCATCCGGCTTGGTTTGCGCAGAACGGATTTGTTGCGCTTGTCATCGACACTATTCAATTGGGGGAAATCCAAGGCCTGCATCACGGCACCCACAACCTCAACCTCTGGTGGTGGAACTCCCGGGGGTACACGCCCGCCGGCGTGGAGACATGGAATGGCATCCGGGCACTCGATTACCTCCAGTCACGCCCGGAAGTGGATCCCTCGCGCCTCGGGGTCACCGGACGTTCGGGTGGAGGCGCCTACTCCTGGTACATTGCGGCAGTGGATGAGCGCATAAAGGCGGCCGTTCCCGTCGCGGGCATCACTGACATGCACAACTACATCATCGATGGGGTCATCGATGGCCACTGCGACTGCATGTATCCGGTCAACGCGTTGCGCTGGGACTTTTCGAAGGTCGCAGCCCTCGTCGCGCCCCGGGCGTTGCTGCTCACCAACACGGACAAAGACCCGATCTTCCCCTTGGACGGCGTCCAGCGTATCCACCACAGCGTCTCAAGCCTCTACCGCGGACTGAAGGCACAGGACAAACTCGGGCTCCTGATTGCCGAAGGACCACACAAGGATATCCAGGAACTCCAAGTCGGCGCCTTCCGCTGGTTTAAACGCTTTTTGGCGAACAATCCCGATTATCCGATCCAACCGGCCACCAAATTTTTCACCCCGGCTGAACTCCGCGTTTTCACTCAAATCCCAGCCGACGAACGCACCACTACCACCCACGAATGGTTTGTTCCAAAAGCCGATCCCGCCCAATTTCCAACCACCCCGGAGGGGTGGCGCAACGCCTCCGCTGGAATGATTGCCAAAATCCGCTCCACTAGTTTCGCGGCCTGGCCAGGAACCGCCGCCGCCTGCCCCATCCAAACACTCGAGAGCCTCCCCTGCGGCCGTGGCACGCTGGCGCAGTTTAGCGTGCAAGCCGATCCCAGTTGCGCCGAACCAGGCGACACCTCGCTGGTAATCTGGGGCAAACCCGAACGCGTCGCCCAGTTCTCCCGCCAACTCTCGGGTGAAAAGCCGAGCGCAGAAAAACCGCCCCTCCAGCTCTCACTTCAAATCGTCGACGACGCCGCCCTCGGCGAGCGCCTCGCCGCGTTCCAATCCGGGAGCGAGCCCCCCTCCGACACCCTCCAACTGCTCTTTGCGCCCAGGGGCTTTTCCAGCGCCAGCAACCGGAGCATTTCCCCTTCGAACTGGGCCGCAACCAACAAAGAACTTACACGCATCCGCAGACGCTTCATGCTCACGGGAAGCACACTGGACGCAGCCCGGGTTTTCGACATCGTCCAAATCCTCAAAACGCTGCGGACAACAACTCCTACGGCGACTCTGGAACTACGCGCAACTGGAACCCAAGGAGTCAACGCCCTCTATGCCACACTTTTTTCCGAGGGCATCGCCTCTCTGTCTCTGGAAAAACTGCCGGCCTCCCACGAAACACCCACCGCTCCTGACTATTTGAGCATCCTGCGAGTAGTCGACATCGCCCAGACCCTTGAGTTGGCGCGCACCCGGACGAGCGTGCGACTCCTCCCCTAATAGTCCACACGCGGTTTCATTTGGCAGGCAGCATCAGTTTGAGTGCCCTGCGGCACCGCGTTCCACCTCCGCGTATATGGAATTTAACTCCAAAAGAATGCGTTCAAGGGAATCCCTGTATACTTGGGGATCGTCTTTCCCCTTCTGTGGCCGGAGCGCGGCCAATTCGGCCTCCAATAGTTGACGGCGCGCACGTTGAGCGTCGTTGAGGGCGGCCTCCATTGGGCTTGGCAGGAGGTAGCGCTGGCGCGCGTTGACGCCAGCGCCCGTTGAGGACGCGGTTTTCGAGGCGGTTTTTGCCGAGGGATCCAGCGCGCTGTGGTCCCATCCTTTGCCGCCACCCTGATCGTCCAAAAGAGCGTGTTCTGTCAGCATTCGCCCTTCGCGCCGGTAAAACGCCTCCACTTCTCCACAAGCGTGAAGCCAGGCTTCAAAGACGGATACCTGCCCGTCGGCATCCCGGTCAGCATCCAGAGAAGAGATTGCCGAAGCAAAGAATTTGGAGAAATGCGTCCAGTTCTCCTCCTGTCCGGAGCGGGTCGCTGTGAGAAGAATACGGTCGGGACCGGCAAGAGGCTGCACAAATGCGCCGGAACAGGAGAAGCCGGCGACGATAACCAGAGGGCGGCGGATCTTGGAGAGCAGGCGCGCCAGTTCGTCAGCCGCGAGGTCAGGCCCCTCAAGGGCGAACTTTGGGGTGTGGCCTTGGGCGTTACCGTGACCGAGCAGCACCAACCAAACAGGGTCCACGCCAGAACCGGCTAGGCGCTGCAATTCGGCACGCAGCCATTCCAACTGCGTTTCCTGCCCCTTGCCCTCTAGCAAAGCCAAGCGATGCCCCCCTTTTTCCGCCGCATCGCACCAAAGCTTAGCAATGGCATCGATTTCCGTTTGGAACGATGCCTGCCCCGGATTCCCCTTCACAACGAGCAGATCATGGGCAGCCACCCCTGAATGGACGCCTCCAAAATAAAGCAGGAGCGCCAAAGAAATTCCGGCCGCCCCGGAATACCTACGGTTTATGGTAAATATACTCATGGCTACGCGGCCCCTCCTCGGCGTCTTAAAAACCATTCTGCCAAGAGGCAAAGCACGGCAAGTCCGAAGACCGCTCCGGTGTGCCAAAGCGGGCGTATATTCACCTCCATAACAAGGTTGGGCAGGCTGCGTAATTTTTGAGAGAGGACGTCCACATTGTCGGCTTCAATCAATTCGCCACCAGTCTTCTGAGCCAGAACTTCCATGGCGGCGCGATCCGGGTGGGACGCGCTAAACTCCGACTCCGAATTGTCCTGCACCCACCCTGCGGAGTCGCCACCGATTCGGGTGCCGTCAGCAAAGCGCGCGACGGCGTCCGCGACAAGGGCGCCCTGCGTGGCGGAGGCATACTCTACAGCGTAGAGGCCGGCTTCCCCCATGGGTTCGGCATGCAACACAATAGAGGCATCGGGGGAATCGCCGATGCGACGAACGCGGACTTCCACATCGGCATCCTCCACCGGAAGCGCCTGGGAGTTGCGCACGCGGACCTCCAGCTTCGCCGCTTGAGCGGAGGCGAGCCACTGGGCGGAAAGGTCCACTTGGGAAGGCGCGTCCGACACCAACCAGCGAGCGATTTGACGCCAGAGCTTCGCAAGATCGGCAGCATTAGCGGGGTCGCCAAGCCCCCACCGAAACCAGTCGCCGGCCAGTACAGCGGCGCTGCGCCCCCGCCCATACCGCTGCGTGACAAGCGCAGGCCGTTCTCCGTTGTTTGTCTTGGCCACGGCCAAAACAGAGGCGGCGGGCTTGACTCCCGCCACCGCGTTTAGCACTTCGAGCGCAGGCAAGCGCTGCGTGCGCTCCATTTCCTCAACTTCGGACTTCCTGCGGCGCGCCCAATGTTCCAGAAGACCGTCGCGGGTGAGTTTCCACTGAAACGGCTCATCGAGCTGCTCCGTCTCCTTTCCCAGCCAAACCGGCAAGGCGGCTTCGACGGGCGTACCCTGCCAGCCTCCACCCTGAAAACTTTCCATGCCACCGAGCATCAAGAGGCCGCCGCCCCGTTCCGCGACAAAGCGCTGGAGAAGTCGCAACTGTTCCGGCGTGAAAAACTCAGCCTCCAGATGGTCCAAAATCAGCCCTTTGTAGGCGAACAGTTCCTCTGCCGTTTTGGGAAACCCAGTGGCGAGTTGCTCAGGATTTTCCACATTAACACGCACAATCACGGGCTGATCGTACCGCTGCACATCGCCTTCATCGGCTTTTTGAAAACCACGAAACAGGGGATTGGAGGCCTCGCCGCCCCGGCCTTTGAAGTTGAATTTCGGCTCGCGCTTGGCCACACGAATGAGCGCCTGCAACTGCAACTCGGGATCCGCCTCCAAGGCTCGCCGAAGGGGCCCAAACTCCCAATTGGGCCGACCAGCGACATAAAGGATCTGATGCGGCCCACGAGCGCGATTGACGCAAATTAAGCGCGTATTTCTCTCCCGCATAAGCTCGGAGTCCGGCCCCAGTTCGGCACAGGCTATGGTGACTTTGTAGAAAGTGGGACCGGAACGGGGCGGCTCAAACTGAAGTTGCGCTATCGTGCGTTCCCGTCCCTCTCCCACGAGGACCGTCGTTTCGGCCAGCACAGGCTTAACCCCGGGAGCGGGCGGTGGGTCGAGCAACTCCACCTGTGCGCGGACGCTCGCCGTGGAAAGGCCGGTGGCACGGATCTCGGCGGTGAGCGTCACTGGAGCGTCTTCAAAAGCAGATTGCGTGGAACTTACAGCCCCGAGCGTGACATCAGGTTCGTCCTTTGTGCGTCCGAAAACCACAGGGTACACAGGCGGCAGCACGGCGTAATCCAATCCGGTCAAATCGGAGGCAACCCCATCGGTAAAGACAACCACGCTGGAAGGCTGTTGTCCCAAACGGGGATGTATTTGGGAAAGCGCTTTTCCAAGGGCGCTCGGACTGCCTTCAAATCGAGGCTCTGCGCCCTTGTCGGACTCCCGTAGAGCGTCGGAGAAGGCGAAGGTTTTAGTGCGAAAATGCCGCTCTAAATCAGCACGCCAAGTGGTGGCGCCTTCCCTCCAGAGCTTCAAAAAACGCTCTCCGCGGGAGATCCCTTTTTGCGCGTCGGGCAGGCGCATACTGCGGGAATCATCGAGGAGGAAGGCGATGACATTGGCGCGTTCTTTTGGGAGGAGAGTAGTCCACTGAGGCTCAAGCCAGCAGGCCACCAGAAGATAAAAACCGCAAAGTTTCAGGAGCAATGCGGCCGCCTTGCCTCCCCCACTCATCGGGGTGCGGCGATAGGACCAGAGGGTGAGCAGGGTAAGAAGCAGCGCACTGAACAAGACGGGCATCAACAGGTTCGCACGGCCAAGATGGAGGGTTGCTAATCCTGTAAACAGGCGCGACATCATCGCCCACCTCCCAGCGCTTCATAATAACGCCGCACGGGCTCCTCAAACTTGCGGGGCACCGGATCCCGATCAACGGGCACATCCGTTTCCTGGCCCTCGCGCCGCGCCAGTTCTGCTGAGATCGCATCCCGGAGTTGCGTGAGAGGCGCGAGGAGACGTTGTTCAACTTCTTGCTGGCTGGGCTTTGTGGCGTGTCGGCGCATATCGCTTCGGATTTGCTCCGCCACTTGCTGAGCGCGCGCTGTCGCCGCCCGCAATTGAGGACGCTCCAACAACGCATCCACCCTATCCAATTGAGACAACCAGTCCCCGAGTTGCTGTGCAGGCACTCCATCCCCGCCGCCGTTAAAAGCCCCCCCACGCTGCGTCCCCTGACCCAGCTGCGTCCCCTGACCCGGTTGCGTCCCCTGACCCGGTTGCGTCCCCTGACCCGGTTGCGTCCCCTGACCCGGCTGCGTCCCCTGACCCGGTGGGGTTGGCGGTGTTGCGGGCCGTCCATTCTGAGCCAATTGGTCCGGAGCAATCTGACGCGCTATTTCATCCACAGCCGCCCGCGCCTGACGCAAAGACTGAGTGTCATCCCCAAAAACCTCGTCCGCTGCTTTTTCGACGCCTCCAGCGAGTTGCTCGAGATCTTTAGCCGCGGACTTCTCTGCGCGGCGGGCCACAACCGACTGCCCCATGGAAAGGGCGTCAGTGGTGACTTTCAACTTTCCGTCCGTCTCATTTTGAATGGTTGAGCGGTGCAGATCTTGAAGTGCTTTGGAGAACGTTGGCTCCGAAGTTTCCGTGCTTTCGGCCACGCGCTGTAGCTCTCCTTGAAGTTTGTGGAGACGTTCACGCTGCGCTTCCAAATCCTCACTTAACTGCTTGCGGGTGCCGCTGGCCTGCAATTTGGACGACTGTTTTGCGTTGGGGTCGATGGCTTCTGAGACCTTGCGCTGAGCGCGGGCGAGCTCTTGGGCGAGCTCTTGAAGAGCTTTGGCCTCTTCTTTGGTCTGGCCGGAAAGCTGCTTCCTAAGGGCGTCACCCGTTTCGCGGACTTTGGAAGAGGCCTTGGAAGCCGCCGCACGCGCATCGTCTATGGCGCCACGATCCAGCGCGGAGGCAGCTCGTTGAGCGGCCTCCCGGGCGGCATCCAACTGTTCCTGCTGAGTGGCAAGGGTCTCGTTTTGGGAGGCTGCTTTTTGCTGGGCATTTTCCAATTCTTGAGCGAGCGCCTTTTGTTCGTCAGAAAGGCGCTTTAATTCGCGCTTGGCAGCCTCCTTTTCCTTTTCGTCTTTGCTGTTGCGCAGGCGGGTTTGCAGTTCCTTCATCCGTTCTGAAACTTCGTCTTGTCGCCGCGCCAGTGCACGCAGTTGCGCCAGCAACTCCTCCATTTCCGTCCGTTCTTTTTGTTGCTCCGCAGACTTCGCCTCGGTCTTGCTCTCGTAACGATCCTCTTGTTTGGTGAACTCCAAATTAGTCATCTGGCGGGTGTTCTCCTGGGCGGAGGAGGCGGAACCTTTGGAGCGCTTAATGTTGTAATTCGACGGGGAGAGATGCGTGAGCGCGTCATACGCTGCGCGCTCCTGCACCACCGCCTCGGCCAATGTGTCTTTCCCGCCTGCGGCAGCTCGCAACTGCTCAATAGCAGCCTCCAAGCGCCGACCCGCTTCAGTGTAATAAGCTTCTCTGGCCCCATCCGTTTCCTTTGACGCCGCTTCTTGGACCATTTCCTGCACCTTCAATTCGGAGTCCCGTACCGTCTCAGCCTCCTTTTTAGCCCCGGGGTGATCCGCGGGCCTGTCTGCCAGCTTTTTTCGCAGATTCCAGCTCGCTGAAAGCACCTGCTTCTGTAATTCCAACACTTGGGGAGCGCTCTCGCCCGGTTCGCCTTCCTCGCCTTCCGATTGCCGATATTTTTCTTCAAAAGCGCGAATCCGCCCCAATTGCAGGTCGCTCTCCGTCCTGCGCACCTTTCCCGCGCCGTTCAAATCCTCGGCCCAAAAGAACCACGTGAGCGAGTCTCCGACGCTGGGGTGCTTTTGCTCAAAAGCCTCGGTGTGGTGCATCCTGATTTTCTGACCCGCTTTGGAGCCTTGACCCAAAACTATCTCCTGCACTGCCGCCGAGCCGACTTGCAGAGTAAGTCCCCAACGCTTGATTCCTGCGTCATCCCAGGCTTCCGCCTCAAAATCCACCTCTTCGATCGCTGTAAATCTGGCGTCTCCCCTAGGAAGAATGGGACGGACCTTCGGGGGTTGGTTCGGGAGCACTTGAACCTGAAAAACCGGCGGCGCCTTAGCCAGGCGCCCTTCTGCATCCTCCAACTCCAAAGTGGCCTCCAGAGAGGCGCTCAAGCCGACCATGCGCCATTGCGCCTCGCCCGTCGCGCTCAACTCCTCCACTCGCCCGTCTTTGTGGCGCATCCGGGCTGCTTTGAGAGGCTTGTTAAACTGGAACTTCCAAACGATCTCAGACCCCTCGACAACCGTTAGCTTGCGGGCATTTTCAAACACTCGTTCCCGAGGTTCATTGCCCTCTGGATAACGCACAGTGGCATCCGAACGCTCCAGTCGCGGAAACTCGAAAACCCGCACCTTGAATACGGGAGAATTGCCGCTTGGGGTTTCCACCCAATACTGCAAATCGTCCTCAACGGCTTCGATCGAGGCACCGTACAACGCCTCGCCCAAGCCCTGGGACATGGGCAGCTTGGTGGCGTCTGCCGCATGCTGGAGGACAAGTTGCACCCCGGCAGCCATTTGATCGAGCCGGGCGCTCACCGAAAGACGGGTTCCTTTTTCCAGTTCCACATCGCCTGGGAGAACTTCGAAAAGTTTGTGCACCACCGCAGCAGAGGGTGCCGACGCCTTCGACGAGGCATCTCGAATCGACGCAAGCATCCACCAAGCCACCGCATAAAAAACCACTCCCAACCCGAGCAAGCGGATCATTCCCGCGCCGATGAGTCGCCAAATCGACAAGCTTTTTTCCCAACACCCAGCTTGCGCCAGAACGCTGACTTCTCCCATCAGTTTGCTTTGGAGAAAATTCAGATCCGCCTGCGTGCATGAATCCACCGCAGTGAGGAGTCTGCCTTGCAGTTTTGGATCAAACTTTTCCACCCTTTGAGCAAGGCTGCGCAGGCAAGGAATCCATCGGGAAAGCCGGCGTTTCCAGAATAAAGCAGCCGCCCACAGAGCGGCGCTAACGACCAAGAAGAGGACAAAGGGCACCTCAAACTTCGCTGCGGTGAAAAGCCAAAGAACCATCGCAGCCTCAAAGATAATCCAGACCCAAGTGGTGCGCTCCGAACGCAGACGAGCGATCAACTGAGAAAATAAAGCGGCCCAGTCCGGGGCTACGGAATGCAGTGGGCTCAGCTGCGGGGAGGTGCTTTCAGAGAATTCGCTCATGAAAGAACTCCTTTGCCTTGCGAGAGCCGCGCCGCCCAAAACGTCTCGGCAACCAATAACAACAACACCGCCGCAAGAAGCAGGCGCCAACCTCCCTGCCGTGATTCAAGTTCGTTGGGCACCAATGCCAAAGGTGATCCCGCCTCGGAAAACGCTTCCTTAAACAACGCCCCGCCATTGACTCCGGGCACTCCAAGGGCCTCCAGTTTTGCAAGGTCCATGGGCGCCAGCAGCGTTTCCTCGCGAGCCACATTAACCACCAAAACTCCCCCGCCCGGTTCGATACTGTAGACCCCCGGGGCATCTGCGCTAAATCGGGTTGACCCAATTGGCGTTTCTACGCCATCCACGGCACGCAGGCTTGTGCTTCCTTCCGGAAGCAAAACGGACTCCCCCGGAGTGCACACGAAAAACGGACGTCGCCCCCCGCCAGCCCATTCGAGACAAGCGGACATAAAGGGTACACAACGCGAGCTCAGAACCCACTGACTCTCCGAGGGCCGCCAACCGCTGCTCCAGACAAGTACGCGCCCTTTACCCAAAGTAAACTCCAACACCGCAGGGTCTCCCCCCTCAAACCGCGCCAGCACTTTACTCGCCAAATTGGGCGGCAGGGAAACTCGTCTGTATTTCCAAAAGCGAATCCCCGTAAAATCGGAAAACTGAGGGGAGACAAATGAGGAGAATAAAGAGTGGGCGCGATCGATCTCACCCAACACGGCAAAGGCCTCAACGGGCGCTTCCCTGACTGAAGTCCCCTCACCCGCCAGAGCGCTTAGCAAAGCAACATCCGCTTCCCCGTTGAGAAACACCAGAGCCGCCGCGCCACTCTCCACACTGGCACGCATCTTTGCCGTTAAAGCCGCATCCTGATTGCCACTCGCAATCCACAGCGAAACACGCTGGATCTGTTCCGAGGAAAGCGTTTCGGCCGCCAGCGTTTCAACCCGTCCCTCACCCAATGCCTTGAGAGATTGCTCCACAAAATATCGGGAGCCAGTTCGGTCTTGCGCGGCGCCCCCACCGCCGAGCGCCACCGAAGTCCGCGCTTGGACAAAAGGAGCCACCCATACTCCGGACAGAAAGTCGCCTGTACCTGCCACGCGGATAAAAGCAGGTGCCGTAGGGCGACCCGGAACGGTGCATGTCCTTGACCTCCCAGCCGAGGCAGCAGCCAGCCACTGAGCCGGCTGAGGCCCCTCACTTTGGAGTTGGACGGAATCCCCCTTAAAATCAGGCGCGGCTAGCACCTGAAGTTTGAAAGGAGCCTCCGCGGAACCGTTCTCCGAATCAGGCGCCACCCAGTGCAATGCTACGTGCTTGGCCGCGCTTGAGGGCGGCAATACCACGGGCATCAGGCGCACTCCAAAATGCTCGGGCCACGGCACTCCTTGGAGTCCAGCAAGCGAGGTTCCCTCTTGAAAATCTGAAACGACAACGACTTCGAAGGATTCGGACGAGGCATCTGCAGCATGCTGTGCCGAAACGAAACGCAGCGCCTCATCAAGGCGGGTCTGTCCCCAACCGGGCTGTTGCGCACTGAGCGCGTCCTTGAGAAAAGCGGCGCGAGACGACACCGGAATCTGCCGCCAGGCATCGAAGCTCACCAAACTTCGCACGGAAGAGTCAAAAGCGAGCACCTCCAATTCGCCTAATTCCGGAAGCGAGGCGGCTGCTTGACGCACTTTGGCGAGCGCCTCGGAAAACAAATCACCCCGCCGCATACTGGCGCTTGTATCCAGCAACACCGCCACCCGATGAGTATGTCCGAGCAACCCCGCGGAATCGGGGGTACTGCGCAGATAAGGGCGCGCAAATGCGAAGCACAAAAGGCCCAACGCCAAAAGGCGCGCCGCCAAAAGAAGTAGATCTTCCCATCGTTTGCGCGCGCTACGCGGAGGACGTGGATCTAAAAAATTCACGGCGCTAAAATCCACCCGGCGCTGCACGCTGAGCCTTCGCAAATGAGCGATCAACGGCCCAATGAGCGCGAGCAAACCAACTAAAAACCAGGGAGAAAGCAGTCCCATTTTTAGCCTCCTGAAAAACGGGCGCCCGACATCGGGCGACGCCGGGCGATGGCGGCGAGCGCCTCGCGCAAAATCGGTTCAAGCGGCGCGTCGGTTCGCGCCTCCAAAAGCATGGCGGAATGCTCTGCACATTGGGCCGCGACCGCTTTCCTGTGCCCGCTCAATTTTTCCAGATACCCAGCCCGGGCGCGAGTGGCGTCCAAGTCCAATCGGTGATCGCTCTCCAAATCTGCAAAGCGCGTATCGCCCTCGAACTGGAATTCCAACTCCTGAGGATCGAGAACCTCAAAGAAAACGACCTCCTGCCGGGACGCGCGCAACTGGCGCAACGGTTCGGCCCAAGTTTCCGGCGGCGCAAGCAGGTCACTCACTACGACAACCAAGCTTGGTCTTTTTAGAAGACGGAGCGCCTCTTGGAGCGAAAACCCGAGCGCGGTCCCCTCTCCAGCGGGCTCCGCAGCCAGAAGTCCCCACCACCTTGCCATCTGTTTCGGCGTATGGCGCACTGGCACAAGTTCGCCCAGGGCGCCGGCAAACCGCAATAAACCGACAGGATCCCCTTGGCCGTGGAGGAAGGCGCCGAGGGTGCCGGCAAGTGTTCTGCCATAGTCGGCCTTGCTGTGAGGAAGCGACCCATAGGCCATCGAGGCGCTCAGATCCATGATGACCAAACACCCCCAATCCGATTCCTCTTCGTATTGACGCAGGAATGGGCGATCCGTGCGGGCCATTCGTCGCCAGTCCAAATGGCGCAAGTCATCGCCGGGCGTGTAGGGTCTATACTCTGTAAACTCCGCAGAATAACCGCGCCGGACGCTGCGATGAATACCCCGATGAACCCCTTGAACAAGGCGCCGCACTCGCAATTCCAGAGAGTTGATGGCCATGAGCGCGGCCACGTCCATCCATTGACGGGCAAGCGCCGGAGATTGAGCGCGGGGGGCAACGCCAGACGCCGAAACGCCAACTCCCGCTGGCTCCGAGACGCCACGTTTACCCCGCCACCGTTTTAGCCATTGCAAAATCATCCTCAACGAAGCTCCAAAACGAGGCGGCCAATTAAATCTTCAACCGTGACGCCTTCGGCCTCGGCTTTGTAATTGAGCTGGATGCGGTGCCGCAGCACCGGAAGGGCGAGGGCGCGGATGTCCTCGGTTTGGACGTGCGCACGGCCGGCCCATACCGCGAGCACCTTTGCACCAAGCACCAAACACTGGGCAGCCCGCGTGCCCGCGCCCCAGTTCACCAGACGCCGCACAAAATCCGGAGCGCCCGTTTGCTGAGGGCGAGAGGACGCAGCCAACCTCACCGCGTAACGGACAACGTCCTCGGAAACGGGAACCGTGCGCACGAGGCGCTGGAAGGCCAGCACGTCCTCGCAGCCAAAAAGCGCCTCCACCCTCTCACCCGCGGGCGAAGTCGTCCGGCGGACCACCTCGACTTCCTCGGTTTCCGGCAAATAATCGATGACCACGTTGAACATGAAGCGATCCAACTGAGCCTCAGGGAGAACGTAGGTGCCCTCCATCTCAACCGGATTTTGAGTCGCCAAAACAAAAAAGGGACTGGGTAACGCGTACCGCCGCCCCGCGACGGTGACCTGTTTTTCCTGCATTGCCTCCAAAAGCGCCGATTGTGTTTTGGGAGGTGTCCGGTTGATTTCATCGGCCAGCAGCATTTGGGCAAATACAGGACCTGGAACAAACTGCATCGAGCGCCCTTCAGGTCCGTCCTGAAGAATATCCATTCCCGTGATATCTGCGGGCATGAGATCCGGGGTGAACTGGATGCGGTTAAACTGCAGTTTAAAAACCTCCGCGAGGGATTTGACCAGTAGCGTCTTCGCCAAGCCGGGCGCTCCTGTGATTAAACAATTTCCACCGGTGAGCATGGCGATGAGAATCTGCTCGATAACCGGCCGTTGGCCGACAATCGCCTTCCCCAGTTCGCTGTGGATGCGTTCTCGGGCTCCCAAAAGGGCTTCAAAAGTGGCGGCTTCGTCCATGAGTAAGTTTGGGTGGGGATGCTTCTGTTGTGAAATGGGGATACAAAAACTGGGGGCCGTCTTAGTGGGTCATAGTCCAAAACAAGACGTTAATGAGCAGCGGGTAGGCTTTCTTTTCGGAGAACTCCTTAAAGTAGTACTCGTTCTCACCTTCACGTTCCCAGCCGTCGCCGTTGTCCGTGTTATGAGTGGCCAGTGCGCACATCCGGCCCCGGTCATCGAACCAGCCCCGGATGTGCACCTGCTTAGCGTCGGGGCGTTCCCAAGTGATGCCTGTGAACTGGCTCTGCGTCCCCAACCGCACATTCGGACATTGCAGATTCAGGCTTTCCGGCAAGTCGAACACGCAGTGAAACAGCGGGTCGGAACGCGGAATATCCTTCCACGTCCGATCCGGGAAAATCCGGCGCATCTGGCTTTCAAATCCTTCCCATTCGGCCTCCCCCCAAAAGTCGTCCACCCAAAGAAACCCGCCGTTGAGCAAATAACGGCGCAAGATTTGAACCTCTTGTTCACTTAAAAGCCAGTCGCCCGGCTCGACAGCATAGACAAATGGGAAGCGGAAGATTGCCGGATCGGTGATACGAAGAACCTTGGTATTCGGATCGACCTTCATGGAGGTCATTTGCTGCAAGCGAAAGGACAGGTTCAGATCCGCATCTGGGTAATCAATGGCCCAGCGATGCGGATTGTAGCGACCAAAACGGCCACCCACATCGTAATGAAGACGCACGAAGCAAAAAACGTCGCTCTCAAAGCCCTTTGGATTTTTCCAGTTGGGCAGTTCATTTGGGTCTAAAAGTGCCTCTCTAGCGGTTTTGGCGTTAGGGGGTGGCATGCCGTCGGCACAGATGCGGAAGGAGGAAGCGAAAAAGAAGAGCGCTGCGAGCAGCGGCACCGACGTTAAAGGAAAGCAGGCGTTCACGGTTTTTTCGCCTCCGAGGGTGCTGCCTTGGGAGCCGAAGCAGAGAGTCTTGCGAGGGCCTGTAGCGCATTGCGATCGCGTGGATTTGCCTCCAGAGCTTCCAGCAAATGCTCGCGGGCGGCCGCGGGGGCCGTGGTTTCCAGCAATCGACCCCAGCGGGAATGCCAGAGTGGGGCGCGCCCCGGGTCGAGCGCGAGGGCCTTTTGACAGGAGGCCGCCGCCTCGACGCTGTGCCCGTTAGCCTCCTGAGCCTTTAAAAGCAATTCAATCACAGGCAGTGACATCGGACTAACCCCCAAACTGCGCTGCCCGAGTCGTTCCAGCGCCGTCCAATCAGTCCTCAAAGCATACAACTCAGCCAACCGCTCATGCGCCCCGGGCAGATCCGCCATCAATTCCAAGCCGCGCTCCCACACTTGGGTCTCCTCCTTTTCCAACCCAAGTCTGCGATAAACCTTCGCGAGCACTGGATAAACGCCCTCAGGATCACGCACGGTGGGCGCTCCATTCATCGCTGCTTCAAGCGTACTTCTGGCGGCATCCAAATCGTCCTTGAGCAGACTGCGCCGACCAGATGCAAGCAACTCCTCGTAAACCGGAGCCGAATTTTGTGAAGTTGCAACCGCTACAGTGCCGCCTGCGGTTGGTCGCGGATTAACGGCCGCTTTCCACGTCAAGCTGCCGGCGGTTTTCCGAACCCAATTTGCAGCATAAAGGAGGAAGTCAGCGTTCACTTTCGCCATGGGGCCGAAGCGCTTGACGATGGACGCATTGATTTCAGCGCCTTGGGCGAGATCCGCCAGCAAGCCCTTGAGACCCTCCATGCCAGATTTCGAAACCATCCAGTCCACGATTAGTCCCGCTTGAAAATACGCAAAATCCAAATCGGCGCCGCCGCCAGAACGAAAGGCGTTGGACATCTCGTCTACGGGCGTGCATTCGCCGGAGAGCAGGCGTGCGGCATGCTGGGGACGAAACCGCTGTCCCCAAGCCGAATTAGCCTGCTGTTCTTCATGGACGGAGATGCCTTCGCTCAACCAACGCGGCATCCGGTTGTGCGTTATAGACAGGGTGATCGTATGCGTGAATTCGTGCCAAAGCGTGGCTTCCCAACTGTGGCCTGTCGCCCGAGGAGAGGCCGGACTCGGTGCTGTGATCACCCGTCCAAAGCACACGCCCAAATAACCGTCACCGCCAGGAACCCCAAAAGTCCGCACGGCAAAATCCTTCTGATCTGGAAAGATTTCCACCACCGTGGGAGATGTCGGTTTAAAGCCGTATTTCACCGTGAGCTTTTCAAAAGCCCGCTCCAACAGAGCCACGACGCGATCTCCATAAACCCCCGCCTCAAGGGGATCCATCCTCAACTCAAAGTGAGGGGTTTGCAGCTTGGCAAACCCTGAGACGCGCTCTTTAAGTTCAAGAAGATTAAAAGCCGTGACGTCATATCCATCCTCTTGATGAACCGACTCCAAAAGGGGCCACGCCTCCGCCGCCTTTCCCAAACGCAAAAGATCTTCCGAAAGCGCGCGCCTCGCCGGGAGCAGAACCGGGTCTAGGGCGAGAGCGGTTCGCTGCAAATCCGCCGCCTCCTCAAACCGGTAGCGTTGGGAAAGCAGCATACCCGCCTTGTTAAGAACGGCGGCGTTTTTAGAGAACTTCTTTTTATAGTGAGTAACGCGCTCGGAATCGGCGTTGAGCATTGCGCGGGCCATACGAAAGGCAGCGCCTGGAATGGTCCACTCCGGCAGCAATCCAAGCTGCTCTTCGAAGCGAGCCGCATTTTCCCGAAACAAGGCCTCCTCGGCGAGGGCGGCGTGCGCGACACTCTCCCGCGGATTCAGTGCGAGGGCACGTTGCCAATGCTTGAGTGCTTCTTTGGGGGCCGTCCACTGCAAGGCCTCCCCCAATTGCACCAACAGCCGCGGATTTTTGGGGAAACGCCTCACGCCTTCCTGCGCTTTTTTCGCAGCTAACTCTCCGTCCCCTCGATCCAAAGCGAGTTCAATCATGGATTCAAAAGCCTCCTCACTCTGGGGCTCATCCTTGGCTGCCCGCTCAAAGCAGCCCTCCAAAACCGCCTTGGCATCCTCCCCCGCCGCCAACCGCAGGCGGCCGAGCAATACCCAATCCAAACTCGCACGCCCAAGGGAATAAGCGACGTCCGGACGCCGAGTGCGTTCCTGCGCTAAGGCTCGGGCCGTTACCGTGTCGCCTCGGAATTGCGCGGCGCGGAAACGCAGATAAACCCCAGTCATCCCGCGAGGAACCGCCGATTCAAGACGATCGGCCAGTTTTAAAACTTCAGCCTGCCGATTTAAGGCCAGCAGCGCTTCGCCCGCCAGCCAGCCTTCATGCAGACGCAACGGCTCATTGGGATCTCGCTCCGCCAGTTGAGCCAATTCCTCGTAGCGCCCCGAATTCCAAAGCACACGAAGTGCTCCGGGGGAATTGGCGCCCTCCAACGGAAGCATTGGCACGGCGCGCGCGACTACGGCCCAGCCGCAAACGGCAGCGCATAGAAATCCTGCAAAATGGCGATGTAACGTGTTCAAGGGAGGGGAACCATTGAGAACGTCCAAGCCTCACGGAGGCGAATACATCTTCACCGCCGGCGCTGGGACAGAAATGAACATCTATTGCCATCAGTTTTGTGCAATCACATATATTGGGCTGCCCCCAAACACCACCCACACACTCAAAAGAAGCCGCAATTCCGCGACTCCCCTTGTTTTGATTCAACTCAAGAATCCTTCATCCATCTCTTTGGGTTCGCTTTGGGTGCCTTTCGTTTCCGCACCGGCTTTTCCCAACTCGCGATAAGAGCATCCATCTCAGCTAGGACTGCCAACTGTAGAGTCCTGTCCTGTTTAAGCTGGCGCTCAATTTGGGTCTGCAGCCCAGAGCGATCCTGCACGGAGCCAAAGTCCCACGCGGGATCTTTCTTGGCTGAACTCAGACTGCGCAACACCGCTTGAACCGAACGCCTCAATTCCTTAAACGCGGAACGCAACTGGTGCAAACTCGTGGCAGGGCTGACGGTTTGCTCCGTGAGTTCGCTAAGGGCAAAAAGAGTCTCCAGACGCTCCAAGTTTCCCGTACTGTAAGCATCTTGAACCTCATGCCATAGCGCAGTCGCTCCAGGAGAGGAATCCGTTCGCACATCCGGATGCAAACGGCGCACCAACTGCCGGTAGAGCTCCTTAATTCGCGCCGCTTCAGGTTTCTCAGGAGGCAGCGGCTCTGGAGGGCGGGACCGCTCCGCCTCCGTTTCCGGAGCATCCCGCCCCAGCACCTCTTGCTTGAATTTGGCAAAGAGCCGGGCGTACTCGGCCTTACTCAAAGCCTCCACAAAAACTCCAAAGTGCATATCGAGGAATTCCTCAAAGAGCATCTCCGCTTCCTCCGCGTCCGAAGCACGGCCCCTGAATTCAGCAAACGGGTCCCCATCGTCCACATTCGCACCCGGCGATGCCATCTCCTCAGGAGGGGCACTTCGCCGCTCGATGACCATTTTGTAGGCGGCTTTAAAGCTACGGGCCTCACCGAAATACATAACCGTGCGCACTTCCTCAATGAGGTCTCGTTTTTCGCAAACGGTGCGCTCGCCCTCTCGCAACTCGCTCAGAAGTGCGCCGAAATTATACGCCATCCAACGCTCAAACAGCGGTCTATCCTCTCGCTCGAAGCGCGTCCATTGAGCACGCAACTTCTCCAACCGGGCCATTTCACGAGAACATTCCTGCGCAGCTTTTTTACGTAATGGCTCCTGATCCAGAAGCACAATCTCCAAGCTCCGAAACAACTTCGACCGCCCCGAGCCGCCCACGCCCCGTTGTGACTTTTTACGCCCGCTTTGCACTCTATCAATTTACTCCATCCCGAATCGCAATCCAGTTTTATGAGACAAAGAATTCCAAATAGTGGGACCGCGTTCCGCGCCGCTCTCAGCGTTGGACCCTCATCGTGAAAAACGCGACTTTCCTCAAACAAGAGGCGGTGTTCTGTGGATGCCACATGGGCGCAAGTTTGCATCCGCTCCGCACAGTCACCCGAGACAGTCCTGCTATCGGTCGTCTTGCGAAAAGAATAGGCGGCGCTAAAAGAGTCCCGCCGCCCAAGAGTCTTCCCACAGGGCGAAAAGCGCTCCTACTTCGCCGCGGCCTGCGCCTGCGTGGAAGAACTGTGTCCATCAAGCACCTGAAGCTCATGGATCGACCAGTAAGTGCCGCTTGCTGAATCCGTCTGCGTAATGCGCAGCGCCTTGGCCTTTACCGGAGCAAACGCGACATTCGTCATCCCACGCTCCCCCTTGCCTTCGGCCACGGTCCGGCTCCAAGTCGTTCCGTCTTCGGATAACTCCACCTTATAGGCACGGGGATAATCGCCCGCAGAGGCGCCGGCATCCAGCACGATGCCCGAGACAAGTTCCACCTTGGGAAACTCTACCGCGAACCACATGCCGGGAACCTGAGCACTCTTGGTGTCGTAGCGAGTCGCAAGGTCGCTATCGACGGCTTTTGAAACAGCGCCGGCATTGTGGCTGGCGCTCAACTTCCATTCCTTGCGGCCCTGCAGAACCACAGGCCCAAACTCAGAAAGTTCCTGAATTGTGAAAGGCGTGGTGCGGTTTTTGAGTTTCTCGCGCAAGGCGGCTACATCCTTGGGTAAAATCACATCCGCCTTGTTGCCGAAACTGTTGCGCACATACGACGCCACAGAGGCTATCCACTGATTGTCATTACTCTCCATCGAAACCATTTGCGCATCGTAAACTTTCCCTTCCACCGGACCCGCAAGCCCCCGCAACAAGACAGCCACAAAGGCGTCTTTGGGCCCAGTCACGGTGCGAGAAGAAGCGAGTGCGGGAGCGAGGTTCAGACCGGGTTTGCCATCCACGGGAGTTCCGCGTCCATCGGCGCCGTGACAAGTGAAACAGAGTTCGTTGAAAATATCGTTGCCCTTTGTAAGCAGATTTTTTTGATCGTTACTGAACTCTTTGCCCCAGGAGCGCTTCGGGGCAAGCATTTCCATCGCAATGTCTTTTAGGGCAAAGTGCCCGGTGGCTCCCACGAGACAACCTTGCAGAATGGGCTTGGCCTCAGTTGGATTCAGCAAGCGAGCGCTGCACATCGCCTGAAGCGACACCGAGCCGTCGCTATCCTTCGCCATCGAAAAAATATCCTGAAACAACGAGGCGTCTCCCGCCTTGAACAAGGTCTCACTGACGCGGATGGCAGCCGCGCGCACCACTGGATCGCTGTCCTTCATTGCGCCCCTGACCATGACTGCATCCACGGCACCCAGGCCCTCCAAAGTCCAAAGAGCGTGAATCCGGGCGACTGAAGTTTTGGCTCCTGTTGAGAGCTTCTTCAAAGCAGGAACGACGGACTTGTCCTGTCGGAGAACGAGCAGCTTCTGGGCGGTGTCGCGCCACCAACCATTTGGATGTTCCAAGGTGGCAGCGAGCTCGCTCGAGGAGGCGTCGTACAAACGCGGCTGCGGTCCGGGCTTGAAGTCGTCGTGGACCAGGCGCCAAACACGGCCCCTGCTAACCTGTTTATCCAAATCATATTGCGCAACAACGTTGCGCAGGTAGCTTCCCTCCTTCACCCAGTTGCCCTCTTGAATAATTCCACGATACATGTCCACCAAGTACAAGGTGCCGTCCGGCGCCGTGTTCATATTCACCACTCGGGAAAGCGGATCGGTGGAGCGAATGAACTCGGAATGGTCGTAGGCATTTTTTAAAGTGGTGACCCCATCATTCACCTCTACTTTGCTGCGGCGCACCAAGCGGCCAACCGGTTCAGAAAACAGCAGATCTCCCCGCAGATCCGCTGGCAAACGATCCCCCCGGAAGATCTCCGTGCCGCAAGTGGCGGTAAAATGATTGAGCGTTTTATCTTCGGGCCGGAAACGCTTGTCACCACCTTGGACATCAGCAATCCCCACGAGCGGCCAGACTAGCGAATAATCTTCTGAAAACTGGTTCTTCACATTCACCCCCGCATAAAGGATGTGTGTTTGAAAATTCATCGGGCCTCGCTCGCCACCTGCATTGACGATCCAAGGTTTGCCGTAATCGTCCTGAGCGAGCCCCCACTGTCCTCCGTTGGCGGCGATTGGCTCCTTGATTGGCGCGCCACCCGGCTGCCAACGCAGACGCCAATTATTGTAGGTCATGTACAGCCAGTTATCGATCCCCCAAATTAATCCACTCTGCTGGTGTTCGAGATTTCCACCACGCGGCCCGCCTTCAAACCAGAGCGTTTTTTTATCTGCAACTCCTTTCCCTGTAGTATCTTCATACAGGTAAATATCCTGTGTATCCGTCTCATTGACGAGCAATTGCCCAGGCCCCAAGGGGAGAATCATGCGAGGCAACAGCAGGTTGTCTATGAACACACTGTGCTTGTCCATGTGCCCGTCTCCCTTGCTGGACCAGTGGAGGGAAACACGGCTGTTTGCAGCGTGTTCGTTGCTGCCATCCATGTCCTGCATGTAAGAACGCATTTCCGCGACAAACATCCGACCATTGCCATCAAACACCGCGGCGACAGGCTCGCGAACATCGGGCTCAGCCAGTACCAACTCCATGTGATAACCCTTCGGGAGTTGAAAGCTTTTGAGTGTCTCGGCCGGACTCAACCCAACAATTGAAGGCTGCTTTGGAAAGAGGTCGGCGGCAGGCGCAGCAGCAACGGCAGGCGCAGCAGCAACGGCTGGAGAAGGTTCAACGGCGTTCAGAGCCAGTAAAGTCGAGTGTAGAAGGGCCGAGAGAAGAGTGGCATTCCGGATGTTCATTGGGAGGTATTTTAAAAAGAGGGAGGCCTTTGAATCCTCACAAGAGTGAGGATCTGGAATAAATCTATCCCACAGCAAACAAAGCGTTAGAGGATAAGTGAAAACAGGAGAAAAAAGCGCCATTAGCGGCCGCGGTTCGCTGGGTCGCAACCAACGGCGGGGGCGGCAAAAATGACCATGCAAATTTTCGCCGACTTGGCGCCCCCCTATTCGCGTACCACCCAGCGCCCAAGGCTGTTCTCAAGCTCCGCATCCCAGTCCACGCGGTATTGTTCGGCCGGGTGTACCCGCACACGGCGGCCGTCTTCGTGTTCAAACTGCAGGACCACCGGACGCATACCAGGACTTGCCGAAAGCACGTCGCGGATGTGCAACAACTCGGCTTCGGTGGTGCGCTCCCATTCTAATTTCAAGTAAACGGGTCTGGAAGACTCGCTGGGACGCTTCAGCGGCCGAACCTCGCTGGCCGTCACTCGAACCGCTTCATCTTCCCGCAACTCAACGCGCACCTGCAAGTTCACAAGCTTTCCCGTTTCGATCAAAGCGGCACCAGTCGCGTACGCTTCACCGAAAATACCCACCTCGATGGAGTCGCTTAAATCCTCCAACATCACGATGGCGAAAGGCTTGTTCCCCTTCTTTGAAAACTTTTTTACCACACTCACCAAAGAGCCCGCCACCTGCACCGTCGCGCTCTTCTGCCCCGGCTCAACCTGTTCTGCCAATGAGGCCAGCGGCGTGTACTTTCCACTATCAAAAAGCGACCTGTACCGATCCAACGGATGCCCAGTCACGTAAAATCCAAGCAACTCCTTTTCCGCAGACAGCTTTTCCTCAGGACTCCAAGGCGTCACCGATTTCAGCGCTCGCTTCTTAGCCTTGGGCATCGGCGCGCTCAACGAATCAAACAACGAAACCTGCCCCGCCGCACGATCCCGGCTCGAGCTCACGGCAGATGCCAGCGCCCCTTCAACGCTCTCGAACAATTCCGCGCGCTCCACTCCCATCCAATCGAATGCGCCGCATCGCACAAGGCTCTCCACCGACTTGCGGTTCACTCGCTTCAAATCCACCCGCGCACAAAAATCCGCCAACGATTCGAACACTCCACCCCGTTCGCGCTCCTCCACGGCCGCCTCCATGGCGATCTCGCCCACGTTCTTAATCGCCGCCAAACCGTAGCGAATTCCGAGCTTCTCCCCATCGGTTTCCGGCTCGAAGGAAAGTCCGCTTTTGTTGATATCGGGCGGCAGAATCTGCAGTCCCATGCGTTGGCATTCCGCCACAAAAATCGTGAGCTTTTCCGTCTTCCCAACTTCGTTGGCCATCACCCCGGCCATGAATTCCACCGGAAAATTCGCCTTCAAATAGGCGGTCTGATAACTCACCCAAGCGTATGCCGCAGAATGAGATCTATTAAACCCGTAGCCCGCAAACTTCTCGAGCAAATCGAAAATCTCGTTGGCCTGCTTTTCCTCAATCTGATTCACCGCCTTGCATCCGTCTCGGAATTTCTCCCGCTCGATGGCCATCTTGTCCTTGTCTTTTTTCCCCATCGCGCGCCGGAGCAAATCCGCCCCGCCAAGGGTGTAGCCGGCGAGCACCTGGGCTGCCTGCATGACTTGCTCCTGATAGACAAAAATACCGTATGTGTCGGCGGTGACTTTCTCCAAAAGAGCATGCGCATACTTGATCTTCGCCTCCCCTTTTTTGCGCTTAATATAATCGTCAATCAGGTCCATCGGCCCGGGCCGATACAGTGCCAAAATCGCGTTAATATCCTCGATGTCCTTCACATCAAACCTGCGGCAAGTCTTCACCATCCCGCCGGACTCCAACTGGAATACCGCCACGGTTTCGCCGCGATTAAGCAGGTCAAACGAGGGCTGATCCGTCAGCGGAATCCGATCCAAATCGAAGTCCGGGAATTTGCGGTGGATTAATTTAAGAGCGTCCTGAATGACCGTCAGAGTCTTGAGCCCTAGAAAATCCATCTTCAGCATCCCAAGATCCCCGAGGGGCGACATCGGATACTGGCTCACAATGGATCCGTCATTCGCGCGCGTCAGAGGGATGTATTCGGAAAGGTCGCGGTCGCTGATAACCACCCCGGCCGCGTGCACACCCACCCCGCGAGTCAGCCCCTCGAGCGTGCAAGCAAACTCCCACATCTGGCGCGTGGCCGGCTCGTTATCGACGGCGGCCCGCAATTCCGGATTTTTGTCGATGGCTCCATCGGTGTGATCGACCTCGCCGGTCTCCTTATTTTTTTTATCAACTCCCGCCAGCGTGATACCCAGTTCGTTGGGGATCATTTTTGAAATCCGATCGGCGTCGCCGTAACTCCACCCCAGCACCCGCCCGACGTCGCGCACGACGGACTTCGCGCCCATGGTGCCGAAAGTTGCAATCTGGGCTACGGCGCGTTCTCCATACTTAATCCGAACATAATCAATGACCTCTCCACGGCGGCGCTGACAGAAGTCGACATCGATATCCGGTGGAGAAACCCGCTCCGGATTCAGGAAGCGCTCAAAGAGCAGCTTGAATTTGATCGGGTCAATGTCGGTAATCCCCATTAAGTACGCCACCATCGAACCAGCCGCTGAGCCGCGTCCCGGGCCCACTGCGATGCCCTTGCTCTTCGCCCAGTTGATGAAGTCCCACACAATCAGGAAGTAATTCACGAACCCCTGCTTTTCGAGCAGCCCAAGCTCTCTTTCCAGGCGCTCCTGAATCAGCGCGGAATCCGCCTCTGCTCCATAGCGGGGCCCAAGCCCGTTCTGGCAAATTTGACGCATGTACTGATTCTGGTCCATCCCCGGAGGCGGTTCGTAAGCGGGGTACTTTGGGTTCCCGAACTCGATCTTGAGGTTGCACCGATCAGCGATCTCCAGAGTGTTACGCACGGCCTCCGGATACTCGCGAAAAAGGGCTGACATCTCCTGCGGACTCTTAAGAAAGAGCTCAGGCACATAGTGCATCCGCTTTTCGTCCGCCACATTACAGCCCGTTCCGATACAGATCATCACGTCGTGGGCTTCGTGGTGAGAACGCTCCAAGAAATGAACGTCGTTGGCTCCAACCATTCCCACGCCGAGCTCCTTCGCCATCTTGGGCAAAAGGCGGTTGCAGCGAATTTGCTGCTCAATACCGTGATCGTGCAACTCCATGAAGAAGTTTTCCGCCCCCAGAATGTCACGATATTGTGCGGCGAGCTCCCAGGCGCGAGGTTCGTTATCTGCGAGAATCGCCTGATTAACTTCGCCCTTGAGGCAACCACTCAGACCAATCAAACCTTTGCCATATTGAGATAGCAAATCTTTGTCGATGCGCGGCTTGTAGTACATTCCATCTAGGTGCGCGATAGATACCAGCTTCACCAGATTGGCGTAACCCACCTCATCTTTAGCGAGTAGCGTAAGATGAAAGGCTGCGTCCCTGCCACTGCTTGCATTGCGGTCTTTGTGCGAACCCGGGGCCACGTACGCCTCAACGCCGATGATCGGTTTGACGCCCACCTTCATGGCTTCCTGATAAAACTCTATGGCGCCAAATAAGTTCCCGTGATCCGTCAGGGCCACCGCAGGCATCCCGTATTCCTTCACCTTCTTCATGAGCGCGGGGATGCGCACGGCCCCGTCTAGCAGCGAATATTCGGTGTGAAGATGAAGATGAACAAACGGATCAGACATGGCAGTCTGCTCAGACTACACTCTGAATCTCCCGCCCGCAAAGCCCGCATGCAGTCTCAATGCAGACCGCAACTAGAGTCGCAATTGTCTCCAAAAAAATCTTCGGCAACCGGCACCCGGCCGATATCAAATGTTTTGGAAAGCATCGGATAAATTAGCTTTTGGATGACATCCAGTTCGCCCTGTGCGGCAATGAAATCTTTGGCGACATCCTTGCTCAGAGTCGCATCGCGATACGCTTCCAACTCTGCAATTTCCTCCGGAGTAACAGTCATGCCTGCCGCCTGCTTTTCGGTCAGAAGTTGAACCCGGTTATTGACCATCTGAAACTCAAATTTGATCAACTCATCCTCAAGAAAGGCCTGCATTTTCTGATGCGTAGCAGCGAAGCCCGGCATCTGAACTATCGCCTGACATAACTCGAGAGTCTTTTGTTCCACCAACGCTTGCGGGGATGTTTTCATAGCGGGCTAGGTTCTGGATAGGGGGGTGTAAAACACGGAGACCACGGACACGGAGACCACGGAGACATCAAAAACAGAAAAGGCCTGCGCAACGAATCGCGGCAGACCTGTTTCCGGCGTCGTCACTGACGCAGACTAAGCGGAAGGCTTACGCCTCGGGCATGGTCTTGCGAAGACCCACGACTTTGTCACCCAACTTGAATTGGCCACGTTTGGTGAGTAACTCTACGCGCTCGAAGCGCTTGAGTACGTTGCGTTTAGCGGAAATTGTACTGGCCCCTTTGAGGCTGCGGTGCTGGGACATATAATAAATTTGTTGAGCCGGAAATCCTACGGAAGAAAGGTCGGCAGTGTAAAGCGATAATCTTAAACTGATTTTCCAACCGCTTTTCCGCCGCGCGGCGCCTCCAAAGAAACCCCCAGCGCTTCAATGTCCTCGGGCAGCGGACTGGTGAATTGCATCCAGATTCCCGTTGCTGGATGACTAAACCCAAGCTGCCACGCGTGTAACATCTGTCTTTCCACAAACAACTTGCGCCCATACACGGAATCCCCAAGCAATCCGTGCCCCAAGTGCGCCATATGCACCCGGATCTGGTGGGTCCGGCCGGTAAACAACCGGCACTGCACAATGCTTAGCGCCGCCCCCTTCACTTCCAGTTCCCCCAAAACCTCCCAATCCGTGCGAGCCGATCGGCCCCTTGCCTCGGCCACCACCGCCATCTTTTGCCGATGGACTGGATGTCGGCCGATGGGAGCCTGAACCGAACCCTTCGCGTCCTTGAAACGCCCGAGCGCAAGGGCCAAATAAATTTTAAGCACCTCCCGGCCAGCAAACTGCGCAGACAAACTGCGGTGCGCCCCATCATTTTTGGCCACCACCAAACATCCCGAAGTCTCCTTATCCAAACGATGTACAATACCGGGACGCTCCTCGCCGCCCTCCCCGGACAAATCCTCACAATGATGCAACAGTGCGTTCACAACCGTTCCGCTCCAATTCCCGACAGCCGGATGCACCACCATACCGGCGGCTTTGTTTAGCACCAAAAGATCAGAGTCCTCATATAAAACCTCCAGAGGAAGAGCTTCCGGTTGAGCTGCAAGCGGCTCGTGTGCAGGCTCCGTTATAACAAGTAACTCTCCACCGTGGAGTTTCATTCCAGGCTTTGAGGGCACTACTCCGTTCACCAAAACCGCTCCAACTCGAACCCATTCTTGGAGTTGCGAGCGCGAGTGGGATGGCAGCAGCAGGCACAAGAATTGATCCAGTCGCCCGCCGGCATGCCCGATTGGAACAGAAGCTTGATGCACAGTGCCGATGGAAGACATGCTCCCATTGTTTTCCATCCGCGTAGTTTTACAAGCTAGGGCAACTTTGTTGAGTTTCACTCGAGATGGCATGATAAGTGGGCGGTATTGAAAGTATGAAATGGTTTTATGAATCTAATGGCCAGCCGCACGGACCTATTCCGGAAGCGGAATTGTGCCGACTTCGGGACGCGAACAAAATTTCGGGCGAATCGCTAGTCTGGCAGGAAGGCATGCCAGATTGGGCGCCTCTGAACTCCGTCAAGGCGCTCATGCAACCCCACGCGGCAATCTCTCCGGAATTGCACCCCGCGCCTGAATCGCGGCTTCCCGTGCTGCGGCAGCCTCCTCAAGGAAAGGCCGCTTCGCTTCCGTTAAAGGAGGATCTCCAAGTTTCGGAGGATCAATCCGACAGCGAAGAGCCTCCGATTCCAATAAACCCAAATCCATTTCTTTTGGAGTGGGAAAAGCTTCCACACACCGCTCCACTGCAGGCTTTTGCGCTAAGCCTTCATAGCACCCTTTTTCACACCCAACGCACCGGACAAGCCCTGCAGGCTCCAGGCGACTGGAAGCTTCCCCTCGCCTTCCTCGCCCTAGCTGAAATGTTGGGCACCCTGCTGATGCTTACAACGGTCAGCTTGCTGCCGGCGGCAAACTCCAAGGTGGGGGTACTGATGCACCAAATGCTGGGGTTACAATCCGGCAGCGTCGGATTGACAGCACTGCTGATCTCCAGCGTGTTAATGCTGCCTTTGAGTATGCTCGCAAAATCAGCGGTACTGCACCTGTGCCTGAAGGTATTTGGACGCTCGCAGGCCTCATTTCTAACGACATTTCGCACACTGTGTTATGCGGTTGGATCGAGCGCTGTACTTTGGCTCATTCCGCTAGCAGCGGTGGCCGCTGCAGGTTTCGCTGGAGATACTGCGGTTGTTGACTTTGCAATGGCCATCTCGATGGTGGTGGTGGTGATTTGGTCCATGAGGGTGACCATAGGAGCCTTAGCCTCTAGCCACAGGATGTCCATGGGCAGGGCAGCGCTCTCTATTTTGCTTCCACCTTTTTTGGCATTCACTGTGTTCTTCTTCATTATTGCCGCCTTCGTAACTTCTTAGAGCACAGCGGTCCGGAACAACTTTACCACACTCCATGCTTCGCGCTATTTACCCAGGATCCTTTGATCCCATCACCAACGGCCACCTTGATGTGTTAGCTCGAGCCGCGAGGCTTTTTGATGAAGTCATCATGGCGGTGGCAAACAACCAGTCTAAGCAGGTCCTTTTTTCCGTGGCCGAGCGCGTGGAGTTGCTGAAAATTTCCTGTCAACATCTTCCCAATGTGCGGGTTGCCAGCTTTGACGGTCTACTGGTCGACTTTGCGCGCCAATCAGAGGCCAAGGCGGTTATTCGGGGATTGAGGGCGGTTTCAGATTTTGAATTTGAATTTCAAATGGCGCTCATGAACCGCAGCTTGGAGCCTGGGTTGGAGGCTCTTTTCCTGATGCCCTCGGAGGAATACAGCTACATTTCCTCACGCATGGTGAAAGAAGTGGCCCGACTGGGTGGAGAAGTGAGTCGTTTTGTGCCAAGGTGTGTTGAAGATGCGCTCAAGGCCCGCTTTGCAGCCCAGAAAGCACAGCGCAGCGCTTAACAGAGTTAGCAGAGACGGAGCCCTTGGCGGTGAGTTCGCAACCCTCCTCAGACAACCACCTTTCGCATGAAAATACACACCCGCCAAATTCCGCCGGAAGGCAAACACGTGGAGGGGGAAGATCCCGCCTCCGTGTTAGATCTACACGATGCGACGACCCAGCCCTGTGGTCCACTGCGTTACAGCTTGGACGTGGGCCTGAGCGAAGGCGGCATCTTCGCCACGGGCCGTTTGGAGGGAGCGTTTCAGCTGCAGTGCGTGAAATGTCTGGAGCCTTTTGAATACGCGGTGGTGGTTCCAAATTTCGCCTGCCAAGTAGAATTAGAAGGAGCTGAAGAGGCAGACTTGACAGAGAGCCTAAGAGAAGACATTGTCCTCGCCCTTCCCGCTCATCCGCACTGCGATTGGAGCGGCTCGAAGCACTGTCCTGGACTGCATTTGCTGCCTGAACAACCGCTTCCGGCCGAGACTTCAAAACCCGTGTGGGATGCGCTGGACAATCTGAAGCTCGAACCTTAGCCGCCTCGTTTTTATGGGAGTCCCGAAAAGAAAAATGTCCAAGATGCGCCTGCGTACACGCAAGGCCGCCAACCGCTGGCACGCACCCCAGCTTAGCCGCTGCACCAATTGCGGTGCCGCCGGCCGTTCCCATCGCGCCTGCGTTTCCTGCGGATACTACCGCGGACGTCAGGTGCTGACCGTTGCCGGGCTCTAAGCCCGGCTGCGTCCCCCTCCGCGGGGCTGAAACTAAATATTCTCCGCCGCCCCGTCGCAATCAGTGCGATTTGCGGGCGGCGACTTCTTTGGACAAATCAATCTTTGCTACGTGGCTTTTTTGTCACAAAGCGGAAGTTGTACGCAAAACTGCGTATTTTTGTGGCGCATCACTATCAATACCCTGTCTAACTTCAGGGGTGGAAAAGTGTTTCGGCACATCTCCGAAAGTAATAGAGTTATAAGACTTCGCTCATGCTCCGTTTTAATCTGTCATGAAAATCGCACTCGACGCCATGGGAGGCGATCACGCCCCAGCCAACCTCGTGGAAGGGGCTATGCTGGCGCTTCGCGAATACACTGAGATTACCCAACTCTTTCTGGTAGGCGATCCCACCCGTATCGAAGCTGAATTGCAGCGACTTTCCTTTTCAGACTCCCGAATTGAAGTGGTGGCCACCACGCAGGTAGTTGAAATGAGCGATGGCGCGGCGGATTCGGTGCGCAAAAAACGGGATTCCTCCATCAGCCGGTGCGTGGAGTTGGTGAAGTCAGGAGCGGCTGACGCTTTGGTAAGCGCGGGGCACACTGGAGCGGCCGTCGCGGCTGCCCACATCAAGCTACGCACGCTTCCTGGCATCGAGCGGCCGGCCATCGCCGCGGTCATGCCGACCTCTTCGAACTACTTTTTGCTCATTGATGCAGGGGCGAACACGGATCCCACGCCCAAGCAACTGGTCCAAAACGCGATCATGGGGGCCGCCTACTCCCGCCATGTGCTTGGGTATTCAAATCCCTCCATCGGATTAATGTCCATTGGAACTGAGGAAGAAAAAGGAACCGAATTTACAAGGGAAGTCTTCGAGTTGCTCAAAGCCACCAACCTCAATTTCCGGGGGAACGTCGAGGGGCACGACATCTTCGAGAACCCCGTGGAAGTAGTTATATGCGATGGCTTTGTGGGTAATGTCTTACTGAAGACAATCGAGGCCACCGCCCTCGCTGTGCTCAGCTGGCTCAAGCGCGAGCTCATGAAATCCCCCATCCGAATGGCTGGCGCCTGGCTGGCGCGGGACGCATTTCGGGCCATCAAAAAAAAGGCCAACCCCGACGAATACGGTGGAATGCCATTGCTGGGCGTAAACGGCATTTGCATCATAGCCCACGGTGGTAGTTCGCCCACCGCCGTGAAAAACGCGATCCGACAAAGTACGGAGTCGATTCGCACTCAGGTTAACCCGCACATCATCCGCGAGGTGGCACAGTACAACGCCAGCACCTCGGCAACCCTTATCACCCCGAGTGTCCAATCTTAGCGCCTCCATAATCGGAACAGGTTCCTACGTTCCAGAGACCATCCTGACCAACGCGGAACTGGCGCGTCTGGTGGAAACCAGCGACGAGTGGATCATGACGCGTACCGGCATCCGTGAACGCCGCATCGCCTCTGCCACGCAATCCACCAGCGACCTCGCCGCAGAAGCCGCCAAGGCCGCACTCCAAAACGCCGGGATTCCCCCCGAGGAACTCGACATGATCATCGTCGCCACCGTGACGCCAGACATGTTTTTCCCCTCCACTGCCTGCTTTGTGCAGACGAAAATCGGAGCCAAAAGGGCCGTGTGTTTTGATGTCAGCGCCGCGTGCTCCGGCTTCCTTTACGCGCTGGAAATCGCCCGCCAATTCATCGCCTCCGGCACCCAAAAAACCATCCTAGTCATTGGGGCAGAAAAACTTTCCACAATCGTAAACTGGACGGATCGCAACACTTGCATCCTCTTCGGCGATGGCGCTGGAGCCGCCGTGCTTCAACATCGCCCGGGTTCAAAGGGCATCCGCCACACCCACATGGGCAGCGACGGAAAGTTCGCTGAAATCCTTCAAATCCCCGGAGGCGCCAGCCTCAATCCGGTGACTGCTGAAAACGCAAGCGAGCGGCTCAATACGATCCGCATGAACGGCAAAGAAACCTACAAGCAGGCCGTTACCGCGATGCTCGACGCCGGCAACCACGTGCTGGACGCCGCCGGAATGAAGGCCAGCGAACTCGCGTGCATCATCCCGCATCAGGCCAATGTGCGCATCATCGAGGCCATTGCCGACCGCATGAAGCTTCCCATGGACCGTTTCCTAGTCAACCTTGACCGCTTTGGCAACACAAGCGCCGCCGCCGTCGCCATCGCCTTGGACGAAGCGAATCGCACCGGCAGGATGCATCGCGGGGATCATATTTTGTTAGTGGTTTTCGGGGGCGGCCTTACTTGGGCAGGTTCGCTCATCGAGTGGTAGGCTCCCAGCCCAAGCGTCATGCTCACCGACACGCACGCGCACCTCGATTTTCCGGATTACGCCGCTGACCTACCGGAGGTCTTAGCCCGAGCCAAAGATGCCGGGGTTTCGCAACTCATTACCATCAGTACGTCCATTGAGGGCAGTACACGAGCGGTCGCTTTGGCGGAACAGCATCCGCAAATTTCCGCCTCTATTGGAGTGCATCCGTGTTACGTAGACGAATCGCCTGAGGATATTTTGACTCCGCTACGAGCGCTCGCAAGGCATCCACGCGTGGTGGCAATCGGAGAAACCGGGTTGGATTACCATCGGCCGGCGCAAGACGCCACGACCCAAAGCGGACGGGCCAACCGCGCTCGACAAGCGTTGTTTTTTGAACAACAGCTTGAACTTGCGCTGGAGACGCGACTGAACGTCGTCATCCACCAGCGGGATTCGTGGGACGATACGCTAGCCATTTTGCGCCCGTACAGCGGCAGGCTGCGCGCCGTTTTCCATTGCTTCGGAGGATCGCTGGAACAGGCGCACTCGCTTTTGGATTTGGGATTCAATGTGTCCTTTACGGGCATCATCACCTTCAAAAACGCGGCGCTGGTCCGCGAAACGGCCTCAAAATTACCCGCAGGCTCCTTCTTTCTGGAAACTGATTGCCCCTTCCTCGCCCCAGTCCCTCACCGCGGCCAGCGTTGCGAGCCGGCCCACACCCGAGTGACGGCCGAGGCCCTCGCCGCACTGCGCAATGAGTCCCTCGAAACGCTCGCCGCCCACACCACGGCGGCCGCCGCCGAGTTCTTTCGCCGAGCGGAATAATCCCGCGCAATCAGCTTGGGCGCAGCGCCGTGGCCAAAGCTTGCGCCACCTCCAGAACGCTGACTCCTTTCACTTTCTGGGAGACAAAAATACTCTGCACTAGTTCCACCTATCTCAATGTCACCACTAGTAGGCAGTGAGGTCTAATTTGCCGGTGGATTTCTCCTTTTTACGCAGTTGCTGTCGGCGGGCCGGTGGTTGAGCGCAGCGACACCACCGGAAGATGTCCAGAACGAACCGCATCCTGAAGGGATGCCAGCAAGCGTTCCAAACCTCCGATGAAGCACCCAACGCAGACTTGCATCCCGTTGGGATACCTTGTGTTTTCTACTGGCTGCGGGCCCGTGAACTCGCTCACGAGAAGGGGTTGGTGATTTGCGGGATTTCATGGAGGCGGCATGTTTGAG
>CALQFT020000021.1 GCA_943329925.2 Opitutus sp. GAS368
GCAAAGCTGGAAGTGGAACCGATTGGCGCCGGGGTGAAGTTTGAGACCGGCGCAGAGCCCCCAACCACCCCGCCGGAAATGCTTGCCGCAGCAACAGGCTGCGCGGGGGACTGCGAAGTAGAAGTGGCCGCGGAACTTGCGGGCGGAGCGACGAAATTAGAGGCAGTGACAGACGCCGGTGTTTTAGAAGCGCCGGACTTGGATTTGTTTTTGGAGTCCACGGGAGCCTGCGGAGGTGCTTGCACCACAAAGGTTACTGGCACATTGCGTTCCAACATCAAATTCACAGACTGAAACTCCCGCTGCGTGGGTTCCACAAAATCAATCAATTGCCTCAAGCGGGAAAGCTGCCCTTCGATATTGTCGAAGCCAAACGTGATCTTTGCCCTGCGCTGATCTGTCACAACCAAGCAGTAGCCTTTACTGACATCCACCACTCGCGGTTGCCAGCGAACATCCTCCACGCTCGCGCGGATCAGCTCCAACGCGGCAAGGGCCTCGGAGGTCGGCAACTTTTGCCCGGGAGCAACGTCCTCCATCACCACCCCGGTGATGATGGGAAGCGCCAAGTGTTCGGGCATCACTTTTCGCATGCGCATCACATAGCCTCGTGTATCAACCAAATATGCACCGCTGTTAAGGCCCAACTCGGAATCCGCAGCCTTCGCAACCCAAGCGACCGGCTGACGCTCGGAGATGCGGATATCGATGCGGTCTGGGAGGATTCGACGCACTTCAAGACGCTCCACCTGAGGAAGTGCGTCCAACGCGGTGCGGGCTTTGGCGAGATCGATGCTGAAAATATTGCGCCCCTCCTCGATCTCCATGATTTCAAGCACCTGAAGACGCGTGAGCAGCCCGTCCGTGCTCACCCGAATATCCGAAAGCTGGTACATTGGATTTTCCCAAACGAATTTGTTCAACGCGATACGCCCGCCGAAGATTCCCGCAACGAGGAGGCCAACTACGAGCAGGATTTTCACCGGGTTGCTCCAGCCGCCACGAGTGGAGGTGCGACGCTCCATCTGGGGGCGCGCGGTGGAAACCTCCAGGAGACTTTGTCCCCGACGGTTCCCCCCGCTTTTGATTCGCCGATTGGCGTTGGAATTTGAAAAGAAGCTCATTTGAGGTTAAATCTTTGCATCGAAAGGTTTATAATGCTGGCACAAAGGGTTGTGTACGGAATTCCCACTGCGGCGGCAGCCTCGGGTAAAAGACTAACCTGCGTCATACCCGGAATGGTGTTTATCTCAAGCACAACAGGTCCTCTATTCACATCCAGAAGTACGTCCACCCGCGAATAAACCTCCAGCCCGAGGGCCCTGTGCGCTGCCAACGCGAGCGACTGAACCTCGAGAGCCACTACCGACTCCAAGGGCGCCGGGCACCAATGGTCTGCTCCGGCGGCTTTAGGGTTCAAAAATGGGTATTTGTTTTGGAAGTCGTAGAACCCTTCCTTCGGACAAATCTCCACCACAGGTAGTGCAACGTCCCCCAAAATCCCGACGGTCAATTCCCGACCGTTCACGAACGCTTCCACAAGAATCTCCTCTGCGTATTGCTTCACTCCAGCGAGTGCGGCCTCCACCTCCTGGGCCGTGCGCACAATGTACACCCCGACGCTCGATCCCTCACATGGCGCCTTTAGCACGTAAGGCAAAGCCATACCCGGTTGTGCTCCACCTCGCAAAACCTCAAATTCCGGGGTGGCAACGCCGTGCTCAAGCAGGCGGCGCTTGGTGGCTATTTTATCAATGGCAAGCTCGCTCCCAGCGATGCCTTCACCGGTATAAGGCACGCCTCTGGCATCTAAAATCCGTTGCAACTGACCGTCCTCTCCAAACGTCCCGTGAATAACATTAAACGCCAACTCGACGCCGGCAGGCAGCTCAAAGTCCGCGCCGTGCACGTCTACCTCGCTCACCTCAGCCCCCAAACTTCGCAGTGCGGAGGCCACGCCCGCACCGGATGCCAGCGACACGGGGCGCTCTGAGCCAGGCCCGCCCATAAGCACTGCGATGCGCATCCCCTTCACCCGTTGCTCCAATTCCGCCTGCTGAATCTTATCCATAAATAGGGCGCTCCTCTCCAATGATCTGAACCTCAGTTTCCAAATTTATCCCGCGCTCCTGCAACGCACGCAGCTTCACTTGTGCAATGAGTTCGAGCATGTCAGCTCCAGTTGCATTGTGCTGGTTTACAAGGAAGTTACCGTGAATCTCAGACACTTTGGCACCGCCAAACCGTGCGCCTTTCAAACCCAACTCCTCAATCAAACGACCTGCAGGGAGCGCCGTTGGATTTTTGAAAATACAGCCCGCGCTGGATTCTCTAGGTTGCGTGGTGCGCCGCTTTTGCAGAGAGGCCTCCATACGGGCCTCAATCTCTGCAGCCGTCGCAGTGCGCCCCACAAACGTCGCGGAAACCGCATAGTGCTCCGCTAAAAATGGAACATTCCTGTACCCAATTTCAAGATCTGCAGGGGTGCAGGTATGGAACTCCCCAGCTTGATCTACGTAACGCAAACTCACCACCTGAGAAAACGTTTCAGAACCCATGGCCCCCGCGTTCATGCGCAATGCGCCGCCCACGTTTCCAGGGATGCCCTCAAACCATTCAAAGCCGCCAATTCCCGCATCGCGCGCCGCAATGGCCAGCTCCTTTTGCCGCACACCGACGCCCGCCGTGATCTGATTCTCGCGCACTTCCAAGCGACGAAATTCTCCGCGCCCTAAATAGACGACAACTCCGCGCAGACCGCCGTCACGCACTAGCAAATTCGAACCCCTTCCGATCACAAACAAAGGAAGCCCCTTCTCGGAACAAAGCTGCACAACCCTTGCAAATCCCTCTTCTGTATCAGGCTCCAGCCAATATTGCGCAGGGCCACCGATACGCAACGTGGTGTGTTTCGAAAGCGGTTCATACAAACGCGCTTCCCCCGCACCCATCGCCGCTTGCAACAATTCCAGCACACCCAGATCGTGAGACAACGCAGTGGCCTGTTCGTGAATGTTTCCAGCACCCAGCGTGATCACACAATCTCCAGGGCGCAAACTACGCCCCACCTCCAGCAGCATCATCCCTCGCTCGGGTTGAAAATGAGGGGCGGGATGGCCCTCACGTTGCATCTGTTCCACCAACAACGCACCAGTGACTCCTTCGATGGGGAGTTCGCTCGCCGCATAGATCGCACTCACCCAAACTTCATCGGAATCTACAAACGCACGGCCAAACTCCTCCTTGAGTGCCAACGTCCGGCTAAAACGATGCGGCTGAAACAGCACCAGAACCCGTCCGGAGCCCGTGTTGCGCAACGCGGCAAGCGTCGCGCGGACCTCCGTAGGATGGTGACCATAGTCGTCCACGACCATATAGCGGCTGGAACGATACTTGATTTCAAAACGCCTTCGCGCACCCCTGAAGCTCTCCAACGCCTTTGCAATGAGCTGAAAGGGAACACCAATTTCCATCGCTATGGCAACGACCCCGACCGCGTTGCTTGCGTTGTGTCGACCAGGAATGTTCAGCGTAATCGCACCCAGCGATACTCCGTCGCGCAACACCCGGAAGTGCGATTGAAAGGGCTTTAGATGCAGATCATCGAACCGATAATTTGCAGTGGAACGCTCTCCGTAGGAAATCGAGTTTGGATGCGTCGCGCATAAACGCGTGGCGTTTGGATCATCCGCACAGAAAAAAACAACGCCCTTTGTGTGGTCTATGAGTTGGCGGAAAACCGCTTCTATAGCAGCAAGATCTGCGTAATGATCGAGATGTTCCTCCTCGATGTTTAAAATAAGAGAATGCTGCGGCCTGTAAAGTACCAGACTCCCATCGCTCTCGTCGCCCTCGGCGACAAACCACTCGCCTTGCCTGTCCCAATGCGCATTAACGCCAAGGACAGGAATCTCTGCTCCCACATAGTGCGACGGGCATAACCCGCCCTCGCGCAAGACGTGCGCAGCCATCGCGGATGTCGTCGTCTTGCCATGCATGCCCGCAATCAAAATCCCCATGCGTGAGGCGAGTAAAGCCGCCAACGCCTCCGCTCTACGCACTGTTGGCTTCTGATTCTTAATGGCCTCCACATAATCGGGGTGCGCCGATTTAATTGCGGAGGAGTAGACAATGAGATCCGCGTCACTCACGCGCTCAGGATGCACCGGCGAACAAAAATCCAGCCCCTCGGAACGCAAGCGATCCACCTCCGCGGTGGTGACCTTGTCCGAACCACTCACCCGATGTCCGAGACTCAACAAAAGCGCCCCAATGCCGCTCATTCCGGAGCCGGCCACGCCAATGAGATGAATGCGGCGTCCACCCGCTTCGAGAAAAAGCGTCAGTTGCTCTTGATTTTCAACATTTAACATTTGTCCACTCATATGGATCCTCCCCCCTCCACAGCATCCAACAAAACTTGTGCAACCCGCTGCGCGGCGTCTTCTACCGAAAGGCCCGCGCTGGCTATGCGCATCTCCTTCCAGCGCGCTGGTTCATCGAGTATCGCGCGGATCTCTCCCGCCAAGCGCTTCGAGTTCGCCTCGCGTTCCGGCAATAACACGGCGGCTCCAGCCTCGCTGAAAATCTTTGCATTGAAGGTCTGATGATCTTCCGCTGCGTGTGGGTACGGAATCAAAATGGAGGGCAGTTCAAAGAAAGCCAACTCAGTAAGGCTGGCCGCACCAGAGCGCGCCACGGCCAAATCCGCCGCGCCATAAACCTCCTGCATCGCGTGATGAAATGCGCCGACCCATGCCGGAATCTCAGCACGCTGATAAAAGGCGCGAACGGCCTCTTCATCGGCCGCTCCGGTAAGATGGATGAACTGAAAACCTGCTCCCAGCGCTAGGGCGGCCTCCATCATTGCCATGTTAACTCCGGCCGCTCCCTGGCTGCCGCCCATAACCAAAACGGTCTTTCGTTCCCGACTTAGTCCAAAGCGTTGCAATGCCTCGTACCTAGCCACCTTATTTTCCTGCAATGCCTTGCGCACAGGTGTCCCAGTGTAAGTACAAATGAGCTTTGGCAGACGTCTGGCACAGTCTTGAAAACCCACAAGCAATCCGCCTGCGAGTTTTGCATTGAGTCGGTTAGCTTTGCCTGGGATGGCGTTAGATTCGTGGACAAAAACAGGTAGCCCCCGCAAACGTCCCGCGAGGATCGGGGCGGTGGAGGTAAAGCCACCCATACCCAGCACCGCTGCAGGGCGGAAATCGGCAAGGAGGCGGTTACAATGGAGAATACCTGCAGCGAAACGCGCGAAGAAACGCGCCGTGCCCAGCGAGATGCCTCGCGGCAAACCGATGCCGGGAAGCCTTTCAATTCGAAACTCCGTGCGCCCTTCGGTGGCCACTGCATCGATGTGTTTTTCAGACGTTAACATCATCACTTCGTGCCCTCGCGCATGCAGCACTTCTGCGACAGCCAACCCAGGAAAGAGGTGGCCGCCAGTTCCGCCCGCAGCTATGGCAAAACGTTTCATATCAGAGTCTCACCACCCGCTTCTCTGCCTGCAGAGCCATTTCAAGCTGCTCCATCTGCTCCTCTTCCTGCTCGCTGACGCCCTGTTTGTAGATATTCAAAAGAACACCCACGGCGCACATACAAAACACAAGATTCGATCCACCATAGGATATAAATGGCAACGGAAGACCTTTGTTTGGAAGCAATTCCGTTGTGACTCCAAGATTAACAGCCGCCTGCAATGCCAAAATAAGCACCAACCCCATGCCAAGCAAGAGCCCGGCCCGATCCCGCGCCTTCACCGCGATGGAAACCCCGCCCAGTATAAAAATAATGTACGCGAGAACCAAACCCAACGTCCCCACCAACCCCAGTTCCTCGCCAATCACCGGGAAGATAAAATCCGTGTGGGCAAATGGAAGATAGAGGAGCTTCTGACGGCCATTGCCCAATCCCAATCCTGTGACACCTCCGCTCCCAAGGGCGATGAGGCCCTGCTGCGTTTGATACGCATCGGCGGGATGCAATTCAGGGTGAATGAACGCCATAAAACGCCCCATACGTTCCGGCATGGAAAAAAGGGCGCCCGCAATCATACACCCGCCAATCACAACCAGAGAAAGAATATAACGCCAACGGGAGCCGGCCACGAGCATCATTGCGATGGTCGTCGCACCGATAAGCGAGGTTGATCCGACGTCGACCTCTATGACAATCATTCCCATCAAGAGTCCCATCCCTGCCAAGGGCACCACAAAGCCCCGCACAAATTCACGTTCGACACGATCCTCCTGCGAATACCACCACGATAGCGCGCAAATCGCCGCAAACTTCGCCAGTTCCGATGGCTGAAAAGTGCCTACTCCTGCGCGGATCCATCGGGATGAGCCATTAATTCTCGCCCCCACATGCGGCACGAAACACAGCACGAGCAGCACCAGTGAAATACAGTAAAGCCACCCCCATTTTCTAACCCAAAAATGGTAGTCCACCCGAGAAGTAATCACACACCCAAGCACAGCAACCCCCAACCATGCGAGTTGGTGATAGAGAAAAAAATGAGGACGCCCGTGAGCATCCTGCGCGAACTCACCGGTGCTCGCGAGCATGACTACCCCCAGCGCGAGTAAGGCGCCAACGGCTACCAACAGCAATAAGACACTGCGGCGGTGCATACAAAAACAACGAGGGAGCGGATGAATCAGTAATTAGAAAACCAATCGCCGGAGTCGCTTAGTGCGCAGTGTTTTCAGCGCTTTTTTTGGCCGGCAGTTTTAGCACCTGGCCGATCTGGAGTTTTTTGGGATCCTCCACGCCGTTGAGCTTTAGCAATTCCTCGTAATTCACCCCGCACTTTTTTGCAATCGCCACCGGATTGTCCCCCTTTTGAACCGTGTACACCTTCGTCACCACCTCCACCGCGGGCGGTGCTTGGGATGCTACCGGAGCGACGGCCTGCGGCTTCGCGGGGTTTGAATTGGGAGTAACCACCTGTGCGACGAGGACTACTTTTGGCACCACGCTAGCAGGCGGTTGTGCGGCTGACGTCGCAGTGTGAGTCGCCCCTTTTTCATTAACCGTCGGAGCGGACTGCGCCTTGGACATGCTCTGTGGAGCCTGAGTCCCCACTTGCTGGGCTGGGACATTCGCCACCGGAGCCGTCGGACGCTGCCCCGGAGCCGGCATAGTCGCTACCGCAACTGTGGTGGGCGTAGGTGCCTTCCCGGGCGCCACCATTGCGGCGGTCCCATCCGCCTCGCGCCTCTTGGCCTTGATGCCGTGAAAAGCCCAAATCCCTCCCACTGCCACCAAATGCAAAGCGAGCACCACGACGAAAGCAGTGGAGAGCTTTGTGGTTGGCTCCTCGTCATAGTCTTCATACGCCGATGGAGTCAAACGCCTCGCGTGTGCAGCCAGCTTGGTAGGAGGTTTGCGTTCTTTGGGTTGGGGCGCCAGGGAACTCAGCCTTGGCAGTCTCGGGATTTTCATGGGATGGCTTGGGTGGACTTCTTAAATGCGGGTGGAGAATTCTTCTACGGGGAAAGCTGCTTTACCAAGGCGCGGAATTGGTTGCCGCGATCGGCATAGTTTTGGAACATATCGAAAGACGAGGTGCCCGGACTGAAAAGAACGACGTCTCCGGGTTGGGCTGCGGCCCGCGCCAATGTGACGGCCTCTCCTAAACTCCCGGCACGCTGACAAGGCAGCGCCCCAGACCATTGCTCCGAAATACGCCCCGCCATTTCGCCAATCAGCACAGTGCTCCGGCACCGCTGCGCCACCAGTTCGGTGAGCGAATCAAATTCAAAACCCTTGTCTTTCCCACCGGCTATGAGCACGACTTTTCGCGTCTCGGAGGCAAGCGCCTTTTCGACGGCATCAAGGTTTGTCGCTTTAGAATCGTTGACGTACTCCACGCCAAGACTTGTTCCTACGACTTCACAACGATGCGGCAACGCCCGGTAGGCGCACAAAGCCGGACGCATCGCCGACCAGTCCAATCCCCACGCAAAACCTGTGGCCAACGCGGCCATCAAGTTCTCCGCATTGTGCAAGCCAGAGAGCTGGGTATCAGCCATCCGCAGAACTGGCTCTCCCAGAAAACAGATCATTCCATTGACCAGGCTGAAGTCCGCCCCGGGGGCCTGCGCGTCAAACCGTAGCGTTCTCGCCTTCAATTTTGGAAGCACATCGCGCGCGTTGACCACCGACCAATCGTCATTGGTCTGATTCTCAAAGATGCGCAACTTTGCCGCGTAATACTCGTTCATCGAGGGATATCGATCGAGGTGATCAGGCGCAAAATTCAGCCAGATCGCGATGCGCGGCCGAAAGCTTTTAATGGTCTCGAGTTGGAAAGAGGAAACTTCCACCGTCATCACCGAAAGCTCCTCGCTCTGCCCCACCTTCGCGGAAAATGCTGGGCCAATGTTTCCGCAGGCCTGTGTCGGAACGCCTGTGCCGTTGAACATTGCCTCAATGAGCTGTGTGGTGGTCGTCTTCCCATTGGTGCCCGTCACCGCTACCACAGGACATTTGCAACGCTGAAACGCGAACTCCAACTCGCCCACAAGCGGCACCGCAGCGCGCTGAAATGCCTCAACCAAGGGCGTTTCCGGCTCTATTCCCGGACTCAACACGGCAAACTCGGTGCCATTTGGAACGTCAAGCGCTTCGCCCCCAGCCAGTAGAAGAATTCCTGCAGCGCTCAATTTTAAAGCACGATCCGCGAGACGCTCTGCAGACGCTGAGTCGTGCACCGTGACGTTGCATCCTTCCTGTGCGAGCAGCAGCGCGGCGGAGATCCCGCTTTCGCCGGCCCCCAGAACGCTCACCCTTTTAGACTTTTGAGAAAGCGCGGTCATCTCAGTTTCAAAGTTGCCAGCCCTAATAGTGCGAAGAGGATGCTTAAGATCCAGAAGCGGACAATGACTACGTTCTCGGGCCAGCCCTGCAGTTCAAAATGATGGTGAATCGGTGCCATTTTGAAAACACGCCGACCCTCTCCGTAAAACCGTTTGGTTAGCTTGAACACGGTTCGCTGAATAAGCACCGAGGTCGCTTCGATCACAAACACGCCGCCCACCAACACCAATAGCAGCTCCTGTTTGCAACATATCGCCACCACACCCAACAACCCACCGATCGCCAGCGAGCCAGTGTCTCCCATGAACATCTGCGCTGGATGCGCGTTAAACCACAGAAAACCGACGGCCGCTCCGGCTAGAGCAAGACACACGATGGAAAGCTCACCGGCGAATGGATAGTAAGGAATTTGAAGGTATTGCGCTATTTTGACGTTCCCTGCTGCGTAGGAAAGCACCCCGAAAGCCAGCGCACTAGTCGCGGTACATCCCGCTGCCAAGCCGTCCAAGCCGTCTGTGAAATTCACCGCGTTGGATGTCCCCACGATAACCAACCCGAAGAAGACGACCGTCCACCACCCGAGATTTTCAATAACCGGCGCCTTGTAAAACGGCACGTACAAGGCACGCGCCTGAATGTCAGTGGCTGGGTTTAATAAAAAGAAAGCCGCCACCACACACGCCACGGCCATTTGCCCAAACAGTTTGGTGCGTTCGCTGATGCCGCCGGAATTCTTTTTGGAAACCTTCAGCCAGTCGTCCCAAAAGCCCAGTGCCCCGCATGCCAAGATCGTAAAGACCAAAAGCCATACCGCCGGGTTGTCAGGCCGAGCCCACAGCACGGTGGATGCAATCACCGCACCGTGGATGAGAACGCCGCCCATGGTCGGGGTGCCCGCTTTTTTGCCGTGCAGCTCAAACAGCTTATGAACTTCATCAGCAGTGCGAATCGGTTGTCCAAGCTTGAGAGAAATAAGGCGGCGTATCACCCAATGCCCCAGCAGGATGCAGAGCAGGAAGGAAGTCATTGCCGCGGCCACCGCTCGGAAAGTGATGTACTGGAAAACATTGAATCCGTGCAGCCACTCTGGTCCGCTCTCCGCCAATTTGTAGAGGTAATACATCATGGCCGAGTCACCTCCTCAATGACTCGCTCCATGCGTGCTGAACGGCTGCCTTTAACCAACACAACGTCTCCTTTGGAAAGGACGCTCCGCAGCGCAGCCGCGGCAGTCGCCGTGTCGGGAAAATGCGTTGTCCCGACAAAGCCGTTTCGACGGGCTTCGTCGGAGATCCAATCCGCCTCGGAGCCCACCGTAAAAAGAGCATCAATGCCTGCTGCGGCGGCCTCACCTACTGCGCGATGCCCCGCCTCTGCGTGGCTGCCCAACTCGCCCATGCGACCGAGAATCGCGATGCGGCGGCCGGTTGCAGGCCACTGCGCCAGCGTGGAAAGAGCCGCTTTCATCGAGTCGGGATTTGCGTTGTACGTGTCGTCGAGAAAATGAATGCCACCCAGCAAGCGACTTTCCATGCGCCCTTTACTCAACTGAATGCCGCGTAATCCTGCAGCCGCAGCCGACAACGACATTCCGAGAGCCACGCCCGCCGCCACCGCCAATGCCGCGTTGCGCACCATATGATGCCCCGGCACAGCGAGGCTGACCTCGACCCGTTCGCCTTCATGAATCAGTCCGAAGCGACTTCCCCCATCCAGCGGCAACACGTCGATCGCCTGAATCTCTCCGCACGATATGCCCGCAGTCAGGATCCGGGCTTTTGTAAGCGACGCGATCAGCGGGGTGAATTCGTCTTCAGCGCTCAATACAACAGTCCCCTGCTCGCCCAACCGCGCAGCCAAGCTGCCCTTTTCCCGCGCGATCGCCTCACGACTTCCCAGAAACTCGATGTGTGCCACGCCCACATTCGTGATAATGGCAACCTCCGGCGACGCGAGATCCGCCAACGGCGCAATTTCGCCCGCGTGATTCATCCCCATTTCCACCACCGCAAAAGCATGCTCGCGCCGTCCACTCAACAGCGTCAAAGGCACGCCGATATGGTTGTTAAGATTGCCCTGCGTGCACCAACCGCTCCATTGCGCCGAGAGAACAGCAAACGTGAAATCTTTGGTCGTCGTCTTTCCACTGGAACCAGTTACACCGACAACACGGGCCGGCAGTGTCTGGCGATAAGCGCCTGCAAGACGCTGTAGGCCCGTCAAAACATCCCCCACTTCCACCACGCACAATCCGCTGGGACGCTCCCCGCAACCTGCCTGCGCCAGCACCCCGGCGACGCCTTGCGCGCTGACCTGCGCCAGAAAATCGTGCCCGTCAAAACGCTCGCCCTTAAGCGCTACAAACAGGTCGCCCTCCTTCGCCTGTCGCGAATCCGTCACGACACGACGCACCTCTCCAGAGACGTCTCCGAAAAGCACGCCGCCGCTCCACTGCGCGATTTGAGTGAGGGAAGTGGCGTCCATGTTATCTTCCAAAGTCCGAAGGACGGTCCTCTACAGCGGACGCCGCAATCGCGAGATCATCAAATGGTTCGATTTTTCCAGCAACCTCCTGCGTGGTCTCGTGCCCCTTGCCGGCGATGAGCACAATATCCCTCGGACCGGCCGAGGCAATCGCCCTAGCAATAGCCGCCTTACGGTCCAAAATAACTTCGTGAGTCACCAGGCGCATCCCCTGAGTGATGTCTGTGGCGATGGCCTCCGGACTTTCGCTGCGGGGGTTGTCGGAGGTCACGATGACCCAGTCCGACAGCTCCTCAGCCACCTGGCCCATGAGTGGCCGCTTGCCGGTATCGCGGTCGCCGCCACAACCAAAAACCGTAACGATGTGACTGGGATCAAGGTCGCGCAGGGTACGCAGAACGTTGCGGAGCGCGTCGTGGGTGTGGGCGTAATCGACGAACACACGAAAGGAACGTTTGCCGGGGACGGGCTGGAGGCGACCGGGGACAGAAGGCGCGGTGGAGAGCGCTTGTACCGCTGTACGCACGTCCACGCCCAATACATGCGCGGCGGCGAGGGCTCCGAGGGCGTTGAGAATATTGAATGTCCCAATCAGAGGCAGGCGCACCAACCAAGAGCGGCCCACGGCATCGAGCTGAAAACTGCTTCCGTTGAGATCGCTGTGGCAATTGCTAGCGCGAAAATCAGCGCGCGCTCCCAAGCCGAATCCGAGCGTTGGAATGTCTAATTTCTGGGCACGCCCCTGCAGCAATGCGCCGTAACGATCGTCCACATTGAGCACAGCGACGCCCGGCTTGAAACGTTGAGAGCCGAGCCCGGTGATCAACCCGGCTTTGGCTTCAAAATACGCGTCCATGTTTCCATGATAATCCAGGTGATCCTGGGTTAGATTTGTGAAAACCACCGCGTCGAAATCCACGCCATCGACACGATGCTGGGAAAGGGCGTGTGAACTGACTTCCAGCGCAACACTTTTGCACCCCGCATCCCTCATCTGCGCGAGCAGTTCCTGCATCTCCAGTGCATCGGGTGTAGTGCGCGATGCCGGTAAAGTCCGCTCCCCAATTTGGTAGCGCACCGTCCCAATTAATCCGCAACGCAGTTGCGCGGTGTCGCAAATATGCTGGAGCAAGAAGGCTGTGGTAGTCTTGCCATTAGTCCCGGTCACCCCGGCGACCTTCATTCCGGCGGAGGGTCGATCAAAGTAAGCGCAGGCCAGTTCAGCCAAGGCCCGCCGGGCGTCTTTGACCACAATACGCGTAAACGCACCGAGCTCCACTTCCGCCTCGGCGACCACCGCCACGGCTCCCCGGGAAACCGCATCCTTCACAAAATCCGTTCCCTTGGCTCGACTTCCATTTACCGCGACAAAGATACAGCCTGGTTTGGCTTTGCGAGAATCCACGCATATCGCCGAGACTCCCATTTCTACGCCACCGTGAATCGCCACCGTACTTAATTTTGCCAAAAGCTGCCCTAAATTCATAACCCATGCCCCCTTTGATTCTCCACCAACGAACCCCCTACCTTTAGAAATTCGGGCTTCGGCACCAAATTAAGGTGTCGTGCTGCACGCTGCGAAATTTTCGAAAACACCGGCCCCGCAATGTACCCTCCATAATAAGGGGTGCTCCCTGGAATCGGCTCATCCATGATGACCAATGCGCACAGCTCCGGCTTATCTGCGGGGAAAAAGCCAGCAAAAGACACCACGTACTTGCCGTGCTCATACCCGCCTCCTGGGGAGGTTTTCTGTGCTGTACCGGTTTTTCCTGCGACCTCAAAACCCGGAACATGAGCCAGCGGCGCAGTGCCTCTTTTACTGACGACTTCTTTCAAGGCACTCACCAGCGGTTCGGCCACTTCCGGGGGCACCACCTGCCGCACTTCAACCGGTGGATAACTTGCTAACACCGCTCCCGAAGCATCGCTGATGGATGAAATGATTTGCGGTGTCACCATTTTACCACGATTCGCGATGGTGCACATGGCGCTGATGATCTGCATTGGCGTCGCCCCCACTTCGTGGCCCATGGGAATGTGCGTAATGGAAATTTTACTCCAACTCCGAGGCGGATGCACAATGCCACCGATCTCGCCGGGCAATTGGATCCCGGTGCGGTCCCCGAAGCCAAAACGCTTGATATATTCGTACAACTTCTGATCTCCCAGCATGATACCCAGCTTGGCTACGCCAATGTTACTGGATTTCACCACGATGTCATTTACCGTCAGGTCGCCATAACCGTGGTGGCTGTCGTGCAACGTGGTGCCTCCGTACATGAAGTGCCCGTGTTCGCAATAAATGCTAGTGTCCGGCCGCACCAGTTTGCAATCCAACGCAGCGGCCGAGGTTACCACCTTAAAGGTCGAACCGGGCTCGATCATGTCCATGATGGCCCGGTTTTTCCGCGACTCATCCGCCACACCATCACGTTGGTTGAGGTCGTAATGCGGCCGGTTGGCCATTGCAAGCACCTCTCCAGTGCCGGGCCGCATCACGATGCAGGTGATCATTTTTGGCCTAAATTGCTTCACCGCTGCGTCCAACTCCGACTCCACAATGTCCTGCAAAACCATGTCCACCGTCAGCCGGATACTCGCCCCGTCGCGGGCCGGGCGCTCCATCCGACGAAACGCGACCATCTCTTTGCCAGTGCGGTCGTGTTCACTGTACCGGAAGCCATCATGCCCCTTAAGCCAGTCCTCCATCGAACGCTCCACTCCTTCCACCCCCTTGTTTTCGCGGTTCACAAATCCCACCACATGGCAAAGCATGTTTCCATTGGGATACACCCGCACTGAATCCTGCTCAAAAACCAGCCCTCGCAAGTTCTTGCTCGCCGCCTCCGTGCGCAACGCTTCCGCTACCTGTTCAGGAACCTCACGCTTGATCACAATGTAGGGCGCCGGCCGCATCTTATTTTCAGTCGCATCCCATTTCTGGCGGGTTAGCTTTTCCTGCAGCTGCGCCAAAGGAATCTGCAAGTGTTTGGAAAGCAGATCTAAAAGAATCTCCGGCCGCTTCACCACACTTGCGTCCACCACCACCGTTTTCACCGGTTCGTTCGCCGCCAAGGGCACCCCGTTGACGTCCATCACCGCGCCGCGCCGCGAGTAAATAGTCTGTCGGGCACAGTGCTTCTCCGTGGCAATCGCCTTATAGTAGTCAGCGCGATTGACCTGCAAATCCAGCAGTCTCCACGAAAACACGGTAAACCCGAGGGCCATTAAACCCCCAAGCCACAAAGCGCGTTTTCTGGATGAGACTCCCATTTAGCGATTTGGTTTCAAGTTGGATACCGTCCGAACCTGCGTCTCCCCGGGCGCTGCACTCGGCTCGGGCATCCGCACAACCAAGGTGTCCGCTACTGGCGTCAAGCGCACAAAAGCTTCTTTATCAATGATCTGACGCTTACGCAAAGAGTCGAACGACGACATTTTTGCGATCCTGGAGGTCACCACCTCATCCCGGGTACTGATCGCCAGTAGTTCTCGCTCCAATTCTTTTTTGCGCTGACCACATCGGTGCAGCTCATTTTTGGCGTCCACATAGTAAAGAGCGCCTCCACCGATGGTCAGCAGCACCATGGTGGCCGTGATGATTTTTGCGACGGGCAGTAGGTTGGCGTTTTTGCGCCTATTGGGAGACATCATGGGGTGGGGTGGGTTAACGAAGTGGGGCGTCGCCTCTCAACAACGCGTCAGTCTTTGAGACGGCCCGAGCCGCTCCACCACACGCAGTTTTGCACTGCGAGAGCGGGGATTAACTCGCTGCTCCAACTCTGTAGCGATTAGTGGTTTCGTGGTAATTTTTCGGAAAATGCACTCCGGATTTTCACGCGGCGCACTCCATTCGGGGCGATCCAGCGTGGGCGCAGAACGCCTCAAAAATGCCTGCTTCACAATGCGGTCTTCCAACGAATGAAAAGTGATCACCGCCAGCCGTCCTCCCGGAAGCAGCAACCCGCCTAAATGCTCCAAAGCCTGCTCCAGCACCTCCAATTCCCGATTTACCGCAATCCGCAGCGCCTGAAACACTTTAGTCGCCGGATGCGTCCTCCCCCGGCGCGGCGAAACAGCCTCCACAGCCGACGCTAGTTCCAGAGTGGTGCGAAACGGCCGCACCAAGCGATCCTTGACCAAACGCGCGGCAATTCTGCGCGCCTGAGGTTCCTCCCCGTATTCCTTGAACATCCGCTCCAACTGGCTGGCGCCCGCCGTGTTCACCAAATCCGCCGCCGTCACCGGCCCCTGCGGGTTCATGCGCATGTCCAGCGGCCCGTCAGCTTGAAAAGAAAACCCGCGGCCAGGCGTATCCAGTTGGTGCGAAGAAACTCCCAGATCCAACAGAAAGCCGTCTACCGCCCCAATTCCAAGCCCCGCTAAGACAGCGCCCACCTCCCCAAAATTGGAGCGAATAGCGCGAAACTGCCTTGCAAACACAGCCAGCCTCGCCGACGCATACGCCACAGCCTCAGGATCTTGATCCACCCCCAGCACAGATGCCCCGGCGTTTAAAAGCAGCTCCGAATGCCCGCCCCCACCCAAGGTGCAATCCACAAACTGTTTACCCACCGCGGGCAGTAGCGCTTCCAATACCTCCTGCGAAAGCACGGGCGCATGATACTCGCGAGCAGCGGGTTGCGTTTTAGAATAAGGCGGTTCCATGGTTGCAATCATAGTCCGATTAAATCCGCAACTCGCTCGAAAGTAGACAACTCCGCCTCCCGCGTGGCGCTCCACAGCGAGGGCGTCCAGAGCTCAAAAGTGTCATACGCGCCAACCAGCATCACATCTCCATCCAAGCGAGCATCTTTCGCCAGCTCCTTTGTCAACTCCTCAGGCACCACCATCCGGCCTTGCTTGTCCAAAACGACGTGCGTCGCCTTCGAGAAGAAAAGATGCACAAACGTTTTACGATCCTTCGGAGTGATGGCCGGGTTGCTTGCCAGCTTATCTCCGACCGCCCTAAACTGCTCAGGCGGCATGACTTTTATAAATTGTCCGGAACGATCAGCTATGAGATGAAACTCGTCGGACTCAGTGACACGCCACCTTGAAGGAATGGTCAACCGGTTCTTTACGTCGAGCGCATGACAGAATTCTCCCGAGAAAACGGGGGTTGAATTCTGTGTAGGCATCATAAAGGGAGGTGATTAGGGATGTTGAAAAAACAATTTTACAAACGGATAGAGCTGGCGGAGCTTGGTGAGCCTTTTAAGGATTTTCACACCACCCTGCCCCACTTCGCCCCACTTTTTGCCACTCTTTCCCATTTCGGTCAATCTTCCCCCCAAGAGAAGTGCGTCTTTTTTTCACGGAAAAACATCCGCTCCCGCTGCCGCCAGCGATTCCCACCTTTGCCAAAGGCCCAAAATCGCGTTCTAGCTGCAATTTCCAGCGCGCCATCCCTCCTCCCGCTACCTACAACGTCCTACCGGCTCACCATCCAGGCAAAAATGCCACCACGCCACGCTGGGCCGCCTCACCCTACCCGCCGTGCCGCCGCCGCCACTCCACCCGCACCTCACCCATGAGTGCCACTATCCCGCCGCGCAACGCAAAAAGCCGCTCGCGCAACTGACGGTCCCGTATCCGACCGAACGCCTTTTCCCGGCGCAACTCCGCATACGCGTTGAGCGCCAAAGTCGCGGCCCTAAGCGCCCGCTTCAGATAAGCCAGCGTCATTCCCAACTCCGCTCCCTCCAGATCGCTCAGAGCGGCCGCCAACTTGCCGCCCAGAATACAGATCTGCTTTGAAAGCTCCACCGAGGCAGGGTGTGTGGCCACCGAAGGCCCCCTCGCCGAGAGCGCCTCGTCCAACCACAACGTCAGTTCGAAAGACGCCTGGTAAAGCGGGTGAATTTCCACATCATCTGGCCCGCCAGCCTCTTCCATCACCTGCGCCAAAGCCTCTTCCTCATCCCAATCCGCCAAGTCCTCCTCCCCAACAACCTCCATCTCCATCGCGCTTTGCTCCCACAAAACATCTTCCTCCATCTCAAACTCCGTCCATCCCATCCCCCTGGCAATCAAGGTCTCCCGATCGGGATGATCCCCGTACCGATCCAACAGCTCCAGATACAACTCGGTGCGCTTATCCTGTTTGCGAAGAAACCGCTCCCAATCGTATTCATCCCATACCCGCTCCGGCTGCTGTGGATCATCGGCCATGGCCCCCTTTCTCCCCAGACCCCGCCCCCGTGTAAACCGCTTTTTTCAGCTAGCACCAAAGAATTTCACTTTCCTGGCAGCTCCACAGAGACGGGAGTCGGCGCAAGAGTCTGCCGCCGCAGCTGACCGCAAGCCGCAGCGATGTCGTGCCCCTTCTCCCGACGGATCGTCGCCGTCACCCCGCCGCGCTTGAGTACCGCCATAAATGCGTCCTGACGAGCCTCCTCAGGACGCACCCAGTCGAGTCCCTCCACCACGTTGTAAGGGATACAGTTCACCTTAGCATCTATCCGTTGAGCGACTTGCACCAAGGCTTCAGCATCCTCCAGGCGGTCATTCACCTCCCGGATTAAAATGTACTCAAACGTAATGCGCTGCTTTCGACGCTGTGCAAAGTATTCGCACGCTTCAAGTAACACCTCCAATGGATACTTGCGGTTCACCGGCATGATTTGTTCCCGCACCTCATCCCGGGCTCCATGCAAGGACACCGCAAGGCGCACCTGCATTGGCAATTCCGCCAACAACTTGATTTGTGGCGCCAACCCGCTGGTGGATATCGTGATATGCCGGGCTCCAATCCCCACGCCCCAAGGCGCATTAAGGATCTCCAACGCCGCCTGCAAATTCTTAAAATTCGCCAACGGCTCCCCCATTCCCATAAACACTAAATTGCTAACACGCTCTCCACAAAGCTTCTCCACACATACAATCTGCCCCACAATCTCTCCCGCAGACAAATTGCGCGCCCACCCGTCCAATCCGCTTGCGCAAAACTTGCACCCATACGCACACCCCACCTGAGTCGAAACGCAAAGCGTGCGCCGGTCTGAGGGATCTCCGTAAAGTGCTGGAGAAGCAGGAATAAGCACCGATTCTATCAGCGCACCATCAGCCAGTTTGAAGAGGTATTTGCGAGTCGTATCCTCCGAGCCCAGCGTGCGAACAGGCTCCAAAGCATGCAGCGCAAAATCCTGCGCCAGAGTCGCCCTTAGCCCGGCCGGCAGATTCGTCATCGACTCAAAACTCTGCGCCCGCTTGAGATACACCCACTCCATGACCTGCTCCGCCCGATAGCCCGGGTGTCCCGCCACCTTCAATCGCTCCCCAAGCGCTTGGAGCGTCACCCCAAAAATTGATTCCTGCTTCACAACTCCACTCATCCCAGCACTCTCCTCGAAAGTCGGCCCCTCGTCAAAAACCCTTCACAAAACACTCTCCCCCAATTTCAGCTTCCGGTTTTCAAACCGTCCCATACCCTCCCTATTTCTTATGTTGAAGCCCTTCGAGATCTTCGCCAAAATCCCCAATGACACCGCCTCGGGCATCTTCGGGTTCCTTCACGAACACCAGAAGCCACTCTACAAGGCTTCTTTAGAAACTCTGGCGAAATCCAGAAACCTGCGTCCCGTGTTTCTCGAAAAGAAACCCCGCGTCGACCAGTTCGCTTGGCTTACAGAGCAAGTCCGTCGCCGTCAAAATGACTCCATGGCCGCACACGTCCTCCAAATATGGCTCGTAGGTGCCCATAAAAACCTTCTCTGCGACTTCCTGGACGGCTTCCAAATCGCCCACGACGAAAATGGCACAGTGGAATCCCTCCCCGAATCCCCAGCCCGCGAGAAGTTGGTGGAAGTTATTAGCGGACTCAGAACAAGATACGATGCCCAGTTGCTGGCCATTTACCTCAACACATTTCAGTCGCTGGATCCCGCTGCTTGGCCAACCCTCTCGGCACTCATCGAGGAAGACGCCTCCCTTCAATTGAGTTAACCGCAAGCCAGCCAAGCTATTTCAAGGCTCCAAGCGAACCGATTCCACCTCGATCACTTCGCCCGCCTTCAACGCCTCAAAACGCAGAGAGAGCCGCTGCAGCCCGCCCTTATACCCCGCTAACCCCTTCAGGCTGAAGCCACTCTCGCGCATCGCCCCACCCACTGGCAGTTCAAAAACCGTGCTCCCCTCGGGGTCCTCCGGCCGAATGCTTTTCCACGCCACCCGCAAGCGGCCCTGTTGCGCTTTGACTAACGCTTTGATTTTGAAGGTCAAAGCCCCCTCCGCTTGCCAGAAAGTCGAGGGCCCCTCTAGGAATATCACTGGCGATTGAGCCTGCACCCGCCATGCCCCTTGCAGCGGCAGCCCCCCATCCACTCCCCCCCGCAAAGTCCACCCAAGACGCGTCCCCTCAAACTTGTACTGAGGCAAACCCCGCCCCTTTTCCCATGCCTGAACAAGAGAGCGAATCTCCTTGAGCGTCCCAGGTACTAGACGGAACTCATACTCGTACTGAATATTATGATCAATGTGCTCTGGGGCAATAGGAGCAAGATACCCGGTGGCGTTGTCCCTGGGCCCCTGCTTGGCCGGCTCTCCAGGCACTCCCCCCTGTTTCCAAAGAGTGGTTGCGGGCTGCCAAACCCCAAGACCCCAACCTTTTGCATCAACCATTGCAGCCCAATGCTCTGTGGCTGAAAACGTTTTCCAGGGAGGCCCCGGATCCACCCACTCGCTCAATGCCCCGCCCGTAAAGGGCTTCTCCCCGGCATAGGTCACCGCCCGAGCAAAGCCGCCATTTACATAAACCGCAGGAAGCTCCTGATGACGAGCTTGATAGAATGTCTTATCCTCTCTGCGGTTAGTCAGCTTGCACCGTACATGAACGGACTGCGCCTCCAGGTGAATCCAGCTTTCTAACTCGCAATCCCCATCCACCCCATCCAGAGGCCACTGCATCGGAACCATCCGCGTGTACATTTCCACCCCGCTGTTGCGGTGCTCCAAAACCCGGGAGGTATTGCCCGCCCAATCCCCGGATTGCACCGGGTTCCAGCCCAGACCCCTCCACGCGGGGTGCGGTTGCTTCCCGTTGGGGAGAAAAGGAATGGGCCCGCTGTAAAACGACATCTGTACTTGGCGGCCATGATCGAAATTGTTGATCAATTCCCGCCCATCCGGCTTTCCCACCAAGGAGGTAATGGAGCCACCCATGCGCAAATCCGCCCCCACCTTGATTCGGTCGTTCTCCAAAAAGCTCATCTCCGGCTCGGGCCTCGGCGGTGCCCCAAAACTTTCCCTTCCCGACAACCCCGTCAGAACCAACCCCAATGCCGTCCAAATCCCCAACCCGGCGAGCTGATGCCGCCGGGCAACGAAAACTTTAATCTCTGAAAAAAAGGAATAGCGGGAAATCACGAGCCAGCGGGTTGTGCTGTAACCCTAGCGCCGGACAAATCATAGAGAAAGGGCTAAAAAACGAACCACTCCAGCTCGCAAAAAAAAGCAGCCCTGCTCGCCGATTGTTCAAACATTTAGCCCCCTCAACTCCGTAGCCAATGGTGCAGGGAATCATGGGCACCGCCTCCACCTGCGGACAACTACGGCGAGTCTCTTAAGTCTCTTAAGTTTCTAGGTAGCTTGCGTATCCAACTGCCTTTGGGAACTGATCCCGCACTTGCAAAACTCCAGCCCTCCAAATTTCCAACGCTCCGCCAACCTGTTTACACCCTGAAGTTCCGAGCGCAAAAAAACTCCAACTCCGCAGCCAAACCCCGCCAACAGATTAAAAAACCATAAACAATAACCCGCACTTTTATGCACCTGCCGCACTTCATTGTTGTCACCGACCGCGGCGTTTTCCGCGCCGGCTGGATTGAGTCCCTCGTCCAACCTACCCGTCCCCTTTTGCCGCCCACCCAGAAGCGCCCAAGCGTGCGCTGGGTGGATGAACTCTCCTTTATTTTACCACGGCAGCATCTCGTTGAGCAAGTTACGGACATGTCCGGCTCCTTCGCCCCGACCGACTCCTCAGGCAGCTCCTTGCACCACAGGCAATCCTCCCCAGCGGAAGTCCACTGGAAAATCGAGGCCGACCGATGCGCCATTGAAAACCTCAGCCACGCCATTACCTCAGTCCTTTTCCAAGAAAAACCCGAGGCCTGGAGTCTAGCCGCGCCGGTGGACATTCACCTAGCGCTAAAGGCCGCCCTGCCGCAGATCTGCAGGGATCGCCTCGTACAGTTGCTGCCAAAAAATCTGTCCAGCGCCTCCGCCCAATCCATAATCGAGCACTTCATCCCTCCCCCATCCTTCCATTCAGAACCCATTGCTCACGCGAGCTGAGCCACCCTGAGCCCTGAGCCAAATGCAACAGAACCCGAAGTGGAGCGTGGGTTTCACTCGCCATCTCCTCTCGGGTTGGCTACTTCAAAAAGGATGCTCGGCGCTGGACCCTTCTGCCTAGGGCCCACTCGCAGAGAACGCATCCCGCAAATCGCATCCCCAGCCCATCCGACCTCCTTCCAAAAAACCACCGTCTTATGCCACTGCACCGCAACCTTCCGCTCTCCGCTCGCGCCGCTCTAGTCGCCTTAGCCGCCCCTTTTGCCCTTTTTGCAACCGCGCTTCCTCTGGCCGCCGAGCCCGCCCCAGATAGCTTTCAAGTGGGTGGTCTGAACTTCAAGCGGCCTTCGGAATGGACTTGGGTCCCCGTGCAATCCTCCATGCGCAAGGCCCAGTTGGCCGTGCCCGGCCTAGATCCCACTAAAGCGGCTGATATTACCTTCTTTCACTTCGGCCCCTCCGGGGGTGGCGATCTAGAATCCAATGTACAACGCTGGCTGCGGCAGTTTCAAAGCGCGCAGGGAGCAGAAAAGGTGGAAACTAAAACTGTCGGCGGCCGCAAGGCTACCTTGGTGTCCACCGAGGGGACGTTTTCCGCTGGCATGCCCGGTCAGCCAGCCGCGCCGATGGAAAACTACGCGCTCTTGGGTGCCATCGTAGAAGATCCTGAGGGAAGCGTGTTTGTTAAAATGACAGGCCCGAAAACTACCGTCCAAGCAGCACGCGCTCGCTTTATGGAGTTTCTTGAAGGCGCGAAAAAATAACCGCCACCAAATAACCGCCAATCTAGTATCCAGCATTCTCTAAATGGCATTTTTGTGGTCCGCCGTCCAAACGCGCTAAAGTTACGGCTCAGTTCGGCCGCGCCGAACAGTTAAAACAGGCAAGACACCGAGTCGCAACCCGGCGCGGGCCATTTTTCTGCACTCAAAAATACAGCGCCGCCAACCCTGCTTCATTTCCCCATCCTCCCCCACTTTAAACGCAATCATCACCCTGAATGAGCAGCTACTACACATCCTCCCTTATCGAGATCCTCCACTACCTCAGCGACTCGCTGGTGCAATGCGATTCGAGCACACGCATCGCAGAGCTATTTGGGGAGGAGTTTGATGACGTGGATTTTGAAATGGCCCTTTGCTGTTTCGAGGCCACCCACAAGCTCGCCTTCAAGCAAACGCTGGTGGACGTCCCTGTGGAGGAGTACGAGAATTTGTCCTTGGAGGAATTCGTCGAAACTTATCTGGATTTGAGCGAACAAAAGACGCCTCTTTTTGTGGCTCAACGCTTCCGTATGTTCGAAGAAGCACTCACCCGCGCCATCGCGGAGGAACACCACGGGCCGGAGGAATTTTAACTTCGTTTGGATTAACTTCGTTTGGATTAACTTCGTTTAAACACCGCCTCTCGGTGCCTAGGCAAAAAAACCCATTCCGCCATTAGCAACTCTATAAACCCTATAAACCCAAAGGGACCCGAGACTTAAAGCCTGTGCGGCGGGGGCCTCAAAAACCATAACCCCCAATTCTCCACCCCTGCGCCCAGACTTCCGACAGAGGGGCGTAAGAATGTGTTTATTCCAAAACTCCCACGCACCTTTGCCGGAAAGCACTCCGTGATTACTTCGATTAGTGCATCAGACAAATCTGCGGTATACTGCCCAACCCATGCTCCCTAAAATCCTCAACACTGCTCTGATCCTGCTAGAGGTGCTTCTCATCTTTAACCTCCTTATTGTGGTCCACGAGTTGGGCCACTTCTTGGCGGCCCGCTGGAGAGGGCTAGTCATCGATGAATTCGGAATTTGGTTTGGAAAACCCATCTGGCGCAAGCAGATCGGAGGCGTTTGGTTTTCACTGGGCAGCATCCCTGCCGGCGGCTTTGTCAAACTGCCGCAGCTTGCACCCATGGAGGCAATTGAAGGCGAAGTCGAGGAGCGCGAGGCTGCCCTGCCCCCCATCCTTCCGCTGGACAAAATTATTGTCGCCCTGGCCGGTCCGGTCTTTTCCTTCCTGCTAGCCTTCGTCATGGCCTGCGTGGTTTACCAAGTGGGCAAGCCCATATCGGAATTCGACAAAACCACAGTCATTGGCTTCGTCAAACCCGGTGGACCGGCCGACCGAGCCGGACTCAAACCTGGGGATCGCATTCTGGAAGTGGACTCCCATCCCGTGGACCGCTTTGCTGGGCCGTTGCATTCCGTTACTTGGCGCGTGGTGCGCTCGGAGGGCGAGACGATAGACTTCAAAATCGAGCGGGCCGGCGAGACGCTTCACATAGCATCGGGTTGGGAGCGGGAGGAGACTCCAGGCTGGAAACGCAAAAGTTTGCGTAAAGTCTACATCGGACAGCGCTTTACGCCATCCATCGGAAAGGTCGTACCGAACTCAGTGGGCGAACGGGCGGGCCTTCGGGCCGGCGATCTCATTACCGAGGCCGGTGCGCTTCCCGTGGATGACCTCAACAAACTTTACGAGGTGTTGGAAAAAGCCGGAAGCGAACCAGTCCCGCTAACCGTCCGGCGTGGCGCGGAAACTGTGGCGCTCACCTTAAGCACAGGAGGCCCCGTGCCTGCGGAAAAGGGATTGCAGCTGGGGATCAGTTGGGGACGGATGACACTCATCCATCCCTCGCCCACAGAGCAAATCCAGGAAGCCGTTTTAACCATTGGTAACATGTTGGACGCCTTGTTTTCGCCCAAAAGCGATCTCCGCGCGCAGCATTTCAGCGGGCCGGTGGGGATTCTTCGTGCTTACTATAACTTGTTTGATTCCGAAGAAGGCTGGCGGCTGGCATTGGCGTTCTCGGTTTTCTTCAACGTAAACTTGGGATTGTTCAACCTACTTCCCTTTCCCGTTCTTGACGGAGGCCATGTCACCCTCGCCCTGCTGGAAGCCATACGGCGCAAACCTATTGGCGGAAGATTTCTGGAGGGGATTCAAACCGCTTGTGCCCTCATTGTGATGACATTCCTAGCTTACGTGACGTTTTTTGATGTCAGTGATTTCTTTTCCGCCAAAAAACCCGTTCCCGCAGCCGTCCCCGCTGCGCCAGCTGCAAAGTAAGCCTCTCCTTCTAAGACTTCTTGCATCCCGCCATGAAGCATTGCCCGTCGCTATACTCCGCCAACCGCCGCCCCACCCGCTCCGTGGAAGTGGGCTCGGTTGGAATCGGAGGCCCCCATCCCATCCGCGTCCAATCCATGCTCACCTGCGACACGATGGACACGGCGGCCTGTGTCCAGCAGACGCTGGAACTGGTGGCGGTCGGCTGTGAGTTGGTGCGCATTACCGCCCCCACGGTTAAGGATGCCGCAAACTTGGAGCACATTGCCGCCAAATTGCGCGCCCAAGGCTGCCGGGTTCCGCTGGTGGCGGACATCCACTTTAAGCCCGAAGCGGCGTTGGAAGCCGCCAAGTGGGTGGAGAAAGTCCGGATCAATCCCGGCAATTACGCCGATAAAAAGCGCTTCGACATCCGCGAGTACACCGAAGAGCAGTACAACGCCGAATTGGAACGTATCAGGGAACGCTTCCTCCCGCTGGTGAAGCTTAGCAAAGCCAATGGCATTGCGATGCGCATTGGAACCAATCATGGCTCCTTGTCGGATCGGATCATGAATCGGTACGGTGATTCCCCGTTGGGCATGGTGGAAAGCGCCTTGGAATTTGCCCGCATCGCACGGGACTTCGAATACCACGCCTTTGTGTTTTCAATGAAGGCGAGCAATCCCAAGGTGATGATTGCCGCCTACCGCCTTCTGGTGGCCCGCCTCGCCGAACTCGGCCCAGATTGGAATTACCCGGTACACTTGGGTGTTACCGAGGCGGGCGATGGAGAGGATGGCCGCATCAAAAGCGCCATTGGCATCGGCAGCCTGCTCTCAGATGGCATTGGGGACACCATTCGCGTTTCCCTGACTGAAGATTCGGTTCACGAGATCCCAGTAGCCAGAGCCTTGGTGGAGCGCATCGCACTTTCCAGCGAAACGGTTCGAGCCCCTCTGTTGCGCGTGAATGAGCCCAACCCATTCGACCCTTTCCAATACAAGCGACGGGACGCGACACATCTCGATGCCCAAGGATTCTCGCTCGGAGGGACCGCCTTGATGAGAGTCGCGTTGGAGCAAACATTGCACGATTCCGTGCTCAAAAGCCGCGAAGATGGCGCTGCTTTGGGAGAATACCAACCGGAGTTGATTGCCGAGACGCTCCCACTCTACTCCGTGGATCCTCAAGACGAGGCGGCCATTGCGGCCATTAATCGCGCGACTCAACCGCAGCTCGTCACGGTTGCCGATCATCATCCAGAGGCTCACAACCAGAATGGAATGTCGCCCATCCATGCCTTCCGCCTGCTTGCCTCACGACTCGATCCGCGGCATCCCATCTTGCTGAAGGATTCGCTTCAACCCTTGAAAAAACCGGACTCCGCGCTGGATGCATTGCTGACTTCCAGTGTCGTACTGGGGAGCTTGATTTGCGACGGCATCGGGGACGCCGTATTTCTGCGAAATGAATCCGCTCCCGGAGCCGCCCTTCGTTTGGGCTATAATATCTTACAAGCGGCGGGAGCGCGAATCTTCAAGACCGACTACGTGGCCTGCCCGAGTTGCGGCCGGACTCTGTTTAATCTTCAGGAGACTACCGGGCGGATTAAAGCAGCGACGGCGCATCTCAAGGGAGTGAAAATTGCGATCATGGGCTGCATAGTCAACGGCCCAGGGGAGATGGCCGATGCGGACTTTGGGTACGTCGGCGGGGCGCCGAACAAGATTAACCTGTATGTGGGCAAGAAGGCTGTGAAGTTTAACATACCAGAAGCCGAGGCGGTGGAACGCCTTCGAGAACTGATAGCCGAGCACGGGAAATGGGTGGATCCGTGAGACGGATTGGCGGGGTGAGGAAAGCCGACATTATCGGCCAAAAGTTTAAGCAAGATGCGGGCTTGCATTCAACCTAAGCGCTGATAGGTTTATGGATTAGGAGTTGGAAAGGTGTGTCAGCGATTCTTCAAGAGCGCCCGCACCCGCTAGGCCATTGTCAGTCGCCTGCCTACAATTCTGCAGTGTTGAGTGATCATTTCCGGAACTGGTTCGGCCGATTGGAACGAAGTCCGCGGCTTGGGAGTTAGTCCGTCGAAAAATGAAGTTTCAACCAGCAGTCTTGCGAGCGGGTCACAGGTTTCGGTCCCCTTGAATGCGAGCAGGGGACGGCGGGAGGCGGAGGCGGGAGGGGAACGCGCACCAACCACTCCCGGTGGGGGAACATCCCGTTGCGCCCCGGATTGAAGCCGCTGCTGAAACAGCAGGCTCCCGGAAAGCGTGGCCTGTTGTTGAGCGGCATGCGTGTGTGCGTGTGCCAGTGCACCAGCCCCCTTGCCGGATTGTAACCAAAAAAGAGCAATGAACATGCAAGACAGTAAGTCGTCCGGCCGCCGTCGTGGGCCGCGTCGTCGTCGTAATCAAGACGACGGTCACTATAACCATCCGTCCTCAGACCAGAGACAGCAGGCAAGTGCGCCTGCGCGTAAGCCTACTTTTCTTCAAAAGATCATGGGCTTCTTCGGATTCGGCCCAAAAAAGAAAACCTACCCTGCCTACGAAGGTGGCTCCAAACCCACTAGACCGGCTAGCCCCGCTTCCAACTCAAACCGTTATGAAAACGCGGATTCGAGTTCGCGCAACACTCCCCGTGCGGAGCCCCGTGCCGAAGCCACTCAACCCCGCCCCGTGCGCAAGCCCGAAGCGGTGGAGGTTAGCTCACCCAAACTGTATGTCGGAAATCTATCCTTCGACGCCACAGAGAGCGACCTCACCGATTTGTTTAACGGCGTAGGCGCCGTTCGGACCGTAGAAATTGTGACCTATCGGGATACCGAGAAGTCCAAGGGCTTCGGCTTCATAATGATGACCGCCGTGGATGAAGCCAAACGGGCCGTGGCCGAACTGCATGACAAGGAGTTCATGGGCCGCCGTCTAGTGGTCAGCGGCGCTAAAACCAACGATCGCGACGCGTAAGCGTTACTCGCTCAAACGGCAAAGCGCAGGAAGGGTGTCAAAACCATTCCCGCAAACAAAAGGGCACCTGCAAGTCGGGTGCCCTTTTTCTATGATAAACCCAATGATTAAAACCACCGCCGCCAAGAAGCCTTGGGAGGATGTGAAAAAAAGGTGGCCCCGCCTTTGCCGTCTAGCCGGATCTCCCGTTCCCCAGTTAGGTTAACGGCGGAGACTTGAGGCGAGCGTCTGACGTCCAATGAAGGCATGTCATCAACTAGCCCACCCTAGTCCCCTGCATGGAAATATCGGATCGGGATTGCCAGCGTATACTCGAACAACGCAGGGCCATTTTACAGAAAATATAAAGAGCGAACGAGGGAACCGGCTCTCGCAAGTTGGAAGGCGAGGCGTTTGCTAAGAAACTGACAACAAACACCTTACTCTCTGGCTTGCACTCCCAATTCAGTGGTCACCCGCTGCTTGAGTTTAGAGTGCGCTGCGTTCACTTCGTTGGCAGTTAGAGTCCTCTCTGAAGAGCGATATGTCAATGAATAGCCGAGCGACTTTGATCCCACTGGGACCCGTTCTCCTGTGGGATCGGTGAACACATCGAATAATTCTACCGCGCGTAAAAGGGGCTCCTGTGCCGCGTTGAGCACGTCCAAAATCTGTTGATGCGTCAACGCCGAGGGCGCCACCAACGCCATATCCCGTGTCACCGCCGGAAACCGGTCCACCTCCACGTAAACCGCCGCGCGCTTGGGCCGGTTCAAAAGCGAGTCCAACGAGATCTCCGCGGCGACCACAGTCCCATTTAAGTCCCTCGCCCGCGCCTCAGAAGGACGAATCTGCCCCGCCACACCCGCCGCCTGTCCATCCACCAAAACCCGCACAGCCAACCCCAGAAGCTCGGACGCGGGCAGCGGTTCAAATTCCACCGAGGCGTTCAAAACTCCCGCCAGCACGCCCTTCAAATCGAACAAGTCCGCGTCCGCCACCGTCGCGCAGCGCCAGTTCGGCATCTGGGCAGGGCCCGCGAGAACCACGCCGAGGTGGGTGCGTTCCTCCACTTGCTCACAGGCAAAAGTGCGTCCCACTTCAAAAAGCCGAATCAGCTTCACCCCAGCCCGCGCGTTGCGAGCAGCCGCATCGAGCAAACCGGACACCACTGCCGCTCGCAGCACAACCTGATCTTCGTTCAACGGATTCTTCACCCTCAAAACATTTTCCGACGCAAATGCCGCCTGCGCCATACGCTCGGATACGAGTGTTAAATTTCGGGCCTCGAAAAGCCCCTGCCCCACCGCAGCGCGGCGCAGTTGCATCAAACGGTCGTAATGCCGGTCAGCTTCCGAACTCGCGCTAAAGTGAGCGCGGGTTCCCGGAGGAAAGTGTTCAATCCCAACCACACGGGCAATCTCTTCAATCAGATCCACTTCCCGCGTAAGATCGGCCCGGTGCGAAGGCACCTCCCACCCATCCTGCGCCCGACTCAACCCCAGCCCGGAAAGAATCTGCTCCACGCGCGCCTCGCCCACAGGAGCCCCCAAAAGCGACGTAATCCGCTCCAAACGCAACCCTACGTGGCGCACCGGCGTAAGCCCCATGAGTAGAGCGCCGATGTCCACCCGTTCACCTCCAGACCCTGCCACCAAATCCAACGGAACCGCCTGCGCGAGCTCCTTTAAAAGCGCGGTGGCGCGCTGCGATCCGCGAAACACACCAGCAACATCCACGCCCCGCTCGAAGCGATGACTGCTTTCACTGGAAAGCCCCAACCGCCTCGACGTACGCCGGATACGCGCTGAATCAAAAACAGCGCTCTCCAATGACACACGGATCGTCCCCTCGTCCACCGCCGTCGACGCGCCGCCCATAACGCCTGCCAACGCCACCGGACCGGAATCGTCCGCAATCACAAGATCCTCCGAAGAAAGCAAATGCACCTTTCCATCCAGCGCCAAAAACGATTCGCCTTCGGTGGCAAATCGCACCTGCAATTTGCCGCTGAGCTTCGCCGTATCAAAAGCATGCAGCGGTTGCCCCGTCTCCAGCATCACCCAATTTGTAATGTCCACGACGTTGTTGATGGAGCGCACCCCGACCGCTTCAAGACGCTGCCGCAGCCAACTCGGAGAAGGCGAAATCCTCACCCCTTCAAAATGACGTACCGAATACAAGGGACATTCCGCCGCGTGAATGGCCACTTCACCAACCGCCGCAGTCTCCGGAGCAAATCCGTGGGGCGACTTCCAAAGCCTGCCGGTGAGCGCGGAAACTTCCCGGGCAATTCCTTCATGGGAAAGCAGATCCGGCCGGTTTGGAGTCACCTCCAAATCGAGCACCGTATCTGCGGGAAACAGCTCTCCCAGCGGCGTACCCACAGGCGTGGCCGGATCCAGGATCAACAGCCCTTCGGAGTTCTCAGCAAGCCCAAGCTCATCAGCGCCGCAAAGCATGCCCTCGGAATCCACCCCGCGCAGCTTTCCAACGCGGATTTCAAAGTTGCCGGGAAGAACCGCCCCGGGGCGGGCGAGTAGCACTTTGTCGCCCACCTTGTAGTTTTTCGCGCCGCAAACAATCTGCAACGGCGTGCCGGAGCCATCGTCGACGCGACAGACCGAAAGGCGGTCGGCGTTGGGATGCTGCTCCGATGAAATTACCTGCGCAGCAACGACATGCGGAATGGAAGCCCCTTTAGATTCAATCCCCTCCACCTCGACGCCAGCCTTGGTAAGCAACTCCGCCAATGCGGCGGCATCCTGCTCGAAATTAACAATTTCCCTTAACCAATTCAGAGAAGCCTTCATAAAATAAAATGGAAATCGCCCTTAAAACTGCGACAAAAACCGCTGATCGCCATCGGTAAACAACCGGATATCTGGCACTTGAGACATGATCATGGCAAGCCGATCCAAACCAAACCCAAAGGCAAACCCTGTGTAACGCTCCGGATCCAGCGCCGAATCACCCCGTCTGAGGTTCACCGCCTCAAACACCGCAGGATCCACCATGCCGCATCCGGCAATCTCCAGCCAGCGCCCGCCTCCCAAAGCTGCCGCCTTGATATCCACCTCGAAACTCGGCTCCGTAAAAGGAAAGAAATGCGGCCTGAAACGAAACTCAGCATCCTCCCCAAACAGTTCCCGGAAAAAGAACTCCAACGTTCCCCGGAGATCGCCAAGAGTCACATCCTCATCGACGTAAAGCCCTTCCATCTGAGTAAATTGCGCCAAATGCGTCGCATCCACTTCATCCCGCCGGTAGGCCGCACCGGGAGCAATGATGCGCACCGGCGGCGCCATGTGTTCCAGAGTGCGTATCTGGATGCTGGAAGTGTGCGTGCGCAAAAGGCGCCCGTCGGGCATATAAAAAGTGTCGGCCTCATTGCGGGCGGGATGATCGGCCGGCGTGTTGAGGGCGTCGAAACAATGCCATTCCGTCTCTATATCCGGGCCATCGGCCAGCGCGAATCCCATCCGGCGGAAAATTTGGACCGCACGATCCATCAACTGAGTGATGGGGTGCAGAGCTCCTTGTGAAAACCCAGTGCCGGGCAGAGAAACGTCCACCCCCTCAAAGGCCCGTGTCTCTTGTGCGGCCGTTAGGGCGGCGTTACGAGCTTCCATGGCGGCATTCACCGCGGCGCGTGTCTCATTCAACACCTTGCCGATACGCGGTTTATCTTCCTTGGAAAGCTCCCGCATCCGGTCCGAGAGCACGGTAAGTTCCCCGCCCTTTCCGAGCAACCGAATGCGTAGCGCTTCGAGTTGGGATTCATCGGCACAGGCGGCGATCTCTGCTAGTGCTTGAGTGGCGAGGGATTGAATTTGGGCTTCCATCAGGGTGCGGTGCTTGGACTAAGGGAGTGAGTTGGCAAGCATGCCCGCGAGAAATTTCGGTGCAAGCTTCTGCTGCGCTCCTTAGCCGCTTTGCGGCGGGAAACGGCTGATTCCCGCGAATCCGGCACAGTTTGGATTGAGCACTGATTCTTAGAATTGCAAAATGAAGTTTCTCAATCTATAAAATAGATTTGTTATAGATACACACCTGCCCATTGCTCGGAGTTTTGTTGAAAAACTCTACTCTCTTCTGTGGGTTACCTTCACTTTGCTGCTTTTTACCGCGACCCCACTCTTATGAGTTTTGGACTTCAAGAATTTCTTCCGCAAGACCTTTGGGACATTCAATCGCAATGGCCCGTGCTGGCTTCGCTAGCCATCATTGAAATCCTGCTCTCCGCGGATAACTTGATCGAAGTCTCCTCCATTGCAGCTCATCTTCCTCTCCGCCAGAGACTAATAGCAATACGACTAGGCGTTCTTGGTGCCTTCCTCGCTCGCGCGGTCTTACTGGTGCTTGCTGCGCCTTACATCGCTCAATATCCACTCATTCGCCTCTTTGGAGCCCTGTATCTAATCTATCTTTCCACTGCTCATTTTACAGGCAACAGGGAACGCGAACCGCGCGGACCTAAAGAACATTGGAGTTTCACCAAAACTTTGGTGACCGTGCTGGGAGTCGATTTGGCGCTGAGTTTAGATAACGTCGTGGCGGCTGTCTCTTTGAGCAAAACTCCTTGGGTCGTGTGGTCCA
>CALQFT020000022.1 GCA_943329925.2 Opitutus sp. GAS368
AGTCAAAGTCCTGCCCAGTGCGCCGATTATTAACAGTGAGCAGGCTTCCACCGCCTCTGCGCTCTCCGGGTTCCGTTACCAAATCACTGCCAGCAATCAGCCCACGCGCTATGACGCAACGGGTCTGCCCTCTGGCTTGGTTATCAATAAGACAACCGGCCTGATCTCCGGTACGCCTCAAAAAGCTGGCACCGCCATAATCTCCATCACCGCATCGAATGAAGGCGGCGACGGGATTGCCCCGCTTGAATTGACTGTGCTGCCGGCTGCACCGGTGCTGAATGTGCCGGCAAAACTCGCGATGACAGCGGGTGCGGTCTTCAGCTATCAGCTCGCCGCTGCCAACGCTGCCACAGCGTTTTCCACGGATGTGACTTTGCCTGCGGGTCTGATTTTAAATGCAACCACTGGACTGATTTCGGGGACACCAAGCGAGCCTGGAGTCGCCGTGGTAAAGTTTAAGGCGAGCAACGACGGCGGGTTTGGGACGGCGACAGTGGAGTTGACAGTGCAGCCATCGCGGCCGGTGTTTACGACGCAGCCTGTGGTTTCGACGCGCTTGAATTGGGGCGCCACGGCGACGTTAAGCGCGAGTGCGAGGAGTATTCCAGCTCCGACAATGCAGTGGAAAAAGGACGGTGTTTTGTTGGATGGCGCGACGCTTTCCACGCTTGTTGTTGGACCCTTGGGAACGCTTGGGACGACTCGTTACACGGTGGTTGCGACCAATCCAGCGGGGTCAACGGAGAGCACGGCAGCCGTCGTGGAGCAGCTTGGGTTTAGTGTGGGCACCCCGGTCTTGACGGTTGCGGGTTCCAGCGCGTTGCGCGGCTTGGTGCTGGGCAGTGGCTTTGTGCTGGCGGGAAGTTACGGTGGAGTGAGCGACGCTGATGCGTTGTTCCAGTGGAAAAAGGACGGCGTCAACGTGGTGGACGCGACTGGAGCGAGCTTCACAAAAGACATCGCAACGCTCAGCGATGCGGGGACGTACACGCTTGTTGTCAGTGCGGGTGGGGCGTCTGTGAGCAGCCCTGCTCTGCGTGTGGCGCAGGGGACTCCGCAGGTGCGCATCACACCAAGCGCGCTAACTGCTGTGAGCGGTGGTACGGCGCGATTTAGTGCGACTCTACTAAATAGCGCGGTACTCGCCGGGGTGACGACAAGTGTGGTGTGGAAGTTTAACGACTTGTCAGTCGGTACTGGATGGACGCTGAACCTTGCCGGGCTTGCTCGGGAAAACGCCGGGGTCTACGAGGCAACGGTGAGTGCTGCGGGTTACGGCAGTACAACGGAGCGTGCGATGTTACAGGTTTCCAGCGTGGACATCACCAGCCAACCCGTTGGCGCGCTGCTTTCTGCAGGATCGTCTTTCCAACTGCGCGTGACTGCAATCGGTGGCGGATCCTCAGGGTTGAGCTACCAATGGCGACGGGATGGCGTGGCACTTGCCGATGGATCGAATGTCACCGGCTCGAATACTGCGGCGTTAACGCTAGGCTCGCTCACGGCCTCACTTGCCGGTGGGTACGACGTGTTGGTGAGTACGCAGATTAACGGTGAATCGGTTACCTCCACGAGCGCAATGGCGTCCGTCCGTTTGCTAGCGCCGGTGACGATCAACACTGCGCTCTTCGCTGGCCAAGCGCGCAAACTACGCAATGCCACGACACTACAACTCGACGCCAACGTCTCTGGGGGCACCACACCGCTCGCCTACCAGTGGTACCGTCTCGATGACTTGGGCAATCCCATCGCACTCACCGACGGAGCCTCGGGCGGGTTCACCGTTTCGGGAGCGAGATCCTCGCGTGTCACCGTTGTTCCAATTGGCAAAGATGGCAACGCCGCGGGTGTATACAAAGTGCTTGTTACCAATGGTTCGGAGACGAACGCAAGCGACCCGTTGTTCCTCGCTGGAAGTCGTGCGGAGAGTGGTACAGTAGCGATTGCCGCGCTTCTAGCCCCACCCACAGGGCTCACGGTTACGCCGGATTCTGTCGGCCCGTACGCACCCAACACTCGCGTGGTGTTTGCCGTTTCGGGGACGGGTAGCGCGAGTGACCTGCGCTATCAATGGCGGCGCAATGGGGTGTCAATTGCTAACGCAAAATCTGCCACGTACTCGCTAGTGGCGGCGACTACCGATCAGGCCGGATCCTACGACGTGATTGTCTCTAACGATGCCGGGTCAATCACCGCTACGGCCGCCTTACTCGAGCTCGCCAAGGCACCTGCAGTTCTCATAAACGCACTGGACCCACTCACGCTTTTGGAAGGTTCTCCGCTGCTGTGGACCGGCTTTAGTGCGACGGGTTATAACCTCAAAACGGAATGGTCACGCCCGGGCGGACTGCCAACTTCAGCCAGTATTATCGGTGGAACGTTGCGCATTGTTTCCGTCGGTACGGGTGATTCTGGGATTTACACGGTGCGGGCCTACAATGACTTCAGCGAAGCGACAAGCACCTCCCAGCTCAAGGTTTATAAGCGCGCGGTATTCACCTCTTCGCTCTCCTCGAAGACGGTCAATCCTGGGCAGGCGGCATCTTTCCAAATCACAGCAACGGGTGGTGATATGGATGTGCCAGGCGGCGGGCTCAAGTATCAGTGGCTGCGCGATGGACAGTCTATCGCAGGCGCCGCTTCGCCGATTTATGCGCTGCCTTCGGTGTCTTCCGCTGACGATCAGGCGAAGCTCTCAGTTCGCGTTTATCTGCAGGATCTCAACTCGGGTAAGGTGCTGCACTCAATCACAAGCGGCACGGCGACGCTAACGGTACGGCAGCCCGTGCAGTTGACTGCGCAACCGGATTCAATGAGCGCGGAGCTGAATGCCACGGCGTCGTTCTCGGTGACTGCGACGGGTTCGGATGTGACCTATCAGTGGCGCAAAGACGGCGTGGCAATCGCTGGCGGCAATAGTGCTTCGCTGTCGGTGAAGGCTACGGAATTCGCGGGTGGCGCGTATTCGGTTCTAGTGAGAAACGCGGTCAACAGCGTGACTTCTTCGGACGCGACGTTGACGGTTCGGGTGCCAGCGGGCTTGACGTTGCAACCGTCCTCCAAGGCGGTGAACCGTCTGGGCACGGTGGTGTTCCGCGTTGCAGCGAAAGGGGTTGCTCCAATCCGCTACCAGTGGCGCAAAGACGGAGTGGTGCTGGTGGATTCCGGGTCGGTGAGCGGCAGCACGACGCAAACGTTGACTTTGCTTAATGTGGATACGGCGAATGAAGGGGATTACACCGTGGTCGTGTCCAACGGGATTGGGACGCCGGAAGTCAGTGCCACGGCGGCGCTGACGATTAACAATAGCGTGACGCTGACCTCGCAACCCGTCGATCGTACGGTGGTCGCGGGCGGTTCGGTAAGCTTCGCCGTGGGAGCGGACGGCAAGGGGCTGCGCTACCAGTGGCGTCGCAATGGAGTGGCGCTGCCCAATGCGATAAACTCCGTGCTGACACTAAAGCCGACGGCTCTGGGTGACGCGGGTGATTATGATGTGCTGGTGAGCAGCGGCGCGGTGGAGGTGGTAAGCCAGTCGGCGCATCTCGAAGTTTATCAACCGCTTAAAATCACTTCGCCGCCGGTTGCCGTGACGAACTTAATCCCCGACAACGAGGCTGATCCGCGGGCAACTGCGCGGCTTTTAGCGGTGGCTTCAGGCGGTGGGTTGCTCAAGACTTGGGAATGGTTCCGCAACGGTGTTTCGGTAAGTCGCAACACATCCTCCGGCGACACCAGCGCGTTTGATGTGGAGGCGACAGACGATGTGGCCTTGTACAAAACGACGGTGACCTCGGGTTACAAAGCGACTTCGACGCGCGGATTGCAGGGTGTTTATTTCGCGAGCAAAAACCTCACCAACCCCGTGCTTGTGCGCTTCGATGAGACGATCAACTTCAACTGGGCGGGCGCATCGCCGCATCCGTTGGTTCCCGCGCATCCGTTCTCGGCGCGCTGGACCGGACAGGTCATTCCTGCGGTGGGCGGCACACATACTTTCTACACGCAGTCGGATGATGGAGTGCGCTTGTGGGTCAACGGCAAGCAGTTGGTCAATAACTGGACGCTGCATCCCTCGCGGGAGGATTCCGGCACCGTGGAGCTAAAGGCGGGCGAGGCCGTGGACATCAAGCTGGAGTACTACGAGGATCCGGGTGTTGCGGTGTGCAAACTTTCGTGGTCTGCGCCGGGGCTTGCCAAGCAAATCATTCCGGCAAGTCGTTTGCGCGCGCCGGTTACGGGCGAGAGCATCGAGTTGGCAGTTGCCACGGCGTCGTCCAGCGGTGTGCAGACGACTACGCTCAATACGCAGGTGGGTAGCGTGCTGGCAACCCTTGAACTTGGCAGCGACACGAGTGTTGAAGTTCCTGTGAGCCTGCTGCAAAAAGTGCGCGTCACCAGTGACCCGCAATCAGTTGCCGCAGATGCTGGAACCGTGGCGTCGCTGCGGCTTGGAGCGCAAGGTGGCGGAGAGTTGACGTATGGTTGGGAGCGGGAGCGTGGAGGACGCTGGAGCGCGCTCACCGGAGTGAATGCGGTGGAGCTTGCGCTTTCCGGCTTGCGTTCGAGTGATGCGGGTCAATACCGGGCAACAGTGTCTAATGCAAGAAGTTCGGCGACAAGCGCCGCTGCAACATTGACGGTGCGTGAGGTGGACGTGGTGACCAAACAGCCTCTGGCAGCGACGGTGAATCCCGGTGATACCGCTGTCTTTGTGGTGGGAGCCTCAGGCGTGAACTTGTCTTATCAGTGGCGCAAAAATGGCGCTGCCCTTTCTCCCTTGACGGTTCCCAGCGCAGCGACTTCGCGGCTGGTACTGGCGAATGTGTCGGATTCCGATGCGGGACTTTACGATGCGGTGGTAAACCACGCGTACGGGACTTCTGTGAGCGCATCGGCTCAGTTGTCGGTCAACGTCGCCCCAAGCATCACGGTGTCTCCCTTGGGTGGCGCGGTGAAAGCGGGTAGTCGCCTGACTTTGTTGGTAAGGGCGACGGGAACCGAGCCGCTGAGTTATTACTGGCGCAAAAACGGGGTTGTCATTGGGGGTGCAGCAAACGCAGACAGTTACACGCTGGCGAGTATCACTGCGCAGGATGCGGGATTGTATGATGTGGTGGTGGAAAACGTGGCGGGCAGTCAGACGAGTTTGTCCGCAGCGGTAAGTGTGCCAGTGGGTGTCACAATCACCCAGCAACCGGTGTCACAGACGGTGCTTGCGGGGACATCCGTGAAGTTCACGGTAGGTGCCACGGGCACTCCGAAGGCAGGGGCAACGGGCCTTATGTACCGGTGGCGCAAGGGCGGCGTAGAACTGACTGATGACGGCAACGTATCTGGAAGCGCTACGGAAACGCTGAGCATCGCAGTGACCGAAGGCGCCACGGATTTAACGTCAGGCTCCAACGGGAGCTACGATGTGGTGGTGTCCAATGACGTCAACGCAGTGACGAGCGTGCCCGCAACTCTGATGGTAAACACCGCGCCAGTAGTGACCAAGCTACCAGCATCGCGCTCCGCGAAGGACGGTGAGGAAGTGCGCTTTTCGGTGGTTGCCACTGGTGCTGCTCCGCTGAGTTATGAGTGGTTCCACGTCGTAGAAGGAAGGTCCGTAAGTCTCAAGAGCAGAGAAGGCTTCACCGGCGGAGCGAGCTCCGAACTGGTTATTAAGAAAGCTAATGGTTCGGACACGGCTGGCAGTTATTTCGTGCTTGTGACCAATCCGTATGGTCAGGTGAAGAGCGCCTTGGCGACGCTCTCGCAACTAAGAGGCATTGAGAGCATCTCGGACGACGCGGACAATCTGGTTGTTACGGGGAGCAGTTCCGCCGTGCATGCAGCACTTCCTACCGGGGTTCCAGCGGCGGCGCGTGTTGTGGAAAGCAAGCAAGGCCAGCCTTTAGCCCTTTCTTTCACAACTGTAATCGCACCACAGGATGGCGTGGACATTGCCTTCCAATGGAGGCGCAACGGGCTTGCGATTTCCAATAGCACCGGCATTTCTGGCTCCACCACGCGCAATCTCTCCATCGCTTCTTTAACCAACAATGACGCCGGGGTGTATGATCTCCAGGTCTCCGCCCTCTCCGGCGGCGCGGAAAAAAGCAGAGCCACCGTGCGCACCACATTGGTGACCATCCTTCAGCCGCCGCTGATTTCCGGCATGGCGGACTTGCTGGTGCGCCCCGGCCAAAATGCCGTGTTTGAGCCGCTGATAAACTCAGCGCTAAGCGGGGACAGCCTTTCCTACCAGTGGTTCTTTAATGGCAAAGTACTTGCCGCTCAGACTGGCGGGAAGTTGGCGCTGACTGCTGTGAGCAAGGCTGATGAGGGCGATTACACGGTTTACGTCACCGATAGCATTGGGATGAGCCAGAGGAAGGTGACGCTATCTGTGGCTGCTGCAGTAGCGGTGACAAGTCTGCCGCAGAAAGTGGAGTTGGATGCGCGCAGTCGTTTCAAACTGGACGTGAGTGCAACGCCCGCCGACGCCACGATTCGTTATCAATGGCGCTTTAACGGGGTTCCAATCCGGGGTGCGGTGGGGCCGCAGTTCTCGTTAAGCTCAGTCGGCGGAGTGCATGTAGGACGTTACGATGTGGTGGTCAGCAACGGCTACGAACGTGTGACCTCCAATCAATGCGAACTGGTGGTCAACGCACCCTGGCAGATCGTTACTCAGCCGCAGGGTGCCACTGTAAACTTGGGTGAACCGCTGAGCCTCTCGGTCGCGCTTAATCGCACTGGAGCGGTGAGTTATCAGTGGTATAAAGGGGTCGGTCGCTCTGCGCAACTCGTCCCAAACCAAAGCGGTTCCACGTTGGCGCTTGCCACGACTAATGCGGGCGATCAAGGCGTCTACTTCGCGTTAATCACCACCGCGACGGGCCATCTCACTAGCGCCCTGGCGCGTGTGGTGATCGACAAGCCGGTGGCGTTTACCCAGCAGCCCCAAGGTGCCTCGGTGCGACCGGGCGCTGCAGTAACCTTCGCAACAAAGGCGACTGGTTCCGGAGTGCTTTCCTACCAGTGGACCCGCAACGGCGCCCCTGTGGCCGGCGCCAATGGACCCGAGTTAACACTCAGTTCGGTGGCCAGTGTGGACTCCGGTTCCTATCAGGTGTTGGTGCGCAATTCGGTGAGCGTCAATGGTGTGCTTTCTGATCCAGCGGTGTTGCGTGTGACTTCGCCCGCGGTGTTTGTCACCCAGCCCGCCGATAGCAAAGCTGTGCAGGGCGGATCTGTCAGTTTGAGTGCGGTTGTAAGCGGCGAGGGTGAACTGTCCTACCAGTGGAGGCGCAACGGCTTGCTCATCACTGGAGCAACGGCGCCAACAGTCACGCGTAATGGATTGAGTGTGCTGGACACGGGCTACTACGACTGTGTGGTGCATACCAAATTGGGCGGGTTGGACATTGGTGATTCGGTGTCTCGCCGCGCCTTGGTCCAGGTGTTTGAGCCGGTAACGGTGCTGGCAGTGCCTGGTGATCGCAGGGTTGCTACTGCGGGCGATTCCAACCGTGCGGCAGCTTTCCGCGTGGTTGCGACGGGAACGGCACCGCTGGTGTTTACATGGACCAAGCTTGCGTCGGAATCTGTCCCCGAGACCGTCCTGACAACGAGCGGGGACACGTTGAGTTTCCTAGAGGCTGGCACCTCGGATTTGGGTACATATCGTGTTGCCGTGAGCGGGCCGGCTGGGGATGTGGTAACCACACCTGTGTTCCAGTTACTGGATGCTTTAGCGACGCCGGTATTCATAGTGCAACCCACAGCGAAGTCCTCGGTGGATGGAAATCCTGTAGTGCTTACAGCAACTGCACCTGAGGGTTACGCGATACAAAAATGGCGCCGTCTTTCCTCTGGAAGCGCCTCAAGCGGCCTCGATCTCGCCTCTAATGGGGCCACGGTGGCGCCGACAACCTCGCTCACTCTGGCAGGGGCTGCGGCTACCGGTTATTATCAAGCGGTGGCGACTTTAGTGTCCGGCAGTGGCGACGCGGTGTTGAGCGATCCGGTGCTCGTCTACATTAATCTCGCCGATCCGCTTTATCCGGCGGGCTTCCGTAGCGATTCTGCGAAGGTCGCAGCGCTCGCAGCACAGCAGATCGTGGCCGTGCCTGAAGGCGGTGTAGGAGTGCTTCGCGTGTTCCCCGTGGGCGAAGGCCTGACGTTTGCGTGGACAAAGAAGGATGGCAGTCTGCCTTCCGGCGCGCGCGGCGCGGACAAGGCGGCTTTGAGCTTGTACAATGTGACCACAGCGGACGCGGGTGAGTACGTGGCCAGTGTCTCAATTCCGGATGGCGCCAATGGAGTGGTTACAGTTCAGAGCGTGCCGTTTACACTTAGGGTTCAACCGTTGCCAAAAATTCTTGCCGATCCCGCTGCATTACAAACCTTGCTGCCGGGCGGTACAGCGACATTGAGTATTGGTGCGGAGGTGACCTCTGATACCAAATTCCAGTGGTACTTCCGCAAGGCAGGTACCGACTTGTGGGTGCCAGTTCCCGGGGCAAGCGCGAAGACGGCTTCAGGAAGCACTTGCTATGTGCGCGGCGTACAGAAGTTGGACGAAGGCGAGTATCGCGTGGAGGTCAGCAACGCTGCGGGAACGGTTTCTAGCGGCATTGCCGTGGTCAATGTGCTAGATCCCTTGGTGTTGAAACTTGAGGCGCTGGGTGGGTCGGTCAACCCCGGCGGCACACTGACATTGTTGGCTAGCATGACAGGCGCACTGCAGGACGCCGGATCGTTCCAGTTCTACAAGCAGTCGCGTACGACCTTGAAATGGGATCTGGTGGTAGAGCAAGTGTCGGGAAGTCTGACGCTATCCGCTCTGCAACAAGGCGATGAGACTGGGTATAAAGTACGTGCCTATGGCAAGGTGAACGGAATGGTGGAGAGTGCACCGGTGAAAGTCGTTGTAAACAACCCTGTTGCATTTAGTGCCGGGAACTCGATTGCTTCCCTGACCCTTGCCAAGGGGGATAGCACTGAGTTGCATGTTTTAGCGACTGGCTACCAACTGCAGGTGGAATGGTATTTCAAACCAAGCGGCGCGGCCGCGTGGCCAGTCAATCCTATCAGCAGTGGTTCCTCCACATCCCTTTCTCTAACCGCAATACGAGCGGAGCAGGCCGGCACCTACGGAGTTGTGTTGCGGAACGGCTTCTCCTTCGCCCCCGCCACAAATGGGCCGAGGGAGGTGGCGCGTGTGGTGGTGAACGCTCCGCCGAGCGTGGTGATGGTGCCCACGCCTACGAGCACGCCGATGGAAGTAGCGAGTGGCGGGACGCTGTTGCTCCAAGCCGAGGTGCGCGACATATCGGCTGGACGGGTCTACTACACGTGGCGCTTGAATGGCCGAGCGATTAGTGGAGCGAGCAACTCGGTGTACATTAGCGGGGCGCAAACGGCCTCGGTTATCGAATTCCGCAGCCCAGCGGTGAGCACCCTTGAGGCGGGCTATTACGACCTGCTGGTATCCAATAGTTATGGTGCTGCGTTGGGAGATACGGTGCGAGTGTTGGTCAACTCGAAGCCTACGGTCAGCATGCAAGCTCAAGCCGTAGTGGCCTCGGTTGGTGGAGCGGCTACGTTCCGCGTGGATGTTTCCGGGACGGGGGAATTTACTTATCAATGGTGGCGTCGCGCCGCTGATGGGGTGGAGTCCCTCGTGTCAGGGGGAACGCAGAAAGTCTTGACAGTCAAGGGAGTAACAGAAGGCGATGATCACTCGGCGTATTGGGTGGTGGTGAATGGCGTCAAGATTACAAACGGAGTGGTCACGGCTAGCTACGGCACGACGACGAGCGTGGAGTCGGTCCTCAGCGTGGCCCAGACCGGAGCAGTGGGGATCCTAGGCGCCCCAACGTTGACGGGCACAACCTCGCCAATTCTGCGCAGCGGTTCACTCAACCTCGCACTGGTCGCGACCGGAACGGAGTCCACTGGAGCCGCCTCGGTCACAACGCGGTGGCGCAAGGATGGCGTGGTGGTGCAGACTCGGGATGTGGTGTGTAGCGCTGGCAGTTTTGCGCTGAGCTACAGCCTGCCCACGGTTGGCAACGACTCGGACGGCTTGTACGACGTGGTGGTCGATAATGGAGCGAGCTTTGCGAGCAGCCCGGGACTGCAGCTATTCGTAGATCCGAAGATTGACGCCATGGAAGTGCCTGCGACAGCAAACCCAGGCGATGGAGTAAAGGCGAGTGTGACGGTGCGCAACGCCTCGGGCGGCGGGTACTCCTACCTGTGGTACAAGGACGGAGCGGCAGTTTCCAACGGCTCGGTTTACGCTGGGGCGACAAGCTCTGAACTCACGCTCAAGGCTGTGCCAGTAGACTGGCAGGGCGAGGTGAAATTCTCGGTGCTCATCACCAACACGGTGAGTGGCGGCACGATGAAAAGTGCGGTGCGGACGCTTTTAGTAACCACTCCTATTTCAATAACGACCCAACCAGTGGCATCCACAACCACAACGGAGGGTGCAGCTTTCCGGTTAAGCGTCGCTGCGGGTGGCGGCGGCGTTCTGGCTTATCAATGGTTGAAGGACGGCACTGAAATTGTGGGTGAGTCCACGGCCAATTTAGTGCGTTCCGCTGCGACGGCAGAGGATGGGGGATTGTATCAGGTGCGTGTTTCTAACGCGGGTGGATCGGTATTGAGCGACATCGCAAAAGTATTAGTGCAAACGAAATTGAGTGTGAGTCTGGCAAGTCTGGCAGCGGTGCCGCTGGGCAGTGCGGTGAGTTTTGTGGCGCAGGTGCGTGGCTCTGGAAGTGCGAGCCTTGGCTACGAGTGGAGGTTAAACGGCGTGGTACTAGCGGGAGCGCAGGGTGATCAATACCGAGTGGCAGCATCGACTTTGATAGACGCCGGCTCCTACGCCGTGACGGTTACCCGCAAGGATACTGGTGAAACGGCGACTAGTAATGCGGTGATCTTGGAGGTAAAGAAGGTGCCGGTAATCGTCGTCCCGCCAGTGGCCCGGACTGTGGTTGACGGGGCCGGCGCCGCGGTAATGTTTGCGGTGGTGGTCCGGTCCGATGTGGCGGTCTCTTATCAATGGAGCAAGGCAGGCGTGCTTATTCCTAATGCAACCGGTACCACGTTGAAGCTCCCTGCAGTCACTACGGCAGACGACGGTGTTTATAGCGTTCAAGTGACTAATTCCGCGGGCAGTGTGGAAGCCAGTGCACGTTTGCGTGTGCTTCCAAGCGGAACGGCAGCACCGTCGAATCTGACGGCGGGTTCCAGTGAGACGGGGTTGGCGCAGACATCGTGGTGGGTGTATTGGGCCAGCGCGACGCCGTCGCTCAGCGCGAGCCTCTCGGGCGGCACGGCCCGCAACGGGTACTGGTTGCTAGAGCGCGCCAATACATTGGTGGATGGAAAGACGATTGTTATCCCAGGCCGCGCGTTGTGGGTTTGGGGATCGAGCACGGATTTGAGTGCGGCGTTGAGCAGTGATGAGTGGTCTCCACAGGACGAGACGGTACAGGACGGTTTGGCGAGCGATAGGTCGGAGTTTAGCGTTGTGGCATCGCGCGTGCCGACAGCGAGCTTCTCTCCGAGTTACGCGCTTTCCGGTCGCGTGGAGACAGTGGGTGAAGCGGCGTTGTACGGTGCACCGGAAACGGCGCTGGGCGGGTACGACACGGGAACCGAGACGATGGACGTGGATCTCAGTTGGGATGCGTTGCAGGTGAGCGACTTGGAGGGCTTGGGCTCACCGACGAGCCTGCGTGCTCTAGTGGAAACGATGCAGGCAACGCTGCTGAATGAATTAGGCAACATCTCCGGCGAGTAGGGGGGCAGAGAAGCGTGTCATCGCGATGGCTACGGGGGAGCGTCCGGTGAAAATACTGGCAATACTGCCGCGAGAGGGGATCGGAAGCAAAAATAGTGGTAAACCAGAATTACCAACATTTGTTTGTCGGGATCGATGGTCGCATCGCTATGTTTCAAAGATGCGTCTTCGCTTTCTGCGCGCTTGGTTTTGTTTTGGCCTCCTTTATGTTGTTCTCCTCCTCAATCGGGGCGAGGGCCGAACGTTTATTGAAGCAAAGTGCGTTGAGCTAAGGTCGAGCGCCTGCTGCGACTTTGCGCTTTTTTCGGATGCCACCATGCCGTGCATTTACGAGCAAAAGAGTTCACTCACGCTCATCGGGTTGAATCAGGAGAGGTTTGAGACGGGATTAGCGGTGGCAACTTCTCCGCGGACGCTGGATTTTCACGGGAGTTGTTCGCGATGAATTTCACTCGAAGCCCACGCAAACTTTGGATCCCGATTCTTGCTCTCGGGCTTTGCTTTGTGAGGGAAGGTTCTGCCCAATCCTCACCAAAATATAACGCCATGAGTTCTTCGTTTTCTTGGAGCCAAATGAATCCAATTCCGGATCGGGAAGGATTTGCAGGGGCCTTTGCCGGGGTTAGTAACGGGGCGCTTTTGGTGGCGGGAGGCGCGAACATCGTCGGGCAACGCTGGGCCAATCCGATCCAAAAAAAGTGGTACGCCAGCGTGTTTGTTCTCGAAGAGCCCGAAGGAAAATGGAGCACGGGATTTGAATTGCCGCACCCGCTTGGGTATGGGATCTCGATCAGCTCAACGCATGGGTTAATATGCGTGGGCGGGAGTGATGCAAACCGCCATTTCGCGGACGTGTTTGAACTCCGATGGCGGAAGGGAGTAGTGCAACGTGTTCAGCTGCCGTCTCTCCCAAAGGCTTGCGCACAAGGTTGTGGGGCTTTGCTTGGGAATGTCATTTATGTTGCCGGCGGTCTTGAAACTCCCACTTCTGAGCAGGCAATGAGGACGTTTTGGGCTCTGGATTTGACGGCGCCCGCACCGACATGGGAGGCGCTTGAACCGTGGCCGGGGCCCGAGCGAATGCTGGCGGTCGCGGGTGTGCAGAATGGTTCCTTCTTTTTAATGAGCGGAACTAGATTGATGAAGGATAGCGCAGGGAAACTCGTTCGAGAATACCTCCGGGACGCATACCGATACACCCCAGGGCAGGGCTGGAGGCGGATAGCAGATCTGCCGCGAGCTGCGGTGGCGGCTCCCACACCAGCGCCAGTTTTTGGGCAATCCTCGCTACTTATTTTTACGGGCGATGATGGTGTGAATGTGGACTTCTCGCCCATTGAAAAGCATCCCGGTTTTCCGCAGGATGTGCTCTGTTATGATTCCAGCAGCGATGCGTGGAGCAACCTCGGAGCGCTTCCGTTTTCGAGGGTGACTGCGCCTGCTGTTTTGTGGAGGAATCGAGTGGTGATCCCCAATGGGGAAGTCCGTCCAAGAGTGCGCACACCGGAGGTTTGGTCCATGCAGCAGGGAAATGGCCAATGAAAAAAATTTCCGCGTCGATCCAAGGCTTTGTTAAAAGTGCCCAGAAATAAAAAGTAAGTCAGAACTAAACAGCATATGAATTATCCAAGACTCAACGGCCTCATCGCCGCTCCCTTTGTTGCGTTCCATCCCGATGGTAGTTTGAACCTCGATCGAATTGAGGCCCAGGCGCACTCCCTCATTGCAAATGGTGTCAGCGGCGCCTTTGTCTGTGGCACCACGGGCGAAGGCGCTTCGTTGAGCGTCGCTGAAAGGATGCTGGTCGCCAAACGCTGGTGTGAAGTTGCTGGCGCAAATCTGCGGGTCATTGTTCATGTGGGCCATACCGCACTGCCGGATTGCCGAGCCCTCGCAGAACACGCTCAACAAATTGGGGCGAAGGGTGTTGGCTGTTATGCGCCGTTTTTCTTCAAGCCGTCTAATCAGGAAGATCTTGTGGCGTTCTGTGCGCAAGTCGCTGCAGCCGCTCCCGCGCTGCCCTTTTACTATTACCAAATTCCATCCATGACCGGAGTGCAGCTGCCTGCCGCTGACTTTCTGAAGCTGGCTCATGACCGGATTCCGAATCTTGCCGGAGTGAAATTCACATTCGAGAATCTAATGGATTTTGCAGAATGCATTCGGATGCAGGATGGTCGTTTTGATGTGGTATTTGGGCGGGATGAAATTTTGCTAGCCGGGCTTTCGCTTGGAGCAAAGGGCGCCATTGGCAGCACCTACAACTTTGCGGCGCCAATTTACCACCGCATCATGGAGGCGTTTGAACGGGGAGACCTTGAAAGCGCGAGGGCCCATCAAGCCCGTGCAAACGCAATGATCTCTATCTTTGTGAGGTTTGGTGGACAACCGGCGGGAAAGGCGATCATGCGTTTCATTGGTCTGGATTGCGGTGCCGCCCGGTTGCCGCTTCGGAGTCCTTCGGAAGCTCGTGAACAGGAACTTCGAGCGGAGTTGGAAGCGGTAGGCTTTTTTGATTTCTGCTCTGTGGGTTAACTGGTTTCGTTTTTTTGACGCTCTCCCGCGGTATTGCTCTTTGCGCAGATCCGGCATCAAGCGCACCCGCTTTGTTTTTGTGCGGCCTGTTTGAGCAAGGTCCAACACCATGCGTGAGAGTTGTTTTACAAATTTCAGGGCATCAGTGCTGTAGCGCGTGACGTGGGGGACGAGGTGATCTAGAAAGGCGTCATCATCGCGCGAGACGACCGCTGCATCACGCGGCAGTTGGAGTCCTAGGCGCAGTGAGTGATGACCGTGAGAGTATGAACCGAGCGAGCGACCACAAAGGCGGTGGGGGATGGTACGCGTTTGAGCAGTGCATTCATGTGCGTCACAACGCGCCCGGCAGTTTCGCGATGATGAATGACGATTGGCGTGGCGGCACTGGAGCGGAACGCCTCACGGAAACCGAGTTCACTTTCGATATCGCCACCGTGGGAGGGGGCCGGTAGCAGCAACATAATCTGCCAGTGTCCCTTTCGTATCAGCATTGTGGCGGCATGACGGCAAGTGGTTCTGTAATCGATATCAACGGAGGATAACGCCATGCCCTCCACGCTTGATCCGGCAATCACAGCAGGTATTGCTGTCCAATCCGGGGGGGAAACAACGCCACACGTTGGGCCGGTTGTGAGAATTAATCAAAGACTGTCGACACTTCTGGATTGAATGGAAGTGTCGACAGTTTAAAATCCCCGAATGACCGCTCGCTTCTCATCCCTCCTCAGAACCCTAGCGCACGGTCTTGCCTTACTCTCGTTTTTATTCGCGGTGAGCGCCGAAGCGCAAACTGCGAAGGATTCATTCAGGGATAACGTCCAACCCATTCTTAAAGAGTACTGCATCACCTGCCATTCGACGGAAAAGCAGAAGGGCGACCTGGACTTGGAGCGTTTCCGTTCCTTGGCTGATGTGAAAGCGGATCCCGTTGTCTGGGAACATGCTCTGGAGCAAATTCGAGACAAGGAAATGCCGCCGAAGGACAAGCCGAAGCCATCCCCTGAACAGTTGCAGATCCTGACGCATTGGATGCAGGGCACACTCGATGTGATCGCCCTCGCCAGCGCAGGTGATCCCGGCCCGGTTGTGTTACGCCGCCTCTCGAATATGGAGTACACTTATTCGGTTCGAGACCTTACCGGTGTGGCCACTTTGGATCCGGCCAAAGAGTTTCCCATCGACGGTGCCGCCGGCGAAGGCTTTACCAACGTAGGTGCAGCGTTGGTGATGTCCCCCTCACTGCTCGGGAAGTATCTGGACGCCGCAAAAAGCATCGCCTCCCATGCGGTGCTTACGCCCAGCGGAATCTGGTTTTCTGAAGGCACCTCCGCACGTGATTGGACTAATGAAATTTTGGGAAACATCCGGGAGTTTTACTCACGATACTCATCAGACGGGGCTGGCACTGAGGTCGTACAGCAGGGCATTAAATTAAACACCGGCGCCGGCGGTCGGCTGCCCGTGCCCAAATATCTGGCAGCCCTTCAGGGAAAAGGAAGTGCGGAGGGTTTAAGCTCCCGATATCTCGACACCCTGCGCGCAGCCCTCAGCGCGAATCAGCCCTCCCAACTCCTCGACACGCTGCGTGCCAAATATGCCGCTGGAACTTTGACGGCCTCGGACATTGAACCTTGGCAGCAATCTCTGTGGAAGCTCAACAGCATCGGTCACCTTGGAAAGGTGGACGGTCCCAAGTCGTGGATGGAGCCAGTCACGCCGCTCACCGCAAAGCATGAAGTCAAACTGAAGCTCGCCCCGCCAGCAGATGGTGGCGACCTCACCTTTTATCTCTCCAGCGGCGATGCGGGAGATGGCAATGCGCAGGACTTTGCCATTTGGGAAAATGCCAGACTGGTTGTCGCGGGCCGCCCTGACCTGCGCCTGATTGACGTGCGCGCCGCCTTACAGCAACTCGCGGTGCGGCGCAGCGAGGTGGTTGCCTCCGCTGAGCGATGCCTCGCGGCCGCCCATGAGGCCGAGTTTTCAAAAGCCCGCACCGACGTCGCGATGCTGGCGCTTAAACATGGGGTCTCGGTGGCACTACTCACAGATTGGTTGAACTATCTGGGCATCGGTTCGGCAGGACAGGTGAATCTGGGACCCTTGCTGACCAAGAAAATGGAGAGCACTCCCAACTACAACTTCGTTAAAGGCTGGATTGGGGAAGCCGCATTTAGCGTCCAAGCGAACTCGTCGGACCAAACTGTTCGTCTGCCAGGGACGATGAAACCCCACAGCATCGCGACGCATCCCTCGCCGAAACTTGCGGCGGTCATTGCGTGGAAGAGTCCGATTGCTGGAAGTCTGCAAATTACCGGCAGCGTCCAAGATGTGCACACAGGCTGCGGAAATGGCATTACTTGGGAGCTTCAATTGCGTAAAGGAAACACGGTGGAAACTCTGGCGAAGGGAGAAAGCGACGCCGGGAAGTTGATTGATCTGGGCAAGCATGAAGACGTCCAAGTGCTGAAAGGAGACGCGATTGCAATTGTCATTGGTCCGAAAAGTGGAGACCACGCCTGTGATCTCACTGGAATAGAGCTGTCCATTAGCGACGGGAAAACCGAGTGGAATGCGGCCAAGGAGCTCTCTCCAGACATCCTCGCCGGCAACCCTCATGCAGACAGCCATGGCAACAAGGACGTATGGCATTTTTTCGGAGAACCCGAGAAGCCGGGGTTCTCCCGCTCCATTCCGCAGGGATCGCTTTTGTCGAAGTGGCGTCATTCCAAAGACGCGGTGACGAGGACTGAGATTGCGCACCAACTTCAAATGTTGTTGCAGAATGACATTGCCGCCATGGGCGCCGGCACTCCGGAGCAAGCTCTGTACACGCAGATGCTCGACCTAAACGGGCCCTTGCTCGGATCGATACTGCGCTCTGTTAGGTCTGGCGATGACGGTTCGCCTTCCGCCTACGGCCTTCACCCATCCCTTTTTGGGAAGCATCCCAAGGGAGGGGCGGTGGCGCCGGGTGAGCTGTGTGTTCAGGCTCCTAATGTGATCGAGGTGCGGCTCCCCGCCCAACTGCTCGAAGGCGCGGAGTTCATCGCCACAGCGCGGCTCCACCCAGCGAGCGCTTCGGAGGCCAGCGTGCAATTGCAGGCATCCACGACCAAGCCGACTCAGCAGGGTGGCCTGCAATTCAGCGGCTCCCAAGCGCAAACCGAGAGCGGCGCATGGACCGCCAGCACGACATCGGTCGCCTTCAACTCGCCCATTCTTGTTCATGACGCCAGCGCTGCGCGCGCTCGCTTTGAAGCCGCTTTTGCTGATTTCCGCCAACTGTTTCCAGTGGCGCTTTGCTATACAAAGATTGTCCCTGTCGACGAAGTCGTGACCCTCACTTTGTTTCATCGGGAGGACGAGGTGCTCTCGCGCCTGATGTTGGATGCCGCCCCAAAAGCCCACATAGACCGAATGTGGGCGGAGCTCCACTTCGTGAGCCAAGATGCCCTGACGTCTGTCGATGCATTTGAGCAAATCTGGCAATTCTCCTCGCAGGACGGGCCCGACAAGCCGAACGGAGACAAGCGTCTTGCCCCGCTGCGAGAGCCCATTATGCAGGCGGCCGCCGCTTTCAAGGAACGCCTCGTTGAAGTGGAGCCTATCCACGTACAGGCCGCTCTTGATTTCGCCGCGCGCGCATGGCGCCGTCCTCTTGCCGCCCGGGAGCAGACGGAACTCCGTTCACTGTATCAACGGCTTCGCAAAGAAGAAATTCCACACGCCGAGGCGATCAAAATGCTTTTGGCGCGCGCGCTCATTGCCCCTGCCTTTCTTTACCGTGGCGAACGGCCGGTTCCTGGCTTGAAGGCGGCTCCCGTCAATGATTGGGAACTTGCCACGCGATTGAGTTATTTCCTCTGGTCAGGCCCGCCCGACAAGGCGCTTCTGGCCGCAGTCAAAAACGGATCCCTCAACAATCCCGGCGTCTTGTTCTCCCAAACCGAGCGCATGCTCAAGGATCCGCGCGCGCGCAGGCTTGCCACCGAGTTTGGGTGTCAATGGCTGCATATCCGCGACGTCGAGACCCTCGACGAAAAAAGCGAACGCCATTTCCCTACCTTTAAAACCGTTCGCAGCGCTATGCAGGAGGAGGCTGTTCGGTTCTTTATGGATTTATTTGCTGAAAATCGCTCCGTCCTTTCCTTGCTCGATGCGGACTATTCCTTTGTGAACGGCACGCTGGCTTCGCATTACGGGATCGAGATTAAAGGCGAGGACTGGCAGCGGGTTGACGGTCTACGCGCGAAGGGGCGTGGAGGCATTCTTGGCTTTGCGAGCACACTCGCCAAACAGAGCGGAGCGTCGCGGACCAGCCCTATTCTTAGGGGTAACTGGCTGAGCGAAGTGGTTCTCGGAGAGAAGTTGCCGCGTCCGCCCAAAGGGGTGCCCCTCCTGCCGGAGGAGGCGCCGCAGGGACTCACGGAACGACAACTCATCGAGAAACACAGCGCCGACCCCGTTTGTGCGAACTGCCACAGACGCATGGACCCTTTTGGGTTCGCTCTGGAGGGATTTGACGGCATCGGACGCGCGCGAAGCAAGGACTCCGCCGGCCTCGCCATTGATACCAAGACAACGCTTCCTGACGGCACCGTCATCGATGGCTTGGCGGGGCTCAGGGAAGCGCTTCTGAGCACACGGAGCGACGACTTTTTGCGGCAGTTCTGCCGGAAGCTGCTGGGATATGCTTTGGGACGCAGCGTGCAGCTCTCGGATAAGCCGCTGATCACGGCCATGGTCAACGAGTTGAAAAGCCATGAGTACAGGGTCGGGAGCGCCCTCAACCTGATCGTAACCAGCCCTCAGTTTCGCGAAGTCCGCGGAAAAGATTTCGAAATCGTCTCAAGCCACTAAACTTCATCCATCCCTCAAAAATGCAAACACACCACTTCTCCCGGCGCGCCTTTCTTCGCGGCCTTGGCGTTAGCATGGCCCTTCCCTGGCTGGAATCCTACAACGTCTGGGGCGACGAACCCAACCGCAACAAGCCTGCCAGCGAAGCGCCCATCAGGCTGGCTGTGTTGTTTTCTGGAAATGGCTTTCACTCCAAGGAATGGTGGGCAACGGGCGAGGGCAGCTCCATGGAGTTGGGCAAAGTCCTAGAACCGCTGAGCGATTTCCGACAAAAGCTGGTGTTTCTCCGAGGGCTCTATCACGAGGAAGCCAGAAAAGGGAATATCCACAGTTCCCAGACCGGAAACATGCTTTCCGGGGCCCCTATCGCCTCCGGGGGCGAAATCCGCTCGGGCACAAGCATGGATCAACTCCTTGCGCAGACCTACGGCCGTTCTACCAAGGTCCCCAGTCTTGTGCTCGGTTGCGAGCGAGCCAACCCCTCGGTGCACAAGAATTACTCGATGCTCTACAGCTCCCATATTTCGTGGAGCTCGCCAACCACCCCGACGCCGCTGGAAATCTACCCCTCACTGGCCTTTGACAGGCTCTTTAAAAACGAAGTCGCACTCGGGGATAAAAGCGTTCTCGACGCGGTGCTGGTTGATGCCCAGGACTTGCGACGCGATATTAGCAGGGCGGATCAGAGCAAGCTCGACGAGTACCTTGAGTCGGTGCGCGACGTGGAGAAACGCATTGAAAACGCGGGTAAGCGTGGCGAATTGCAGGGCTGGCGGCCCACGCTGGAGAAGCCGAATATCCAGCGCCCAGCCGATGGGATTCCCCAAGACATTGCGGAGCACATGCGTCTGATGTGTGACATTTTGGTGCTCGGCTTCCAAACGGATACTACGCGCATCACCACGCTGAAGCTCAACAACGACCATAGTGCGCTGCGCTTTCCCAACCTCCCCAGCATCCAGCAGGCTGGCAGCGGGATCGACTACATGATCCACCATCTTCTCTCGCATTCCGATGCCTCCGACTGGCTTAAGGTGAATCAGTTCTTTTTGGAGCAGACGGCCTACCTAGCCCGGAAAATGGATGCGATCCAGGAAGGTCCGCGCACTCTGCTGGATAACACAATGCTCCTGCATTGCTCCAGCATGATGGCCGGCGCCAAACACGACAACGACCAACTCCCGGTCATTCTTCTCGGCGGCGCGGGTGGCCGGATCAAAGGCGGTCGAGTAATCGACTACAAAGACAAACCCGATAGACAGCTCTGCCGCTTATTCATGTCGATGATGGACAAAATGGACGTCCGCCCGAAGGCCTTCGGCGATGCGAAGTCGATGCTTGAGGAAGTTTAAATAGAACTCCGAAGTTGAGGGGCCAAATGGGCTCAACTTCGGAGATCTGGGGAGGGGCAGGAAGGTGTCGCCAGTTGCGATTGGCGCACTGCCGACACCTTTGTCTCACATTATCCAACCGCTTGGATCGTCCATCCCTCGCGGTAGGAGCGGCGCAAAAAGCGCTCCGCTTCCGGATGTCCGGGCAAGCGCATCGCTGCCGAGTCCCACTCCAGCTTCACGCCTGGGATGCGAGTGGCGACATTTCCAAGAAGCACCGCTTCAGTCAAGGGGCCGGCGTATTCAAAGTTGTCGCTAGTTTCAGTGCCGGTGAGAGCCGCATCCACCCAAGCATGGTAGTGATTGGAAGCGGGCTGTTTTTCGATGGTGAAGCCACTGAATTTTTCTATGGGGAAAAGTTGAGGCATGGCTACGTGGGGCTGCATTAATACCCCTCCTTCGCCTATAAAAATGGAGCCAGCCTTGGCGAGTTCCACGCCAGGAGGGAGTTTTGCAAGGGCGGGATTCGGAAGGCGCCCCCCATCATACCAAGTCACCGGCAAAGTGGAACCGGCCGTGTACTTTGTGCCAGGGAAAACGTATTGGATAGTTTCCGCCGAGGGCCATGTGTGCGCATTAAGCCCTTCGTTGTCAGCACGGACGCTCACGGGTGAGCCCAACCCCAGAGCGGTGAACACGGGGTCCAAAATGTGACACCCAAAGTCACCCATTGTTCCGGCTCCGAACTCTTGCCAGTCCCGCCACTTGAAGGGATGATACACATCCGGAGCAAAATCACGTTGCGGAGCCACTCCCAACCACAGATCCCAGTTGAGCGACTCCGGCACAGGGGCGGAAGCTGGCGGCGCACTGAGTTTGGTGTGGCCGTTGCCGCTGTTGCGCTGCCAAGAGTGCACGGCGAGGATTTTGCCGATCACCCCTTCCCTGATCAGTTTGACTCCGGTGCGATACTCGCTGGCAGAGTGGATTTGATTGCCCATTTGGGTTCGGACGCGGCTTTTGGCAGCCTGCAGACGTAGTTGTCTTGCCTCCCAAACCGAGTGGGCGAGGGGCTTTTGACAGTAGACGTGCTTGCCCTGACGCATGGCTTCCATCGCGATTGCCGCATGCATGTGGTCGGGAGTGGAGACGACTACGGCGTCAACCCCGGTACCTAATTTGGAGAACATTTGGCGAAAATCAGCAAACCGTGGCACCCCTGGAAACTTTTGATCAATCTTAGTGAAGCGATTGGAGTCGACGTCGCAGAAGCCCACAAACTGGGCACGTGCGTGCGAACCAATTTCGCTGAGATCCGAGAAGCCTTTGCCATCACAGCCTACTCCTACGATTTGGAGTTTTGAGTTGAGGTTTTGAGCGCGCAACACTGCGGGAAATCCGAGCAATGCGGTGGCTGAGGTTTTGAGAAAAGTTCGGCGGGATGTATTCATATTTCAGGGGGAGGATGGAACATTAAGTTCAGTCAAATGGGGTGGAAATCTTAGGCTCTCTGTTTGCTAATTATGTGTTGAGTGCCCAAAAGGGGAGTGCTCACGAGAATTTTTATAAGTTTAGTCCACGTGTAGGCATCTTCTTGTGTTGGCTCCTGGTTATTACGGGCTAAATCTCACTGATAAAGATTATGCACTCCAAGCGCACCGCTCCCCTTGAACCCGCTACCTCTGAGCAAGGTTGCGGCGGCTTTTTGCAAATGCGCATGCATCGTAGGGAGGCGATGCGGGTTGGTTTTTGCAGCGCGCTTGGATTGAGCATGAGTGATCTGTTCCGAATCCAAGCGCAGGCGGCGCTGGACCCCGCTTCCTTCAAGGAGGGAAAGGCGCGCAGTGTCATCCACTTGCATTTGCCAGGGGCGATGGCGCAGCAGGAAAGTTGGGATCCAAAGCCGGAGGCCCCCTCCGAGTATCGGGGCGCTTTTGGAGTCGCAAAAACGGTTCAGGGCGACATTTTCAGCGAGAACTTCGCGCGCTTGGCCAAGGTGAGCGACAAAATTAACGTCGTGCGTTCCGTGGTGGGGAAAATCCCGGATCACAGTCAGGCGACGTACCATCTATTCACCGGCTACACACCCACGACGGTGATCGACTACCCGCAGATGGGGTCAGTCGTCTCTCATCTGCTCGGTCAGCGCGGCGAATTACCTCCGTACATCGCCATTCCAAGTCTAAACGGGTTCTCTGGTGGCACAGGATACCTCAGCAGCAGTGTCGGAGCTTTCCAGCTTAACGCAGATCCAGGCGCAGCGGGTGAGTTTAAGGTGCGGGACATGACCATTCCCACGGATGTGGTGCCCGCCCAATTGGAGCGGCGCAACCACGCCAGACAAATCATCGAGGGGCAAATGCGGAAGCTGGATGCAGACACCGACAAGCTCGACACGATGGACGGCTTTTACCGGAGCGCGTTTTCGCTGTTGACCTCCGAAGGGGCGCGGCGCGCTTTTGAGTTGGGCGAGGAGTCCGAGGCTACGCGCGATCTTTACGGCCGGGGTTACAAGCTTAAGCAAAACGCACCGGCGGCGGTGGGCGAACGGTTGCTTTTGGCGCGCCGCTTAGTGGAGTCGGGTGTGCGTTTTGTGACGGTGAATTACGGCAGTTGGGATTCACACGTGGACATCAAGGGCACCTGTAACGAGATGATGCCCGCGCTAGATCATGCCATCGCTGGCTTGGTTACGGATTTGGATCAGCGCGGCTTGCTGGACTCCACGCTGGTGATGGTGACCACGGAATTCGGCCGGACTCCGAAGGTGAATTCGAGTAACGGCCGGGATCATTGGGCGCGCGTCTACTCAATGCTCCTCGCCGGTGGCGGCCTCACCCGTGGCCAAATCTACGGCGCTTCTGACGCCACGTCCTCCGAACCTGCGCGCGATGCGGTGCCGCTCGAAGACTTTCTGAGCACAGTTTACCATCAGCTTGGGATCGATTCCACCGTGCGCCTTCCCGCCTTCGGGGGGACGCGTCCCATCGATATCGTCAAGGGCGGCAAACCTGTTAAAGGCCTTATTGCCTGATTTTATTTTGAGTGTGCGGGACGGTTCTTCAACTGTCTCCAGCTCCCTTTGCCCATGAAATTTCGTTTGGCGCGTTTGCTTGCCGCCCTTCCCTTGTTGGTTGCCTTTTCTACGGCTCAAGCCGGCCCGATGGTGCATCACATCGAGTTCGTGACTCCGCGTGCCGGTGCGGTGGGGGCGACGGTGGAAGTGATTTTGGAAGGCTCCTTCATCAAGGAGCCTCGGGGGATTGTCTTTTTTAAGCCGGGTATTGAGTGCGTCGAAATTAAGGCGTTGCCATCTCTGCCTGCGCCCAAAAACATCATTCACGGCGGTTATGTCGAGGACCGTGTCGCGGCCAAGTTTGCCATCTCCCGGGATGCGGCCCCTGGTCTTTACCCGTTTAAGTTGCAGACGGCCACGGAGCTTTCCACGACCGCGACCTTTGTGGTGACGCGTTATCCAACGGTGGACGAAGCGGAGCAGTCCCAAGGAAGCAATGACACGACCGCAACTGCGCAGACTGTCCCGATGAATTGCGCCGTGCGAGGGCGTATGAGCAGTACACAGGTGCCGGATATCGATATTTACAAGGTTGCAGCCAAGGCGGGTAAACATCTTTCCGTGGAGGTGGATTCCGTTTGGATCGCGGACAAATTTTACGCAGATAACGAGTTTGATCTCACTGTGCGCATCCTTTCTCCAAAAGGAGTGGAGCTTGCCCGCAACGATGACAGCGCCCTGCACTTGCAGGACCCGATCATCTCGATCGTCGTGCCCATCGCAGGTGACTATTTTGTCGAAGTAAAGCAGCGCCTTATGAAGGCTGCGGAGCGCTGCTTTTACGTGGCCACGATCGGAAATCATCCGCGTCCGCTGGTGGTTTATCCGGCTGGAGGAAAGGCTGGAACGCGTCTGGATGCCCGTCTGCTAGGGGACCCCGAGGGAGTGAAGCCTGTGGTGATTGCGCTTCCGGAAAAGGCGGGCGACTTTGCTTTCCACGGTGCGATGCCGTCTCCTTTGCCGATGCGAGTCAGTGCCTTTGAGAACGTTCTAGAACAGGAGGGGGCCGCCGTCACGCCGGTGCCGTTGCTGCCGGCGGCGCTCAACGGGATTATTTCCAAGCCCGGGGAAGTGGATGTCTTTTCCCTCAAGGTGAAGCAAGGCGAACGCTGGAGAGTGCGCGTTTTTGCACGTGGTTTGGGAACGCCGCTGGATCCCCGCATCTCGATCCGGGCCGAGGGCGCCGAAGCCCCGGAACTGGAGGCCGATGACAGCACGATGGCCGAGCGCGGGTATCCGTCGGTGGCGCGGCAGATTCAGCGCAAAGAGATGCTGGATCCATCGGTGATTTGGGAGCCTAAAAATGATGGAGTTTACCTGCTTTCCATCAGTGACATGCGTGGCATCGGGTCCTCAGACTCCGTGTATCGGATTGAGGTGGAGCCTATACCGAATCAAGTGGATGTATTTATCCACGCCCGGGTGATCGACTCCGTGGAATGCCCTCGGCTTAACAGTCTGGCCATCCCCAAAGGCGACCGCTGTTGCGTCACGGTCTATCTTGCCGAGGGACAGGGCAGCCGATATTCGGGCGAATTGGAGTTGGTGGCGGAGGGCTTGCCGGCTGGCGTGACGATGGAGGCGCCGCGCATTAAGAAGGGGCAGCGAATGGTGCCTGTTGTGTTTAAAGCGTCAAAGGACATTCCCGCGCAGGCCGGGTTGGTGCGAATCACTTGCAAGACGGTGGACGGCACTCCTCTACTAAGCGATTGCCAGCAATCGTTTGCTTTTGTGAATCATTCCGGCGGCCATGCGTGGCAGTCTTTCACCGTATCGGCTTTTGCTTGGGCCGTGGTCGAGCCACCTCCCTTCACCATCGAAGTGCTGGCGCCTCAAATCGCGCTTTCCCAAAACGGGGAGTTGCCTCTGACGGTGCGGGTCCATCGGCGATCGGATTTTACCGAAGCGGTGGAAGTGCAAGCCGACTGGATGCCCGATGGAGTGCGTAGCGAGCCGACGGTTACCATCCGGGCGGATCAGGGCGAAGGAGTGTTACGCCTTTTCGCCGATGGCGGTGCGCCTCCAAGCCAATGGCAGATCGCTCTGACATCCTCCACCACGGGAGGATCCTATTATCTCGGCGCGGGACGGATCCGGACGGCAACGCCTTTTTTCTCGCTGGAAGTTGCGGAGCCGTACGTTGCCTTGAAGAACAAACCGGCGGCGGTTCGGCGTCTGGATCAGACTGAGGTGGTTTGGGATGTGGACGTAAAAAAGGAATTTCCAGCTCAGGCCAGCGCCACTTTGCTGGGACTTCCAAAGGGGGTAAGTGTGAGTTCCTCACCAATGCTTTCGGCTGCGGACAAGCAGCTTAAGTTTGTGGTCGCAGCAAGCGAGGACGCGCTTCTGGGTCAGTACAAGGAGTTGTCCTGCGAGCTTGTGTTCAATGTGAACGGGCAGGAGATTCGCCAGCGTCTGGGCAAGGGGATCCTGAGGGTAGATCCGGCCATCACTCGTTAAAGCCATGGAAGAAGAAGTTAAAATTGCAAAGGTCCAAAGGATCGAAGGGGTGCGCGGGAGGAGACTGGGGTTCCTCACTTTTTGGGTAATGCTCGTGCTGGCAGTGATCAATTTCGCTCCCACGGTTTGCCCTGCGGCGGCGCTCGTCAATGGGGCTACCCCCGAGAAAACGGATCGTGAGACGCCGAGTTTCAGGCGCGACGTCATGCCCGTTTTTTTCCGGGCCGGTTGTAATCAAGGCGGTTGTCATGGCGCGGCGAGGGGCAAGGATGGATTCATGCTTTCCTTGTTCGGGTACGACGCTCCGGGCGACTACTTCCGGCTTACTCAAGAGTTTGTGGGCCGCAGGGTAAACATTGCGGCGCCCGAACAGAGCTTGGTTTTGCTGAAGGCCACGGGGACGGTTCCGCACACGGGGGGCGAAGTTTTCACCGTGAATTCTCCGCACTACCAAACCCTGCTGTCTTGGATACGCGCGGGAGCAAAGGACGACTCGGCCTCGGTGCCTGAGCCAATTTCCATCGCATTGGAGCCCAAAAGCATCGTGTTTGACGGTGAAAGAAAACCGGTTTCCACAAAGGTCATCGCCAAATACTCCGATGGATCGGAGCGGGACGTGACGACGCTGGCTCTTTTCAGTTCCAATAATCCAGCGGCAGCCAAGGTAGATGAATCCGGTGCAGTGACGCCCAAGGGGCGAGGGGATACCTCGGTGTTCGCCCGCTTCAATCGCTTTACTATCGGGGCGGAGGTCATTGTGCTGCCCGAGGGCAAAGAGTTTGTCTGGCCAAATCCAGTCCCCCAAAACGCGATCGACCAAGCGGTGTACCGACGTTTGGAGCAGTTGAGAATTCTTCCTTCAGTGGCCTGTGATGACGCCACATTTGTGCGGCGAATCTTTCTCGACCTTACCGGCAGCCTTCCCACGCGTTCCGAAGCAGAAGGCTTTCTCGCAGATCCAGCGCCAGAGAAGCGCTCCAAATTGATAGACCAGCTTTTGAGCAGCCAAGGATTTACGGACATGTGGACTAACCTCTGGGCGGAGTGGGTGCGCATTAAAGGCGGTGGTTACGCCCCTTCGGCAACCGATGTGAAAGCCGCGGATGCTTACTACGAATGGATCCGAGAGCAGATAGCCTCCAACCGCCCTTGGAATGAGTTTGTCGCAGACCAAATCACGGCCTCCGGCAGCAATCTCACCCATGGACCCTCCAACCTTTTCACCATGCTGGTTCATGACGTGAAAGTGACACCCAAAAGCCTCGCCTCGGATTTCTCCCAACTATTTACCGGCGTGCGCATCCAATGTGCGGAGTGTCACAACCACCCGTTTGATCGCTGGACGATGAACGACTACTACGGCTGGGTCTCGTTTTTCACCGGGATTCGACGCAAGCAAGGGGTTGAGCCTCGCGAGTTTTACGTCTTTAACGACCTAGCCGCTCCGGTTGCGCGGCATTTGGTCGACGACCGCCCCATGCCGGCGACTGTCCTTGGTGGCGAACACCCAGTGCCCACCGGTGGCGACCCACGCAAGGCCCTCGCGGATTGGCTCACCGCCGGGGAGAATCCGCTTTTTGCGCGCAACTTTGTGAATCGGTTTTGGGCGCAACTTATGGGCCGGGGCATCGTTGAACCCGTTGATGACATGCGGGTCAGCAACCCTCCCACCAACGGGCCGCTGCTGGATGCTTTGGCAAAGAGGTTCGTCGAGTCTGGGTTCAACCTCCGTGCCCTCCTCAAGGACATTCTTGAATCCAATACCTATCAAGCCTCCGCCGCCTCCAACCCGAGCAATGCCGAAGATACTCGTCAGTTTTCCAGAGCCCAATTGCGCCGTTTACGCGCGGAAGTGTTGCTGGATGCCATTGTGAAAGCCACCGACGGAGAGCGCGGATTTTCCTACTTCCCCAAAGGAACCAGCGCGGTCCAACAGTACCCGCGCAGTCCGGGAGACACCACGCGCCTGACCGCGGGGGACAGTTTCTTTGAAACCTTCGGCCGAACCGCCCGCCAAAGTGTGTGTGCGTGCGATACCAAAACGGAATCCACACTTTCACAAACGCTTCACCTTGTCGCGGGCGACACCGTGCTTAACCAGATTCGCGCCGGTCGAGTGCTTGAACGCGGCCTTGGACAAAAAGTGGCACCTGAAGCCTTGCTGGAGGATCTCTTTTTGCGGACGCTCAGTCGGAAACCGACTGCGGTGGAGAACACTCAGCTTGCGGCAATTGTTTCGAGCGCTGAGGGCAAGCCGGAGCTGGTCTACCAAGATATTTTTTGGAGCCTTTTGAATTCCTCCGAATTCATATTCAACCACTAGAATTTATGGGGGCACTTGGACGAGGGTTTGGCACGCTGGTTTCAGTTTTGATTTTTCCGTTCGCAATGCGAGCGGCCGAGGCGCCGCCGAGTTATGAGGAGCACATTAAGCCGATCCTTCGCGAGCACTGCCTGAAGTGTCACGGCGAGGACGAACAGAAGGCGGATCTAAATCTTTCCACCTTTGTGACGCTCTCAAAGGGAGGAAGCGGCGGCGCCGCTGTGATTCCAGGGCGACCCAGTACGAGTTTGATGTTTAAGGCCATTACCGCAGAGGACGACTCGGAGCGGATGCCGCCCAAAAAGCCGCCGATTCCCGCCGCGCAAATCAGTCTAATTAAAGCGTGGATCGAGGCGGGGACGTTGGAGCGTTCCGGGGGGAAGTCTCTTGTGAGTGCGCGAGATACCCAGTTCAAGCCGGTTGCGATGAAGCGCGCAGAGGGTCCCGCCCCCACGCCAGAGCATTGGCCGCTAATCACCCAACCCGTTCCGGTGAACCAACCGCCGGTTATTGCTCTGGCGGCCAGTCCTGTGGCGCCCATTTATGCTGCGGCCGCGCTCAATGCTGTTCGCATCGTGAGCTTTACAGACGGGGAGACGCTTGGTGTTCTGCCCTTCCCCGAAGGCCAACCAAACGTGATCCGCTTTAGTCAGGACGGTTCGGTTTTGCTGGTGGCGGGCGGGGAACCCGTAAAATACGGAATGGCTGTTTTGTACGATGTGCGTTCGGGGAAACGCTTAACTTCCGTGGGGGATGAGAGCGACGCCGTGCTGGCAGCAGACTTGAGCCCCAATCAGAAGGTTGTGGCGCTGGGAGGATCCGGAAAAAACGTGAAGCTGATTTCCACCGAGTCAGGAAAAACGCTGTTCAAATTGGGTAAGCATACCGACTGGATCACGGCGGTGGCGTTCAGTCCTGATGGAACCAAGCTGGCAACCGGCGATAGGGCGGGCGGACTGCATTTATGGGAGACGGCTTCGGGGCAGATTCTCCTGACCCTTGCGGAACACAAAGGTGCGATTCGTTCTTTGGCGTGGCGCGCAGACGGGCGGCTCCTTGCCAGCGCGGGCGACGACGGACTGCTCATTCGATGGGACGCAACCGATGGTTGGCCCGTTTCAAACAATGCCAATGCACACCAACCCAAGCGTCCTGCGGGCTATTATGGGAAGCTCCCGGCTGGTATTCTTGATGCGGCTTTTTCACCAAGTGGAGAATTGCTGACGGTAGGTCGCGATAAGTTCGCCAAACAGTGGAATGCGGAAGGGCGTGAATTGCGCGCCACGCCGTGTGAGGGACTCCCCTTGCATTGCGCTTTTTCTAACGATGGCTCCTCTTTCGTCGTGGGCGACGCCGCCGGGGAGGTTCATCTGCAAAAAAGCGCTTTGCCCTAGGCAGTGAGGTCTAAAGATTCGGATGCCTTACCCGTTGAATCCGGGACTTGGATGCGCCGAGTCACTCTCAAACATGCCTCCTCCATGAAATTCCGCAAATCACCAACCCCTTCTCGTGAGCGAGTTCACGGGCCCATGGCCTCCAGTCATGCCGTAGGCATGCCCGCGATTAGCCGGCGGTTGAGCGCAGCGACACCGCCGGAAGCCAGAGAAAACACAAGGCATCCCAACGGGATGCCAGTGCGCGTTGTGTACCTCATCGGACGTTTGGATCGCTTGCTGGCATCCCTTCTGGATACGGTTCGTTGTGGACATATTCCGGTGGTGTCGCTGCGC
>CALQFT020000023.1 GCA_943329925.2 Opitutus sp. GAS368
AGGCGTGATCCTACGCCCGCAAGCACGCGCTCAGCCACTTGATCATCCTTCGCGGCCGCCTCGAGAGCGCGTCCTGCCTCCGCTTCAGCTTTGGCCCAATCTGGCTCACGTTGCGCCCCAGCGGCCAGCCCGGCGTGACACCGTCCGGCACATAGCCGTGTTCGCGATAGTGCGCCAACCGTAACTCTCGCTTTGCCATCATGCGGCCCCAGTGAACGGGGAATGCGTCCCGTATTCTGGCGATCTCCATCACATCCCAGCGTGCCACTTTTGCCGCGTCCGCAATCGCAACATCGTCCACTGGACATTCCACGGGCAGCTTGTAGGTGAGCCACCATAAGATGAGCCTTTCACGGCGGCCGCAGTCTTTGACGCGCCGCATCAGGTGAGCTGGAATCTCAACCGGAGGAAAGAACGGCGGCGGTGTGAGCAGGCGTTGCAGAAACGCGTTCTGCGCGTCTATACGGCGATCCTTGGCCCGTTTGGGTTTTGGGCGCGGAGTTACAGGGGAAGGTGAGCTTGAGGGTGTAGTGCGCCGTTTACGCGAAGTAAGCGGAAGTGGTTGGGGCATGCTGACATGCTACACCAGAGCGGGCGTGGAGTCGAATGACATTAGTAGGCCATAACAGGCTGGTCACAATGATTCGCTGTATTCCAAAAACGTCACACTAGTTGGTACAGCGCACACTTTCGGACGCCCAATTCATCGCGGAATCGACTCCACGATTTTCTTGTGAGCGAGCCTGATCGCGTCAATGACTGGGGCTGCAGTGTATCCGTATGGCTGGATTGTTCCTTCACTTGAAATTTCCCATAGTAGGTTTCCGGTCCTTGCGCTTATAGCCCCATAGCGGACATTGACTCGCGTCATCGGGTAGTCATACCCACTTGAGTCTTTCTGTGTTACGCTAAGTACGGAGCCTTGAATGATTGCGTCTACTCCGAGTTTCCCTCCAACACGTTTTACTATATTTGTATTCGGTATTCCGCTTGTATTGTAATTGCGTAAGAATGCAGCCCATTCGTCCGCTAAATTCGCTGAATTAATTTTTTCAACTGCCTCGCCTGCCCCCATGATTTCAAGGCTAGCATGGCTTCGCTGCATTCCTTGGGCGAAGTCTCTACTTAGTTCTTGGGCTTGGCCCGGAGTCACACTTGCGTTTGTCATTGGCAGTACAACGACCTTCGCAAGACCTTTGGGGTCATAACCAGGGTCAACAAAACTGTGCAAGCTCGCTGTTTTGCAGCTGGTGAATGCCAAGCAAACAAATGACAAAAATATTCCGTAGCATGCGCCCATAGAATCAGGCTGCACGCGTTCCAAGCTTACGCAATCAAAAACCGGCGAAAAAAGGGGGGCATGAACGACCAGAGGTTTAGCCCAAGGCCACCGTCGGCCACGCTTTTATTTTTACACAAGCCTCAGCCCATTTGGCGCAAAAAAATCCGGACGGCCCAACGCGTCGACCTCTCTGCGCTGATGGATAGAGTGACCCCCGCCCCCCTGGTACGGTCGGACAGGCAAAAGGCATCTCATCGCTCGCTGGATAGATTGAAATCCACGTGGACGCCAGCAAACAGGGTCTTACCAAGGGTCTTACTTTGCCCATTTACAAAGTGTAAGCTCCTCAAAATCAAAATGGTGGAGGCGAGGGGAGTTGAACCCCTGTCCTGAAGGCCTTTGTCACAAACTTCTACATGCTTAGCCTCGCTTTTAATTTAAGAAAAAAGCCGCCAGCGGGCGGGCAGCTTTTCCCCGGTCGTCCACGGTCGATCTCGCCCCTGGAAGCGGTCGCTCCCCCCAAGGGCCAGCCTGCTGTCGTCGTCTCCATGCCTAGCAGGCGTTGGCACAGAAACGATGCCGCTTAATTAAGCAGCAAGAGCTAGATCTTCGTAATCGTTAGCGTTTATTTTGTTTGCCCAGAGATTTTAACGAGGCCAACCAGGCTTCCTCGGCATGCCGTCTGTGTCTCTAACTTTCAGTCGAAACCAGTACGCCCCCATTTTGATGCTGCCAATCTCTCGCAATCTCTCGCAATCTCTCGCAATCTCTCGCAATCTCTCGGCAACCCCTTAACAGGACACACCACCTTACCTCACTTTGGGCAAAGCGCAAACAGACCCTTATCTTTTTTACCGCCTATTTTTGCCGGAGGGGAAATCCGATCCAAATATCATTCCTGTCCAAAAACTTACAGCGCCCTACTTGATTTTCCATATTTCTCGCGTTACAATGACACATGAAATTCGGGGGGCCTTTATTACGTAATCTGGGTGTGTCACCGTCGCTGTCCCTGTCGCTGTCCTCGAGCTTGGCGGCGACCCTGTCGTCTACACAGTTTTCAGCCGGGGATATTCTCGATTGCAGGGAGGCATCTTGCTTTGGGCCCAAGAACGTTACGGCTGTTCCGCGGATTTCAAGGCGTAGCGCCCTGCAGACTGGGGGGCGGTGTGTGCTTGGAGGGATGGCGGGCGCTCTCGCTGGGGCTTGTGGAATGCAAATAGAGGCAGGGGCAGCCCCTTCACAATCCTCTGGAATGGCTTGGAGCCCGGTGCGTTTTTCTGGGAGGGACTATCTTCCTCTGGAACAGGTTGGACGTTTTTATGGCATGGGCATGGTGCAGCGCGCGGGAAAAGAATGCTCGCTTGGAACCGGAGAAAAAACGTTGCGCGGGGCGGCTGATTCGACTGACTTTTTTATCAGTCGAATCAAGTGTGTTTTAAGCTATCCGCTAGCGGAGGTGGGATCCTCGGTGTGCATATCGAGATTGGATCTGGTCAAGCTAGTTGAGCCGGTATTGCGTCCCTTCAAAATAGACGGGGCCGAGCGGGTGGAAACCGTGGTACTGGATGCTGGCCACGGAGGTTCAGATCGAGGGGCGGTTGGGCGGTTGGGGGATGAGAAGACTTTTACTTTGGATGTGGCCATGCGAACGGGCCAACTGCTCAGTCGCGCTGGGTATAAGGTGGTTTTCACTCGGACCTCGGACGAGTTTGTTTCCTTGGAGGAACGCGTGCAGGTGGCGAATCGTTTGTCGCGGGCCCTATTTGTATCGGTGCACTTCAACTCGGGAGGCTCTGGATCTGGGTTGGAAACCTTTGCATTGTCGCCACGAGGGGTTCCCTCGATGTCAAACGAGGGAGCGCGAGTCTCCGATTTCGGGGTATACCCCGGCAACTTGCGGGATCCGGAAAATACAGCGTGGGCGACGGCGGCACACTCGGCCATGATCGCGCGCTGCGGGATGATGGATAGGGGCATTAAGCGGGCGCGGTTTTACGTCATTCGAGAGGCGACATTGCCCAGTGTGCTCATTGAGGGGGGATTTCTCTCGCACTCGGAAGACATGCAGCGGATCGCTTCGCCATGGTACCGCCAACAGTTGTCGGGCTCCATTCTGGAAGCCGTGCGTAACTATCGGCGGGCTGTTGCAGGCTCGCCAGCGTAACAAACGGTTGCAGACTGGCACGATGAGTCCCCCCGATTGACGGCGGATGATTAAGGGAGGCATAAAAGAGGTGGGCAGGCTGAGTATCTGGGGAAAATTGGAACTTCGCTGCCGGAAAATCTGAAAACGTGAAAAATTTGAAGCAAGCATGCAAAGCCTCCGCTACCGGCAACCCCCAGGAAGCGGGAGACGACCGACCCATCGGGGTTTTCGACTCCGGCATTGGCGGGCTGACAGTGGCGGCTGCATTGCGCCAACTACTGCCTCAAGAGCGGATTTATTACATTGGAGACACTGCGCGCGTACCTTACGGAGGAAAGAGCGCACAGACCATTGAACGGTATGGGTTTGAGATTAGTCAGATGTTGCTAAAGGAGGGGGCGAAAATGATTGTCGTGGCTTGCAACACGGCTTCCGCGCTGGCGGTACCGGCATTGCAGCGGGCATTGGAAACGCCGGTAATTGGAGTCATTACACCGGGGGCGGCGGCCGCAGTGGCCGCTACGCGCAACGGTCGCGTCGGGGTGATTGGAACGCGGGCAACGGTTGGAAGCAAAGCGTATGAACGGGCGATCCACGCGCTCAATCCTGGGATCCAAGTGGTGGCACAGGCGTGCCCCTTGCTGGTGCCGCTGATCGAAGAGGGTTGGCTGGAGGACGCGCTGACCAGGCAGGTAATCGAGCGGTACTTGGCGCCGATATTATCGCAAAACATTGATACACTCGTATTGGGCTGCACGCATTACCCCCTTTTGCACAAAGCACTGGAACAGCAAGTTGGCCCCAACGTCGTTTTGGTGGATTCAGCGCGCAATTGCGCCTTGGAGGCGAGGGACATTTTGGGGGGCCACGGTTTGAGTGCACCCCAAGGCGCGCAAGGAGGACTACAAGTGACGTTGACTGATCCCTCGGTTGGCTTTTTGGGAGTGGCCGAGGCGGCCCTAGGACTGAAGGTTGGTGAGGTCGAAATCCGGCCTGTTCCGTAAGTTATCCGAGCACCCCTCGCCTGTGCACGACACCGTTCACCGTGCGTTGTATTCTGTTGTAAATCGGGACGAGCAAGGGGCGCCCGCTGAGGCCTCAGCGCCTCTGCCGTTTGAGCGCTTGATCGAAAACTTTGGTGATCTCCTCTCTGTCGCGCATCTCGTTTTCGAGCTGGCGTTTGAAGAAATCGTAACCGATCGAGACCTTCGCTTCCCGCACATCCCGACTACTGGCAGTGCGCAGCGAAGACAACAACCGTTCGGCCCCCTGCTCCGCGTCCGACTTGCCGGAAGCCGGCCGCGTCGATGCGGCAAACGCGTCTACGGCGTTGCGAATAGCTGGTGAATTGTAACTGCGCGTTGGCTTTCCATTCTTGTTGAAGTCCTCCAGAAGCACACCGAACTCAGCGGTAGTCTTCTCAATTTTTTCCATCGAATCGGCCTCCGCATAAAAGCGAGTCCAATCCACCGGCTGCCATTGCTGGACGCTGTCGAGGCGGTAGCCGAAGCGCCTCACCCTCTCCGTCCTGTCGCCCGAGCGCCGAATCGTCATGTAAGTGGCAATTCCAATCACCTTGCCGGAACGCAAATGAATAATTGGACTTCCGCTGTTGCCAGGAACAAAGGGGGCGTCCACCTCCACGAGATTCGGACCGATGCCGACAATGGCTCCCTGCAGCAAGTTGACCACGCCGGCGCCTTCGGCGTTTCCCAAAACGACCACGGCGTCGCCAATGGAGACCTCCTTGTCGAGGGATTCCACGCAAGGAATGGCCGTGCCTCCATCTAAAACGCCAAGCGCCACAATGTCATGAGCTACGGCAGCCACGGCAGCGCCGACCCGCACAGGACTGCGATCTAACAACTTAAACTGCGGGGCGCGCACTCCAGCCATCACGTGCGCGTTGGTAAAAAGATACTTCTTCCCCTTGTAGTCGACAATGAAGCCACTCCCCTGCCCCGTTTTGCCTTCCACAAAAACCAGCCCATCCCGGTAATCCTTCACCAACTGCGCGGCAGACGAGCCCCCAGCCGAAAATAAAGCGGGAGAGCGAAGGAGGACGCAGGCGACTATGAAACAGAGGAGTTTGAACCTCATTGCATTCAGATTAGCGGCCGGGTTTTGAAACTACAACCTAGTAAGATTGGGCCCAATTAAGGCTTATACCATCTCTTTTAGGTTTATGGATGATTAAAAGACCTCAGCACCAAGGACCGCGGAGAGAAGGACCAGTTTTCTTAAAGATTTGGTATTCCATGAAAACGGCATCCAACCCAATCCGTCAGTGAAACGGTGCAGACCCACTCCAAAAGCGCAAACCCCCAATCCCGCTCCTCTGTTGATGACTAATAAAACGGCGATTACGCACTTGTTATTTTACTAGGATATCCGCCCAATTTTTCTGTTAAAATGCCCCACCCCGTAACCAGTCGAATGCTCTGCGTACTGGCGATTACAGCTTCAGCAAGCGCTTTGCTGGCTGCGCCCTCCAAAATGCGCCCCAGCTTGGACACGTCCACTCTGCCGGAAGCGATCAAACGTCCAGTCAAGTACTTCGGCGACGTCCATCCGGTGCTAACAGAACATTGCGTATCCTGTCACGGCCCCAAAAAGCAAAAGGGAGGCCTCCGCCTAGATTCACTTGAGGCGGCGTTGAGCGGAGGAAGCACCTACGGCCCGGCGATTGTCCCCGGCCGCAGTGCTGAAAGTCCGCTGATACTTTTCATGGCACATCTGGAGCCGGACATGGAGATGCCACCGGAAAAAAGCATGCTGCCGGAGGAAACTATCGCTGTCCTGAGAACATGGATCGACGAAGGCGCAAAATGGCCTGACACCGGACTAGGTGGACAATCCAGCAAGGGAGTTGCGCTCGGGAATCAGGAGGCCATTTTCAAAAAAGCCGCGACGCACTGGGCCTTCCAGACTGTCGTCAAAGCGGATACGGCATCACTCCAGCAGGGGCCGCAAACCATCGACGCGCTGATCCGCTCCAAGCTGGGGGCGAGTGGCTTGGAGCCTTCCCCAAAAGCGGATGCCCGAACCCTGCTAAAGCGCCTCCACTTCGATCTGACCGGCCTTCCTCCCGGCGCGGAGGAGATGGAGCAATTTGTATCCGCCTTCGCCAAGAATCCCAGCGCGACCTTGGCGGCTAAAGCCGATGAATTGCTCGCCTCGACCGGATTCGGCGAGCGCTGGGGCCGCTACTGGCTTGATCTCGCTCGGTACGCGGACACGCAGGACTTCTTTCCCCAACCCGAATTGCGCTACCCCTTCGCGTGGACGTATCGCGACTACGTAACGGGCGCATTCAATGCAGACAAGCCCTACGACCAGTTCATTCGAGAACAAATTTCCGCGGACCAAATGGGCTTTAAGGAGAATGATCCCACTCTTGCGGCGCTCGGCTACCTGACCGTCGGACCGCGCTTTCTCAAGCGAACCGATGAAATCATCAACGACCGCATCGACGTGATAACCCGCGGCCTCATGGGAATGACAGTAGCCTGCGCGCGCTGTCACGACCACAAATACGACCCGATCCCGACCTCTGATTTTTATGCGCTTCACGGGGTTTTAAGCAGCACCGAAGACCTCACGACGTTGCCGGAGCTCGCGCTGAACGGAGTTCAGGTGGATGCTAAAGTGCGGAAGGATTACGAGGATTCAAACGCCAAGTCTAAAAAGGCGCTGGCGGACTTCATTCAGGGGCTCAAGGAAAAGGCCGTTGCGGACATCGTGGCCAAGCCGGAATTGTACTTCGACGCGCTTTGCCAAATGGAGGTGAAAAAGACCTCGGACGCGGCGAAGCTCGCCATCAAAAACAAAATGATTGAAACGGCTTTGACGCCGCTAGGTCAGCAGTGGACGGCGTTGAAGAAGGCCTCCAAATGGGCGGAGGATCCCGTGTTGAGCCCGTTGGCGAGGGTGGCCGCTGCGACTCCGGAGCGCAAAGCAGCAGTGATCCAAGCGGTGATCGATTCCGGGCGAGTGCCGGAGGGAAAAACGGATGTGCATCCGGTGGTGCTGGCCGCAATTCGCGAAGCACAACCCAATGGTGAAGAAGCGCTGGTGCGGCTTTATGGCGGACTTTTAGCCAAAGCGAAAGATAGTACTGATGAGAGTCTCAGGCAGATCAAAGCTGCATTTTTTGGTGAAGGCGGTTGGCTTGACCTCGCACTAAAAGACATCGAAAGCGCCCATCGCTCGCAGGCGGCAGGACGCAAGGATTTGGAAAAACTCGAATTAGTCATCAGTAGCTTGGAGGCCACTCATGCAGGCGCTCCGCCGCGCGCCATGGCGGTGAAAGATAAAGCGAAACCCGTCACGCCGGTGATTTTTCTCCGTGGCGATTCCGCCCGCAAAGGCGACATAGTGGAGCGCCGCTTTCTTACAATACTGGATCCCCAGAAAGTCCCGTTTCCCGCAGACCACAGCGGGAGACGCGAGCTCGCGGAAAAAATCGCAAGCTCCAACAACCCGCTCACGCCGCGGGTTTGGGCAAACCACGTTTGGCGGCACCTCATGGGACAGCCGCTGGTGAAGACCCCGGGTGACTTTGGTCTCCAGACCGAATCGCCCAGGCACCCCGAGCTGCTAGACTGGCTGGCCTCAGCGCTGACACAGCGCAACTGGTCCACCAAACAGTTGGTGCGCGACATTGTGCTTTCGGCGACCTACCAGCAGAGCAGCGCTGAACGGCCTGCCGCCAGCGCAGTGGATTCGGACAACCGTCTGCTCTGGCGTGCGAACCGGCGCCGGATGGACTTCGAATCCATGAGAGACGCAATGCTGGCAACCAGTGGCCAACTTCAAACCGAGATGGGTGGACGCGCAGTGAACCTTTCATCGGAGCCCTTCAGTGGCCGACGCACCATCTACGGCTTTGTAGACCGGGTGAATCTCGACCCGCTTTTCACCACTTTTGATTTTCCATCTCCAGACATTGCCAGCACGGAGCGCGCCCAGACGCTGGTTCCACAACAAGCGTTGTTCGCGCTTAATGACGGGTTCATCGTGAGCCAGGCACGCGCCTTGGCGAAAAAAGCCCAACAGGCCGCAGGCAAAGAGGAGACTGCAGGAGAAACCGTTGCCGGACTTTACCGCCTCGTTTTTCAGCGAGCCCCAGACGAATCGGAAGCGCGATTGGCCCGGGAATTTCTGATCGAAACAGCCGGACTGCGCCAAGATTCGCCGTCGGGCCCGTGGTTGTACGGCGTTGGAAACGCGGATCCCGCCGTGCCGCGTGAAGAGGCGTTTCAGGAACTCGCTTATTTTGATCCGCAGATAAAACGTTTCCAAGGAGGCCGCGTCTTCCCTCACCCGCAGTTTTCCTTCACCAGCCTAAGCGCGACGGGAGGACATCCTGGAGCAGGAATCGGCCAAGCGGCCATTCGTCGGTGGATTGCGCCGTATGACGGGGAGTTCAACGTTGGGGGCGAAATCAGCGTGGGCAAGCAGAGCACGGGGGATGGAGTCCGGGCGCGGCTGATTTCTTCGAAGTCCGGGCTGATTGGGGAATGGATTGCGGATAATTGCACCGCGAAAACAGAGCTTAAGAATATAAGCATCAAAGCCGGCGAGATTCTCGATTTTGCCGTGGACTGCCGCGAAACCACAACGGCTGACGGCTTTCGCTGGGTGCCTGCCATTCAGTTTGTGGTGCGGGCAGAAAAGGCCCCGAAGAATGTGCAGACCGTCTGGGACGCGCAGGTTGACTTTAAGGCGCCCCCGCCTCCAAAGCTGCAACCCCTCGAGCAAATGGCCCACGCGCTTCTGATGACTAACGAGTTCCTGTTCGTGGACTAACGCCCAAGGCAACCCCTGTAGTAAAAAGCGCATTCCAAATCAATCTAACCATGAACAGAGAACTCCTCGACGGCCTGCACTTAAATCACTTGGTTTCTCGCCGGAAGGCCCTCTCGCAAGCTGGCTTCGGAATGGGCAGCATTGCTCTGGCAGGTATGCTTAGCGAAATGGGACTGACCCGGGCCAACGCCACTGCAAGCATCTCACCGCTTGCACCCCGCGGCCCCACGCTGCCAGGCACGGCCAAGCGCGTCATTCACCTCTTCATGAACGGCGGTCCCTCGCAGATGGACACGTTTGATCCCAAGCCGAAACTCAACCAGTTTCATGGAAAGTCGCTTCCCGGCAAAGAAGAACTCGCTAAGGATAAACGCATCAGCGGCGCCGCGCTGGGATCCCCGTTCGAGTTCAAAAAGCACGGCCAAAGCGGGATTGAAATCAGCGAACTCTTCCCGCAAGTGGCCAAGCACGCCGACGATCTCTGCGTGATCCGCTCAATGTTTAGTGATGTGCCCAATCACGAATCGGCGCTGATGATGATGAACACCGGCAACCTGACCTTACCTCGCCCGAGTGTGGGCTCGTGGGTGCTTTACGGCTTGGGCAGCGAAAACCAGAGCCTGCCGGGATTTGTGGTGCTGTGTCCGGGCGGCCTGCCCGTGTCACAAAGCGCAAACTGGCGCAGCGCCTTCCTCCCCGGCATCTACCAGGGAACGCACGTGGACGCGAAAAAAGCGACCAATCCCGACCAGCTCATCGCCGATTTGCGCAATGACTTCATCCTCCCCGGCCAGCAGCGCAAACAGCTCGGCTACATCCAACACCTCAACGAAATGCACCGCGAACAGCGCCCGGGCGACTCACAGCTCGAGGCTCGCATCCAGTCGCTTGAACTCGCCTTCCGAATGCAGACCGAGGCGACGGACGCTTTTGACGTCGCCAAGGAACCCGAGAGCGTCCGGCAGATGTACGGGGATACATTGCATGGCAGACAGTTGCTCATGGCGCGGCGGCTGGTCGAGCGCGGGGTGCGTTACGTGCAGGTGTGGCACGGCGCGGGCCAACCCTGGGACAGCCACAACAGCATCGAGGAAAGTCACCGGCGGCTTGCCGGCGAGTGCGATCAGGCCATAGGCGCGTTACTCCAAGACCTGAAAAATCGTGGGATGTTGGAGGATACGCTGGTCATTTGGGGAGGCGAATTCGGCCGCACCCCGACGGCGCAGATGCCCCTCACCCCGAAAGTTGGGCGTGACCATCACTCCGATGGGTTCAGCATTTGGATGGCAGGCGGCGGGGTACGCGGCGGGCACGTCCATGGAGCCACTGATGAAATCGGCCTGAGCGTTGCCCAAGACAAGGTGCATGTGCACGATCTTCACGCCACTATCCTGCACCTGCTCGGCTTCAACCATGAAGCGCTCACCTACCGTTACGCCGGCCGCGATTTCCGGCTCACGGATGTTTTTGGCGAAGTAGTGCAGCAAATTCTCGCCTAAAGCAGCCCCGTCTTTTTACCCAACACACACATGAAAACTTTCCTTCTCTTCATCGTATTGGCAGGCACACTTGCCGCTTCCGCTGCCGAGCTGCCGCCCATTCCAGAAAAATCCATAGCTCAGAAAAAGGAGCTGCTTTTTTCGGATAACTTCGACCACGCAGAACTGCAGGCACCTTGGGGGCAGGTCGTCCCCACCTTCACCATTGAAAATGGCTCGCTCAAAGGAACCCAGACTCGCTTTGATACGCCGGCCGCCGACGGCAAGCCTGCAACCAAAGGGCATCAGGCAGTCGTCGGCACCGATGTGCCCACAAAAAACAGCATTATCGAACTCAAATTTCGTTTTGCAGGAGCGCAATCCATGACCGTCGAGTTTGACGACCGCGCCTTCAAAGGCTCCCACTACGGCCATATTTGTATGATCCGGATGAGCCCCCAAAGCATCAGCTTCACCGACCAACGGGATGGCGGAGCCAATGAGGAAATCCGGGCGATGGCCGATGATCCCACCAAAAAAGAAGAACGCACCAAACGCTTACAGGGACGCAACGTCACTTTTCCCATGCAACTGGATCCCCAACCGTGGCATGACCTTGTGTTGGAGACTGTGGGCGACACAATGCGGGCGAGCATTGACGCAAAACCCGTTGGTTTCCTGAAAGCTTCTGGAATCGCTCACCCCACCAAATCAAAGGTTGAATTTGGATGCATGGGTAAGGACGGCTTTTTTGATGACATCCGGATTTGGAATGCGGAAGCCGTCGAGGCGCGTTGATTTTGGAAGGCGAATTCGGCCGCACCACGCCGGCATAGATGCGCATCAGGCAGGATGTCGGCCGCGACTATCACTCCGGTGGGGGGCACTGATTCTAGATCGAGCGAAAAAGTATTCACTCCGATTTGGGTGACTGTAAAAATTTACCGGAAGGTTTATTTTCCGTGCAACCGTTCGTAATACCGCAGCGCCTCGATCGGACTGTGCAGTTCGCTCAACCCCACCAAGCGTCCGCCTGCGCCGGGATCCTGAGCGAGATATTCGTATCCTTCTTTGCCCACCAATAATACAAAATGCGTTCCCCCGCCCGCCCGGCGGATGCGTATGATCACCGGGTTGCCCAGAATCAGATTCCAATCCAAAAGCCGGTAGCTTGGAAGAGCCTCGTAAGCATGCCTGACTTTGCCGGGTTCGAATTCAGCCGCGATTTGCCATTCAATCCAACCGCGTTCGGTGTAGCCGCCGTTGGCATTCAAAAAGTTGTTTAGCCGTTGCGGATCAACCTCCATTCCGTAAAACGCCAGGGCCATCGCGGCGGAGGTCAACGCGCATCCTTCAGCGGCAATCGACCGATCCGTGAGGGCAAGCCGATCGGCCCCCCAGCGCGGATCTGACTGCGCAAATGCGGGCACTTTAATTTGTTTACGAATCGGGAAATACAATCCGCCAGCCGCCGGCAGCGGCCTTTTTTCATTCCAATGCCTCCAAAAACGAGGTGCAGGGAAGAGCAGAATGTACAGCACCGCCCCGAACACCAAAGCACTGACCCCGCGGCTGAATTCGCGCAGGCTCATCCGTGAAGGAGCACTTTTCCGGAGCGCATTGGGCGGTTGGCGTGTTCCAGGGCCAAGTGAATCTTTTCCAACGGATAAACGGCCTCGATCGGTGTATGCAGCACTCCGGCGGAAGCCCACGCGAACAGGCGTGCGAACAATGCGTCGCGTTTCTGCGGCGTGGCTTTTTCGAACCATTTGCTTACCCAAAAACCGCGGAAAGCCAGATCTTTGAATATCAAAAGGCCGTTCGGAATTCGTAACGGTTGCAGCGACATGGCTCCGTAGGTCACCAGTGTGGCGCCATCTGCGAGGGCCTTTGCCATTCCAAGTGCGCACTCCCCTCCTACGGCGTTCAATCCCAGACGGATCTGCGCCCCGCCTGTGGCCGCGGCAATGCGTTGCGACAGTTGCTCGCCTTCCTCCACTACGGCGTCTGCCCCGATGCTGCGCAGTTCCGCTTCCAACCCGCCGCGACGCACCACGTTGAGGGTGCGCAAGCCGCAGGCCCTTGCGATTTGGATCACAGAGCGACCCACCCCAGAGTTGGCGGCGTTTTGCAGCACCCATTCGCCAGCTTTCAACTCAATGAACTCGTTTAACATGCACCACGCCGTCGCAGGATTGATGCGGAGCATTGCCGCCTGCTCAAGCGGTACCGTTTCGGGCACGACAATCAAATCCTGCGCGGCAAGCACCCCCGTTTGCCGCCAACTCCCAAAGCCGTGCGGCAACAACACCCGTTTTCCCGCCAAAGAAGCGTCCCCTGCGGAGCCGGTCTGCGTGACAAGGGCCACGCCCTCAATTCCCGGTACTGCGGGCAGCGTTGGCAGCGTACCGTACTTCCCTGCCAGCACGTTCAAGTCTGCCGGATTGATCGGCGCAAATTCCAATTTCACAGCGACTTCGTGGGCTGCTGGCTGCTTGGCGGGCGCTTCCTTAACTTCCGTAACTTCCTGCGCCGGGCCGAAACGTGAAAGCCACACCGCTTTACTGGCTTGAGGGGTGCGTTGGTTCATGGAAGAGACTGTGACAAATGTTTGTCTGAAGGCAAACCAAGGCTCGTCGAACCTGCTCTCTCAGTCTCATACCAAATCTTGAAGAAAACTGGTCCTTCTCTCCTGGGCTGAGGTCTTTTAATCATCCATAAACCTAAAAGAGATGGTCTCACATCAAAACGGCACGCAGACGAATGTAGAGTTTGCCAATTAAAGGGTTACGCTTTGAGCTCCATCAACGCTTTCTCTGATTCAGACAAACGTTTGAAACTTCTGCGTGCTTTTGTCTGCTCAATAGCTTTTCGTCTACCGTCTCAACATCGACGCCATGCACCCCGCTTCCCCTAACGCGCGTTTGGCCTCAGGCACGCACCTCGCCTTACTGGGTGCCATTGTGAACTGCGTGTTGGCGTTTGTAAAAATCGCGTTTGGCGTCTTGGGAAATAGTTACGCCCTTATCGCTGACGGGGTGGAGTCTACATTGGACATCTTCGGTTCTTTGCTTGTTTGGGCTGGCTTGCGCCTAGCCGCCCTCCCCCCCGACGACACGCACCCCTACGGACATGGCAAGGCGGAGACCCTCGCCGCCATCGCTGTGGGGGTCCTTTTGTTGGGAACCTCCGCGTTGCTGGCCATTGAGAGCATCCGCGAAATCCTCACGCCACACCACGCCCCTGCCCCGTTTACTTTAGGAGTGCTCTTGGGCGTGATTATTGTGAAGGAACTTCTCTTTCGTAAAGTGCTGCGCCACAGCACAGAGCTCGGCAGCATGGCACTCGAAAGCGATGCGTGGCATCATCGGGCGGACGTGGTGACATCGTGCGCCGCGTTTCTGGGAATCACGGTGGCGTTGGTGGGCGGGCCCGGGTTTGAGGCGGCCGACGACTACGGCGCTTTGGTAGCCTGCGCGGTGATCGCATTTAACGGCATCCGGGTTTTGGGGCCGGCGCTCAACGAGGCGATGGACACCGCTCCAGGGGTCCACATCCACGACGCAGTGCGCACGGCGGCGGCAACGGTTGCGGGCGTGGAGGGGATCGAGAAGTGTAAGATCCGCAAAATGGGGGTCGAATTTTACGTGGATCTTCACGTGTTGGTGCAGGGCGACCTTCCCGTGCGAGAGGGACACACCATCGCACACGCGGTCAAAGACGCCATCCGGGAGCGAATGCCCTCCGTCGCCGACGTGCTGGTTCACATCGAACCATTTGTCGACGAAACAGTGTAAGCCAAGGCCATCCCAACCCAGCTTCCAACACAAACTCTCTCTTTATCCGTTCTAAAAATCTAGTTTTGGAGCGGAGTCACCGCCGGGGTGGCGGGCGACTGTCCCTCAGGGCTTCGCTTTGAGATCCGTATCGTAAAGGGTCACTGGGCCGATGGCTTCCAACGAGGAGCGTATATCCTTGGCTTCTCCCACCACGACGATACAGGTGTTTTCAGAATCCAGATGAGTTTTGGCGGTGGCTTGGAGGAGCTCTGGGGTCACACTGCTCATGCGGCGGGCATAGTTTTTGTAAAAGTCGGCAGGCAAGCCGTAGAGATCGATGTCTTGAACGCGTTGGGCTGTTCGCTCGCTTTTTTCGAGGCTTAACAGGTAATTGCCCACGTTATACTCCCGTTGCAGGCGGAGTTCAGGTTCTGGCACCGGTTCCTGGCAGAGCCGGCCGATTTCCTTGAGCAACTCTCCTATCGCCGGAGCGGTGACTTCATTGCGTGTTTCAGCAGTGGCCTCGAAAGAGCCTGCAGAGCGGCGCGGATCGAAGGCGGAATAGGCCCCGTAAGTCCAGCCGTGGGTCTCGCGCAGGTTTTGAAAAAGCCGTCCTGAAAACCCGCCCCCTAAAGTGGCGTTAAGCACCAAAACTTCGGGCAAGTCCGGCGTGCTACGGCGGGGACCACTCCGACATACCGCGATACTACTTTGCACCGAACCTGGACGATCCACCAAATGGACTGTGCGCCCTTTAAAGGCAGAGGGGGCCTTTGGTTGGAGCGCCGGGATTTCTGCGCGCTCCCAGGAGCCGAAGCTCTGTTCGATGAGCGGCAATACCTGCTCCAGAGTGATGTCCCCGACGATGGCCAAGGTCGCGTTGTTTGGGCGGAAAAAGTGGCCATGGAAACCGACAAGATCCTCTCTCACGATGGCCTTTACGCTCTCCGGTGTGGGCACGTTGCCGTACGGATGTTCACCGTAGACTACCTTGGCGACCATTTTCGAGAGCAGTGCTCCGGGCTGTTGTTTTTGGGCTTCCAGCGAGGAAAGCGTCAATTTGCGCGCCTTGTTCAACTGCTCCTCGGTGAAGGAGGGATTTCGTGCAGCATCGGACATCAACCCGAGCAGATTAGCTGTGTACTTGTTAAGCGCGGTTGCGATGAGCGAGATGGAGTCGGGGCCTGCAGAAGCCTCGATCCGGGAGCCAAGGAAGTCAGTTTCCTTGGCGAACGCCTCAGCGGAGCGGGTGGAGGTGCCTCGATTAAGCAGCGTGGCAGTGAGGCTGGCGGTGCCGGGCTTTGCGGCGTCGGAGGCGCTACCGGATTTGACCATGAGCCGGAAGGTGACCATGGGGCGGCGATCATCCTGGATGAGAAAAAGCCGCAAACCGTTAGGCAGGGTGATGTCCTTATACTCAGGGAAGGAGGCGGTTGGCGCAGGGCCGGGTTCTGGTTTTATGGAACGATCCACCGCAGGGCGATCGGCCGCGTGCAAATTAAGGGGAGTGAGGAGCGGTTCCATCAAAAGCACGAGGGAAAGGCAAAACTTTGCCATTGGAACGGTGAAAGAAAAAGAGCGCATGGGGCCGGAGCGGGAGGTGAGGGAAATGGTGGGATTGGGTTGTGGCAACTCGTCATGATGTAGCCATAAAATGCGCCTTATTTTCCGACGGGCGGGCCTGCGGGAGTCACCGGTGCCGGCGCCACGCTTGCAACTGGATAGCGCAGGGTGAAGCGACCACGGGGAGTCATATATTTTTTTGCAACGCGTTGCAGATCCTCACGCTTGACCGCCAGATAGTTTTCCAACTCTGTGTTAATCAGGGCCGTGTTGCCGAAAAACATCGAGTAATGCGCCAGCGTGCGCGCACGTTCCGACATGGTGCCGCCGGATTGTGCAAACTGGGATTCCATAGCGTTGCGCGCTTTTTGAAACTCCTCCTCCGTGACCCCTTCGGTGCATACGCGGGCGACCTCTTCATTCAAAGCGGCATCAAGTTCTTCCAAAGTGGAGCCGGATTGACCAGTGACCGAAAGAGCGAGCATTCCGGTTTTTTCCAACAGGTAACAGTAGGGCGTGACATCCATAGCGACGCCTTTTTTCTCCACCAGACTTTGGTACAAGCGCGAGGAACGGCCCTCGCCCAAGATGTGGGAGAGCATCTCCAAGGGATAGGAATCCGCGTCGGTTTCAGCGGGGGCGCGCCATGCGTGGACCAAGGCCGGAAGCGGTGTGTTTTTTCGCAGTACCTCTTTGGATTTGCCTTGGATATCGAGGGGCCATTCCACCACGGGGCGAGGGATGGCGGCGCCGTTTGGAATGGAGGCGAAATAGTCCTCGATGAGCTTCTGAGCGTCGGCGAGTTGAAAGTCCCCGGCGACCACCAGCGTGGCGTTTTCCGGCCGGTAGAAGGTGCGATGAAATTCGCGAAACTCCTCGATGGTCGCTTGGTCTATATACTGGAACGAGCCGATGGGCACCCATTGATAAGGGGTTCCCTCAAAAACCAGCGAGGAAAGCTCCTCAAAAAGGCTCCCGTAGGGCTGATTATCATACGAGCGGCGGCGCTCTTCCTTGACGACTGCGCGTTGGGTTTCAACCCCGGCCTCGTCGATGCGAGGATGCAGCATGCGTTCGCTTTCGATCCAAAGCGCCAAGGGGAGTTGGTGGGCTGGAAGGTTAAAATAGTAATCTGTACGGTCGAAAGAAGTCGAGGCGTTGAGATTGCCGCCGGCTCCCGAGATATATTTGTCAATGGTGCCGCGGGGGATGAATTCCGAACCCTCAAACATCAGATGTTCAAAAAAATGAGCGAAGCCCGTGCGGTCTGGGCGCTCATTTTTGCTGCCGACCCGGTAAAGGACGTAGGTGCTGATGACGGGCGCCTGATGGTTTTGATGCAGGATCACGTGCATCCCATTTAACAGGGAATACTCCTTGTACTCGATGGGCTTGCGCACGCTGCGCAGCTCCGAGGGCCGGTCCGTAGAGGGCGACGGCGCGGGGCGGGTTTGCAGGGCGGAAGCGGAGTGGGCCGCATGGCCGAGAGTGACACTAAGTGCCGCAGTTAAGAAGGCAGCGGATTTCATAAAGTTCTGGTGGGGTTTAATACGTTTGACCGTGGGGACAGGGGAATTGTTCGAAAAAAATTGCAAGATCTTTGAGTGCTAATTGTTGTACAAAACCTGTAAATATCAGACGCAAAATCAGACGTGAATAAAGGCACAAAAAAGGGTGAAAGTCTGTTGAAGTCCCTCTCGGAGGCGAGTTCAATTCAATTGTAATCTGACCGGACACGCATGATTTCGCCAATGAAAGTTTTTCAGATTCCGAGGATCCATAGCCAGAGCAATAGGTTTACTCCACTTTGGGGAATGTTTCGGCCCCGCATCGCCGGTTTTGCTGTCATTTTGGCCCTCTTAAGAGGTGCCTTTGGCGGAGGGTGCGCGCAAGCTGCGGAACGGTTTGCTTTTGAGAAGGCCGAAATGGGCGTGCCTTTTCGTGTGACGCTTTACGCCTCGGATGAGGCTACTGCAAAAACGGCTGCCGATACGGCCTTTTCGAAAGTGGAAGCGCTCAACGCGGTTTTCAGCGACTACGACAGTGACTCGGAACTGAGCCGCTTGTCGGATTCCAGCGGCCGTGGGCGGCCGGTGGCGGTGAGCCATGATCTTTGGCGTGTGATGGAATTTGCCCAAACCGTCGCGGTTCGTTCCGGCGGCGCCTTCGATATGACCATGGGAGCGGTGGTTAACTTGTGGCGCAATGCACGGCGCAAAAAGGAAATGCCCAAACCCGAAAAGATAGCCGAAGCGCTCGCACGAACGGGGTACCAAGCGGTGCACCTGGATTCTGCAGCGCACACCGTGGAGTTACTCAAGCCGAGAATGCGCCTCGATGCCGGTGGAATTGCCAAGGGATACGCAGTGGCAGAGGCGCTCAAGGTGTTGGAGCAAAACGGCTTTCCCGAAGCACTGGTGACCGCCGGCGGCGATATGGCCGTAGGGGCGCCTCCTCCCGATGCGGCGGGTTGGCGGATTGAAATCACCGCGCTGGATGCCGCAGGGGCTCCGGCTTCGCGTTTTTTACAGGTGGCCCATTGCAGCGTTTCCACCAGCGGCGACTTGTATCAGCGCCTGGAATTGAATGGAAAACGCTATTCTCACATCGTGGATCCCAAGACGGGCATTGGGCTTACGGATCACAGTTTAGTGACGGTGATTGCGCGCAATGGGATGGAGGCGGATGCGTTCTCCAAGGTTGTGTCGGTGCTGGGGCCTGAGGTTGGGCTGGCAATCATCGAGGAGGTGGAGGGGGCGGCCGCCCATGTGGTGCGCTGGCCGGAAAGCGGTTTGGAGGAGAGATTTAGCAAGCGCTGGGCGGGTTTTGAGCGCGGAGCGAACCAAGGTGGCAAACAGGCTGGATTCTGAGGTGCGAAAGCCGTAGGGGCGTGGCGCAAGGCGGTTTTGGGACTGATTCGCTCCGCTAAGAAAAAAAAGGCAGGCGCTGGGGCGACGGGTTCCGCCGAGGGATTGCTGTCGTTTTTCGTCTTCCTGCTTTGTTTTGGATTTTGTCGCGGGCGAACTCAGGATTGAATGAAGTTTATGAACGGACCCCTGCCTCAAATAGGCATCATCATGGGCAGCGTGTCGGATTGGGAAACCATGCGGCACGCGGCAGAGACGCTGACGCAGTTTGGGATCGCGCACGAATGCAAGGTGGTGTCGGCGCATCGCACGCCGGAATTACTTCGTTCGTATGCCCAGGAAGCCGTAGAGCGCGGGCTTCAAGTGATTATTGCGGGAGCCGGTGGGGCCGCGCATTTGCCGGGGATGGTGGCGGCCAATACGCGGCTGCCGGTGCTTGGCGTGCCAGTGGAAAGCAAAGTGTTGCGGGGCGTGGACTCGCTGTTGTCGATTGTCCAGATGCCCGCTGGAATCCCCGTGGGTACGCTCGCTATTGGGGCAGCTGGGGCGCGCAATGCTGCGATTTTAGCGGCCTCGATTCTGGCGTTACACAATCCGCAAGTCCGCGTGGAGCTGGAGGCCTTTCGCGCCCGACAGACCCAGCAGGTCCTCGACGCCGAACTTCCAGTCGTTGCGCTATGACGCCTGCACCTATTTTTCTGCCCGGCAGCACCATCGGGGTAATGGGCGGTGGTCAATTGGGACGAATGCTGGGGTTGGCGGCCAGGCGCATGGGATACCAATTTCACTCCTTCAGTCCGGATCGCGGCACGCCAGCAGGTCAGGTAGCCGACTTGGAGGTGTGCGCCCAATACTCCGACGAAGTGGCCGTGCGAACTTTCGCCAAAGGCATCGATGTTTTGACGTTTGAATTTGAGAACGTGCCCGTCCAGAGCATCGAGTGGGCCGCCCAACACTGTGTGGTTCGGCCCGCCGGACGTATTTTGGAAGTCTGCCAGCATCGACTCCGGGAAAAGACGTTTCTGCGTGCGGCTGGGTTACCGTTGCCGGCGTTTATGCCAGTGGAGAGCTTGGCTCAATTAGAGGCGGCGGTGGCGCTGTTGGGAACGCCGGCGGTGTTGAAAACGGCCGCCTTTGGGTATGACGGCAAAGGGCAGCGAAAAATTCTCAAGGAAAGTGATTTGGCTGAAGTATGGGGCGGCTTTGCAGGACAAGCGGCCGTACTGGAAGCCTGGGTGCCGTTTGAGAGGGAGCTTTCCGTGCTCGTGGCGCGCGGGACGGATGGTTCAACGGTGACGTATCCGGTCTGTGAAAACGTCCACGCCAATCACATTCTAGACCTCACTCTGGTGCCTGCCCGCATCACAGAGACGGCGGCCGAAGCGGCAAGGGCCATTGCCGTGAAAGCGGCGCACGCACTGGAGCTTACCGGACTGCTCGCAGTGGAACTTTTTCTGCTCTCAGACGGCACGATTCTCGTGAATGAACTCGCGCCGCGCCCGCACAATTCCGGACACTTTTCGCTGGATGCTGCGCTGACGAATCAGTTTGAACAACAGTTGCGTGCGGTGTGCGGTTTGCCGCTGGGTTCCACGGAGTTACTGCGTCCCTGTGCGATGGCGAACTTGTTGGGGGACGCGTGGGTTGGAGGCGAGCCGGATTGGGCGGCCGCTCTGGCGTTGCCGGCGGTGAAGCTGCACTTGTACGGGAAAAAAGAGGCGCGGTTGGGGCGTAAGATGGGGCACTTGGTGGCCTTGGGGGAGACGCTGGAGGAAGCGGAAGCTCTGGTGCGTGAGGCTCAAGCGCGCTTGGTGCGGCGGGGGACGTAGCCTAGCCATGGAAACAACGGTATTATCGTGCGCGGACTCCGGGCGTTTGGCGGTGGCGGTGGAGGCTGCCGGCCGGTGCTTGAGCGCGGGCGAAGTCGTCGGGTTACCGGCGGAAACCGTCTACGGTCTCGCGGGCGACGCATTGAATCCGGCGGCGGCCGCGCGTATTTTTGAAGCCAAAGAGCGGCCTTTTTTTGATCCGCTGATCTGTCATCTCCCCGATCTGGAGTGGCTGGAGCGTTTGACGGTTATTCCGCCTTCAGTGCGTCTTCTGGTGGAGGCGCTGGCCGCCGCCTTTTGGCCCGGCCCTTTGACGATGATTCTACCAAGAAGCACCCTTGTGCCAGATCTTGTCTGTTCCGGGCTTTCCACGGTGGCGGTACGCTTGAGTGCGCATCCTGTATTTTCAGCGGTGGCGCGTCACTTTGGCCGACCGCTGGCCGCTCCCAGCGCGAACCGGTTTGGCCGCATCAGCCCAACGGCCGCCGCCCACGTATTCACGGAATTAGCGGGGCGCATTCCCCTTATTCTGGATGCAGGTCCGACGATGCACGGGCTGGAATCGACGATCGTGGCTCCTGAAGCGAGCGGATTACGCCTGCTGCGTCTTGGTCCCATTACAAGGGAACAGTTGGAGGTGTTTGCGACTGTGCAATTGGGCGAAGCCCCAACCGGGCGTCCCGAAGCGCCAGGGCAGTTGAAGAGTCATTATGCGCCTGAAAAGCGGCTGACTTTACTGACGGTGGGCGAGCCTGTCCCCTGCGCGCTGGAGACGGCCGGACTTCTGGCGTGGCGCGAAGGGCGGCCGGGATTTGGCGCGGTGGAGGTGCTCAGCGGGTCGGGCGATTTGCGGGAGGCGGCGGCGAATGTATTCGCGGCGTTGCGGCGCTTGGATGAGGGACCGTGGACGGAGCTTTACGCGGAGTTGCTGCCACAAGAGGGGCTTGGGGCTGCGATCAACGAGCGATTGAGCCGAGCCGCGGCTCGCGAGTAATACCCTCTCTTTTAGGTTTATGGATGATTAAAAGACCTCAGCACCTGGGAACGCGCAAACACAGCTCCGCAAGGACTGTCTGAGTTTTTGGAGCGTCAAAGCGGAATAGAGTAGGGAGAGAAGGACCAGTTTTCTTCAAGATTTGGAATAAAGCGCTCTCTCGGAGGGTTGAACCAAAGGCTTGTTTGCCTTATGGCAGCAGCCGCACACGAACGCCTCCCCCACCCTCACTGCAAGCTTTACCAGGTGCCTTAGCGGTATTGCGGAAGATACCACGCGAAAGTCTTCCGGATCGCTTCGGGAAGTGGGATTCGCACTTTGAGCCCCAACTCGCTTTCCGCTCGATGCGTTCCTGGAACGTATCTGGCGATTGGCTTGGTTGGATCCTCAGGTGTGGCAATTTTGAAACCATGGGAAGACCCAGTGGACTCAACTACCGTGCGGGCCAATTCGGCGATGGAGACACCTTCAGTCGAACCGACGTTGTACGCCCTGCAGGAGGTGCCCTGGAAAAGGATTTTCCAAAGCCAGATCGCCAAATCAGCCATGTATAAGTAGGAGCGCGTCGAGGTGCCGTCGCCTGCGACATGAACGGGTTGCCCCTCCAACGCATTCAAAATGAAGTTGCCGGCTGCAAAGTGAGTGTCCAGCGGCAGATGCGGCCCCACGAAGGCGAAGCAGCGGGCGACCTTCCACTCCCAGCCTTGAGATTGCGCCGCCACCGCGCCCATGTGCTCTACCACGCGCTTGCCTTCCCCATAAGCTGAAATGGAGAGAAGCGGGTCTGGTCCACCGCAGAAGCTCTCCTCCACCTGAATAAGTTCGGAGGGTTGAGGTCCATAGACGGCCCCAGAACTGGTGAAGAGGCACTTTTCCACTCGGGCTTGGGCTGTAAATTTTAACAATCGCTGCATTCCTCCCACTATTGAGTCGAGCATCTCCCCTGGCGCTTCGGTGTTGAGCTTGGCGCTGGCTTGGGTCGCGGCGTGGATGACGTGCGAAAAAACACCCTCCGGAAATGAGAAGTTACGAATGTCACCGCGCCAAAGTGTGAGGGCTGGATGTTTGGCGAGATGGGGCGATTTGGCGGTAAAGGCTTGAGGATTGCGGCTCAGCACGACGATTTGTGCGCCTAAATTCAGCTGGTCATTGGCGTGCAAGAAGCTTTCCAGCAGCCAAGTTCCAAAAAAACCAGTGCCACCAGTCATAAAAAGGCGCTTGCCGCGAAGTTCCTCCCAGAGTGATTTGGTGTGAACGAGCACGTGCTCAAGGTCTTCAAGGGGCAGGGTCGGAAGCGGCATGGGTCGCTGCTCCGTAGCAGGTCGCGGGCCTGACGGGGGCTTTTAATGAGCCCTGTTTACAGTGATGCCGCTCAGATCCTTCTCTGGAGAACGAGGTTCGCGCAGTATCCCGTTGAGAACATGTGGATCGCCAATTGCCGACAATGGTATTCCAACTGAATGCGACGGCTTCTGTTCTGGCTGCCAAATGTTTTCAAGGCGCGTAAACGCATCGTTTCAAATTCAAAAACACCGTACATTCTACCCTATGTCGTTGGTATCGTCACGTCGCTTGGTCACACTTCGAACCAGCGTTTTCCTTTTGTTGGGAGCGGCAAACCTCTTCGCCGAGGAGTTTCCCGACATCAGCTCCAGTCCAGCTGACTTGGAAGTTCCCGCCTTAAGCGAAGGGGCGCCCGCTGCTGGGAAACGCGTCAAACAAGGGCTTCACGTCCTTTACCTGCCGCAGGATTGGAAGTCGGGAAGCAGGATGCCGGTACTAGTGGAATTCGCGGGGAACAAATACGCAGGCAAATACGGATACATCAGCGCAGGCACGCCGGAGGGCAGCAATCTTGGATACGGACTCTCTGGCGGACGCGGCTATCTATGGCTATGCGTTCCTTTTTTGCGGGCCGCAGGCGACGAGGTGGCAGTCAACTGGTGGGGAGACGCGCCGACCTACGACCCGCAGCCAACACTGAAATACCTGCGCGAGACGCTGAAAACGGTCTGCCGCGATTACGGCGGGGATGAAACGAAGGTCATTCTGTGTGGGTTCTCTCGCGGGGCCATCGCGTGCAATTTCATGGGACTCTACGACGACGAAACAGCCAAGCTTTGGCGGGGCTTTTTTGCTTACAGCCATTACGATGGCTCTCGCGCTTGGGTTACGGGTTCGGAGCGTGAATCTGTGTTGGCCCGCCTCAGAAGGCTGGGAACCCGGCCGCAGTTTATCTGTGGCGAGGGAACGAATGCCCAGGAAACCGAGAAATACATTAGCGCACTGTTGCCCGAAGGCGATCTCACCTTCGCGGGCACCGGTTTCCGTAATCACAACGACGCGTGGGTGCTGCGCCCGTGTGCGGCCCGCGAACAAGCGCGTCGGTGGCTGGCCAAAGCCGTCGCTTCGCCGTGAGCACGGATCCGTGCACCGAGCAGTTCAAAAAAAGACCCGCTGCGCGTTGACTTCCACGTACAGCGGGGTATGCGCCGGTGTAACAAATTTTCTGTAAATTGATCTTCGGGGAGCTACGAAACGGAGCACCTCCTGCCGAAGCAGATCGCCGCGCACACCGGACTGGAAAAACCTCAAAATACAAATGACTTTTCAGACGAGGGAATCCCACAACATAGCCTACAGCCGAGCCAATTGTTGCCGAGCTTTGGCCAGCTGTTTCTGCCGCGCTAATTCGGTCGTGAGCTGCTCGTCCGCGAATTGTCGCCGCTTTGCTTCTGAAGTCAGAAAAACATTCAGAATAATACATGCCCACTTAATCCGATAAGCAGGCAATAGCACGCCGATCCTTTGTCTATAAAACTCCAGATCCCATTCAGGGAGACAAGTATTTTCTAGAAATAGAGAATGGGTCGCGAAGGGTACTGGCACTTCCGGTTGACAAAAAAAATCGCACGCCATTTTTGCGGGATCATCCCACCCCGCATATTCAAAATCAAAAAACACCAGTCCACGCGGTGATTGAATCGCGTTATGAAAACCAAAATCAGAGGGTGAAAAACACCTTTGAGACTCTACCAGATGTTTTTCTGGATTCTCATTCTCCAAAATAGATCTTCTGATTTTAGTCCAAGCCGGAATCAGCTCGACTTTAATCCAAGATACAACTTCTCGGTCCATGGCCGGATCGTGAACGAGTGCGTTAGTCAATCGCTCAACTCGGCGCTGAATCAAAGTGGCGTGGTCAGCAAAAGAAAAACAAGCCTCGGAGGCAATCGGTATCGGCACGGCCAAGGGAAGCGTTCGTCCCTCGTTCAGACGCGAAAAAAAAGTAGCGCAGGCAGCAACTTGAGAAGGCGAAATCTCCTTTTCCGACAGTTTTTGTCCTTCCACAAACTCAAACAGCGCAAGCCGTTCCTTTTCGTCTGCCGCCCACATTTGCGGGGTGTTTTTGAGACCAAGTGCCTCCGCGAGTTGATAAAAGGCCTGCTCATGGAGGAAACGGTTGCGGGTATCGTGTTCTGATTGAAAGTACGACTTGAGCAAAGCCGTTTCTCCATTCGTCGTTTGAACTAACAAAACGCGATTGTTACCTCCCCCCTTCACTGGCTCCAGGGACAATAGCGGGGAAAATCCAGCTTTTTGGAGCAACCGCTGAACGGACTGTTCGTCCGCGACATACTGAAACTGCGACGTGCTCATGGCCAACAAAAGTTATCCCAACTTGATAGAACTTGAAGTCCTTCCCGAGGTGCTTGAATTCTCTCGGGATCAAAAAGAAAACGTCGGACGTGGTTGGGAAATAACGAAGCCAGCAGAATCTCTGGAAGGTCGTCGACAAAAGCCTCGCAACCTTCCGATCCAATTCGAGCGAGTTTGAGTTCCTTGGTGGGTTCAAAAAACGCATGTTGCTGCAGCATCCCTACAGCAGCGGTCCAGAAGTTTTCCTTTTCCAGCCAAGCTTGCGCTGCTCCGTGTAAATCAAACTGCGGACCGGAGATCGGGAACTTTGTTTTATGACTGATAATCCGGACATCAACTCCGCCCTGTATCAAGCGTGCAATGGCACTTTTGACTCCGGGAAAAGGAATAGCATCAGCCATTCTTGGGCCATACGCTTCGCCTTGCAGCGCAGTCCAAAGCGGTTCGCGTCCAGTTGCCCTAAGATGATCTCTTACAAGTGTCTTATTCGCAGGGAAGTCCTCCGAGATGAGCCCCTTCTCAAACGCTAACTTCTTAAACAGAAGATCGTAAGAGACGATAGTATTATCAAAATCAAAACCGACAACCATAAGAGAGTCCTAGTGGAAATCAAACTCACTGCGCCGGCCAAGTACGACCTGTTTCGCAAAGAAAATCACCCCGCCAATTCTGACAAAACGCTGACGATTGACTCGCCAGCGATCTTCTAATTTCGCGAGATCTCCGCCTTCACTCAACCTGTGAAGGCGCAAATGAAGAATACCGCTCTCACTATACTGTTGCTGGATATCTTCAACAGGTCGCCCTGCCGGATATTGACGCAGCTCCTCGCATAACCGTATGCGAATCGATGTGTTACCAAGGTTAGCAAAGCTTGCATAACCATACCCTAACCCAGCGTAAGTAGGACCAATCACAAACAGCCACTCAAGGAGCAGCGATAGTGATCCACGGTCTTCCGCCGTTGAACACCAGATCACCCCAGCAACAAAGTAAGCGATGAAGGTAAACAAAGCGCCGGTAAAAAAACCAAGCGCGATAGTTTTCATGAATCCGCGCCCTTTTGCCAGACGCAGCAAAACGATTTGAGTCAGTACGTTGATCGCAAGACCGACTAAAGGAATAAAAAGTACGAAAAGCAGCGGATTGCGCCAGTCGCTCCAGCCTAAGGCCACTGCTATATCAAGGCTCTGTGCGGTCGAAAACATATCAGCCCCCCTTGTCTATTGACCCATAAAGCGCACGCCAGGATATAATTACGCGAAAGAACAAACTCGGCTGACCATTGAGATACACGCGCCCCTCACGTCTTACTGTCATTCCGTCCACATCAAGAGCCTTTAAGCGAGCCTGGAAAAAAGGACGAGACGCCATAAAGGATTCCAGATCAGCTTCCGTGGCACCATCAGGTTTTTGAGAGATCCAACGCATCAGACTGAGCGTCGGGCTATCAGCTTCCAGCGCACTGTAAGTAATGACGTAGGTGATCGTCAGAGAAAAATAGAGCAGTGCGACTACCGCAGTTGCTGGTGAAAGCAACCACGTTGGAGGCCAAAAGCCAAAGGCTTTCAGTGCGCCAAATCCAATTGGGAAAAAAAGTAAAAACCACTTAAACAGTGTTGGCAATTGTCTATAAGGCAACTTAATACGCCACCACACCAGATGAATAACAAACGCCACAACAAACAAGCCAACACCAGTAAAAGCCAGACGCATAGGGTTTCGGATTAAAAATGAATCATCGCATGGACTACTTCGCCGGAACGCATCCGGGCGATGCCATCGTTCACGTCGGATAGCGGGAGACGATGGCTAACAAAGCCCCGTGGATCAAAGCGGTTAGCCTGGATCATGCGTACAAAACGCGGAATATCCGTAGAAGGCAACGAACCCCCGCCTTCGGATCCAGTGAGCACGCGGCCAAAGTGAAGCGGCAAGGTATGTATGCTTACTCGTTTGTCATGCGGCATGACCCCAAACAAGACAGTACGGCCATGGGATGTTGTCAGGCGATAACATTGCTCGATCACCGATGGCTGGCCGGTGCCGTCGACCACAACGTCAGCGCCTGCATTCCCAACAACGGAGCGAATAGCCTCGTCTAGGTTTTCCGTTGTACTCGCGTTGAACGTATGCGTGGCCCCGTATTCACGGGCCTTGGCGAGTTTGTGGTCGTGCAAATCCACCGCTATAATAGGATAAGCTCCAGCAAGATGCGCCCCTAGGATCGCCCCTAGCCCAATGCCGCCGGCGCCGAAAAATACGATGGATTCGCCTATGGAGACGGCCGCGTCACGGGTGACAACTCCGAAGCCGGTCGTGAGCGTGTCGGCGAGAAGCGCGGCGACTTCAAAATCGAGGTCTTTGGGAACCGGCGTTAGTCGGTTTTCGGAAATGACGGCGAATTGTTGGAAAGTGGTGATGTTGCCGGCGTTGACGACATTCGTACCCCATTGGTAGGTAGTGGACTTGGCTTGTAATCCATTTCCCTGCCGCCAGTGCACGACGACATGGTCGCCGACTTGGACGTGGGAAACTTCGGGACCCACTTCGCGAACGATGCCACCAGCCTCATGGCCTAGAAGGTGCGGCAGATAACGATCGGGGCCCTTCACTCCGTCGATTTCGCCGAGTTGGGAACCGCAGATACGTGTGACCTTAATTTCGACGAGCACTTGGCCAAAGCGAAGGGCGGGGATTTCCACCTCGTCAATGACGAGAGGTTGGCGTTGTTCCACCAAAATAGCAGCGATTGTTTTCATCAGTTTACTCGAAATAGATGAAGGAGTGGTCGCCGGTATAGCCTGTCTGTTGAAACAGCCATTCCCATTCGTCGGGAGAAGCGAATGTTCGGCAAGTGAGTTGCCAGTAGAGCAGATTGGCTTTTTCCGATTCGTTGCGGAATGATTCCACACACAGATAACGGTGCTGCTTTCCTACTCGCATCATTTCGCGTAGCGCTGAATCTAACTCAAAGTTGCGTAGGTTGTGGTGCGTGTTGATTCCAAAGACGAAGTCAAAACTTGCATCAGGGAATGGCAGTTGGGCAGCGTTGCCTATTACGATATGATTGAGAATCTCCTGTTTTGCGTGTTCCTTGGCATAAGTGGAGATGTCGAGGCCAACGACCTCTAGGTCGGGCACTGCTTGGGTCAGGTCGTACATAAGAAACCCTTTTCCACAGCCAATGTCCAAAACGCGGTCGCCGGCTTTTAAGCCGTAATGGGCCACCATTGCGTCTGCGACTTTGCGCCAGCGTCCTTCGTACTTCATGCCGCCGTATCCGGTTCGACGATCGCCATCCCAGTATTCGTGCGCCCATTTTTTGGCAAGTTCAGCGGCTGTGGCTTTAGGGAATTCCTGATCTGTGACGCGTCCGAGATAATCACGGACGGTGCTTTTGTGAATGACGGACAAAAAGTCGGTGTAAGCCATAAAAAATTAGATTGCCTGAAGGCGCGCCGTGATGCGTTGGGCCATAGCCGCGGGAGTTAGCCCTAGGATTTCTCTAGCGTGTTCCTGTTCGCCATTGCTGTGCAGGAATTCGTCTGGCGTTCCTATGCGTAAAAGACAGGCGAGGTTTCGTGGTTGGTCGCAACGCCACTCGGCAACACTGCCGCCGAGGCCGCCAAGCACGCTGTGTTCCTCTACAGTGACCACGAGGCGATGTTTGGAGAAAACGTCTTGTAACAATTTGTTGTTGAGCGGCTTGACCGTGGGCATGCTCAAGACGGTGGCGGACACGCCGTGGGCGGAGAGTTCACTTGCGGCATGCATGGATTCTTGAAGAAGCGTGCCGGTGGACAGTATCGCGACGTCCGTACCTTGTCGCATCGGAATGGGTTCGCCGATGGTCCACGGAGTGATCGCCGCATGAACTAAGGGTTCGCCCTTTTTGCCGATCCGAATATAAACAGGCCCGTCATGTTTGAGGGCGGCTGCAAGGGTCATTTCCACCTCGAAAGAGTCTGCGGGGGCCAATACGGTCATGCTGGGGAGCAGACGAAGCATACCCATTTCCTCACAAGAATGATGGGTGGTTCCTAGAGAAGCATATGACAGTCCAGAGCCTGTTCCGACAATGACAACACGTTGATTGTGATAACAGACATCATCGCGAATCTGCTCCATGCAGCGGTAAGTCAGAAATGGAGTGATTGTGTAAACTATCGGGCGTAACCCACAGGAGGCGAGGCCGGCCGCCATACTCATCATGTTCGCTTCTGCG
>CALQFT020000024.1 GCA_943329925.2 Opitutus sp. GAS368
GCGTACGCGCACAAGCCGTCCTCTGGCTGAGCGCGCGCTGGGGCGGCGCCTTCACTCCGCTGATCGTGGGCTGGATGCTGGCCACAGGCGGAGAGGGCCGTGCAGGACTTGGAATCCACTACAAGTGGGTGTTTTTGCTCTTCGGCCTGCTCGGGATAGTATGGGCAGTTTTTTTCTACCGCTGGTTCCGCGATCACCCAAGGGATCATGCTGCGGTCAATGCCGAGGAACTCGCCCACATCAACGATACCTCCACCGGAGGCACGCATGAGATGCCCTGGCGCGCGTTATTTTCTTCCAGCACGGTATGGATGCTCTGGCTCCAGTACTTCTTCATGTCGTACGCTTGGTATTTCTACATCACTTGGTTTCCCACCTATTTAAGGGAGCAGTTCACCACGCTTACGGACATGCAGCGTGCGCTGCTCGCGTGTGTGCCGCTGTTTTGTGGCGGCATCGGTTCGATCGCCTCCGGGCTGCTTTCTGCGAAGCTAGACCGGTGGCTTGGGTCAATTTCTTTAACCCGGCGGGTGCTTGGGGTAGGCGGCATGGGTGCCGCGGGGGTGATGCTGTTAGTGTCGCTCCAGTTCAGTAGTCCCCTCGCCTCAGTGCTCTCGGTAGGACTCGCCAGCCTCTTGAGCGACCTTTCCATGCCCGGTTCCTGGGGGGTGTGCATGGATGTCGGCGGGCGTCACACCGGCGCCCTCTCCGGAAGCATGAACATGGCGGGACAAATCGGGGGAGCAATCGCTCCGATGGCCGTGCCCCTGGTTTTAAGCGCCACCAACAATAATTGGAGCGTCAACATTGCCCTCTTCGCGGCCGCCTATTTTCTGGGCGCGGTCTGCTGGATTTTCGTCCACTCCGACCATCGTTTGGAGGAGTCATCCCAGCAATCCCAGTAGGAAGGAGTTTTCTCTGTAAGTAACTCAGAGAGAAGAGCGGTGAGGGAGGGATTTGAACCCTCGATACCCTTTTGGAGTATGGCGCTTTAGCAAAGCGCTGCTTTCGACCACTCAGCCACCTCACCATTTGCTCTGAGGGGACTTTCACCCCATCAGGCCCTTTGCGTCAATCGCGAAACATGAGCTCAAAGCCGGAAAAAACACTTTTTCACTTCACTTGAACTGACGCAAACATTGCCCGCATGGCGGCGATTGGGCAGGAACAGCGCCGCAGACCGGCCCGAGGGCGCGGAAAAGGCGCCGCTCAACAGGCCGCGCCTATATGCAGCAAAAAGCTCTTGGAGAAGCACTTCAAAAGCTGTGTCGGATTGCCACTTCCCAAGCCGCAACAAGGCCGCCTCCGGCCAATAAGCCGCACACTATCTGCGCGGTGGAGGAAAAACGCCGCAGCGGTTGGAGAAGGGCGACCGCAAAACCCAAAGGTAAACCAACGAAAAAACCCGACAAATGCGCGAGCACGTCCACCGAAGCTTTGCCCTCCCCTGCCCCCAAGTATGCCAGCAAGCTCACTCCCGCACCCAGAGGCAGGATCCAGCGCCACCAGGAACGCCCCTGGCGTCGCTGGCACAATTGCCCTAACGCGTCGCCCACCAACAGTCCAAGCGCTCCAAAAACCGCCGTCGAGGCCCCCATACTACGATGCTCTTCAGGGAAATAAGTCCACGCGGTAAGCGCGTTACCCAGCGCCCCCGAAAGCAGGATAAGCAGCCACGCCATCCCCGCCCCAAAAGATGTTGTTAACCAACCGCCGAATAACAGTCCTGCGGCCAAATTTACTACCACGTGAGGAACATCCGCGTGCAAAGTCAGCGCAGTAACCGCACGCCACCACTCGCCATGAGAGACCAAGCGCTGGGAGGAAAGCAGACCCGCTTCCCGCCATCCATCGCCCCATTCGGCCTGTAAAATGGCCCCTCCCACCAGAAAAAAGGTCACCACAAAAAAAGCCCTTAGCACCTCAAGGGCCCCAACCCCCTCCACAAACTCGCCCGTCTGCGAACCTTCGAGCCCTTCGAGTTGACGCAACTCCAATTCGTAAGCCGCGAGTTCCGCCAGAGCCCGAGGCGCATCCAGCCCTGCGGCGCGCAATACCCATTCCCTGCCATCACGGCCTATGGAATGCGTAATTGCGGCGGCGGAGAGCACAAGAGCGCGCTCCCGAGCCGCTTTCAACACGCTGAAACGCTCCAGCTCAAAGTCCAACGCGCCGCTGTACGCGCCGGAAACGTCCTCGCCGTCTGGTTCTGGAATTTCAGGATCCGAGTTCAACACATCCGTTGAAGCTCAAAGCCAGCCCGAAAACGAAGGTATTTTTCGCACCCGGCACACTTGACAACTCCCATTGACTGGAGTTTGCTACCCGACCCGCAATCGTCCCTAGCGGCCGAGCTGCAAAAACAGAATCCGGCCACTGTCCGACGGGGTGCGTGCCCGCTTTTCAAACCTCTTACGTTTCTTTCACCTCAGTATCACCTCGAAGATTATGGCCACCACGGAAGTTATTCTCACTGAAAAAATTGAATCCCTCGGTTTCGAGGCGGATGTCGTCAAAGTCCGGGCAGGATTTGCCCGCAACTTCCTTATCCCACGCGGCAAGGCGCTGGAAGTAACTCCAGTGACGATGCGCAAGCTTAACCTGTTGAAGACAAAGCGCGCAGAACGGGAAGCCACCGAGCTGAACGAGGCTGAAGAGCTCTCCCGCCGTATCAACAAGCTGAAGCTCAACTTTGAATTGGAAACCGGAGAAACCGGCAAGGCGTTCGGTTCCATCACCGCAGCAGACATCGCAGACCGGCTCAAAGTGGAACTGGGCGGCAAAGGCGAAGTGGACCGTCACAAGATTCACTTGGATCGCCCTTTAAAAGAAAGCGGCTCGCACGAAATTTCCATCAAGTTGCACCACGACGTTACCACGACACTGCACATCACAGTGAAAGCCAAGGGCACCGGAGAGCACGAAGCCGCACACGCGGAATCTGAACAGCCAGCCGAAGAAAAACCGGCGGGCGGGTTCAAGGCGAAGACCAAGGCACGCCACCAACAATAACGGAGGGCGTTTCCAGGACCAAGAGCCTCTGGAAAGCCAATTCCGTTAGACTTGCATGGCAGCCGCCCAGGGAAACCTGCAGCGTCAACAAACACTTGAAGAAGAAGTTCTGACTGAAGGAGGCGGCTCATACCGCCTCCTTCTTTTTGCCCTGATTACCCCTTTTGCATCATGGCCGCCGACGCTCCCAGCCGCCGAAAAGGCGATCGTTCAGAATCCAAAGCAGACCTCTTTTCCAAGGGGTTGCACCAACCCGACGCGCACCGGATGCTGCCCCAATCCCCGGAAGCCGAGCTCGGGGTGCTCTCCAGTTACCTGCTGGCACCAAGGGAAGTCGGTGGGATTTGCGCTGAAAAAAAGGTCACCCCCGACCACTTTCACCTCCCGGCGCATGCCGTGCTTTTTGAAGTACTCGAAGGGATGTGGACCGCCAACCAGCCGGTGGATTTCATCACCGTGACCCAGTTGCTAAGGGATAAGCAATGTCTGGATCAGATTGGTGGCCCGTCCTTTATCACCCACCTCTTCACCTATCTGCCCACCGCGGCGAACATCACCTACTACCTCGATACAGTCATCGAGAAGCACACGCTGCGGCGCATTATCCGGGTGTGCACGGAATACGCGTCGCGGAGTTACGACGAGCAGGGCTCGGTGCAGACTTTGTTGGATGAGGTGGAGGCGAAGGTGTACGACATTGCCAACGGGCAGTTTCAGGACAAAGGCTTTGACCTAAAAAGCGTTGTTATGGAGGCGATTACCGCAGTCCAGTCGCTCTTCGAACGCAAGGGCGCCATCTCCGGACTCTCCACGGGGTTTACCCAGTTTGACCAGATGACCGACGGGTTGCACGGGGCGGAAATGATCGTCATCGCCGCGCGCCCCTCCATGGGAAAGACGGCGTTTGCGATGAATGTGGCCGAACACATCGCGCTTCACGAGAACAAGGCCGTGGCGGTGTTTTCGCTGGAAATGAGTTCCCAACAGCTCGTGCAGCGACTTTTGTGCTCCGTGGCGCGCATCGATATGTCGCGATTGCGCAACGGGTTCCTGAACGACCGCGACTTTCACTCCCTGACCAGCGCGGGCGCCTTGGTGACTCAATCCAAGATCTTCATCGATGACACGCCGGGCATCAGCATTTTGGAGTTGCGGGCTAAGGCGCGACGCATGAAGAGCCAGCACGATATCGCGGCCATTTTCATTGATTACCTGCAGTTGCTGCGCTCCACCAGCCGGCGCGCCCAGGACAACCGGCAGTTGGAAATTGCCGAAATCTCCAACGGGCTAAAGGCATTAGCAAAAGAGCTCAACATTCCGGTGGTGGTTCTCGCCCAGTTGAATCGTAACCCGGAAAGCCGCACTGGTGAGAGCAAGGGGCGCCCTCGGTTGAGCGACTTACGCGAATCCGGCAGCATCGAGCAGGATGCGGACTTGGTGGGGTTGCTCGTGCGCGAGGAGTATTACGCCGAGGGGGACGACAAAAAGGACGCAGAAGGCAAGGCGACGTTGATCATTGCCAAACAGCGTAATGGACCGGTTGGAGACGTTCATCTTACTTTCCGCAAAGAATTTACGCGATTTGAAAGCCGCGCCTTCACGGAGGGCGAAGCGCACTAGGCGGCAGCATTTCTTCCGTTCATCCACCGCGCGTATCTGTGACCGGGACACCGCCCCCCTCTTTCCTCATGCACACTCGGACTGCCTCCTTCGAGCAACCCGACTCCCTCTTGAACCAGTTGGCGGCCAAAAGCGCCCTCGCCGATCCCATCTGCAGCCGCTCAGAGTGGCTTTTTTCTTTCCACGAAGCGTTTACACCGCAAAAGCAGCTTTTGCTTCGCAGTAATGAAACCAGCGTGCTCGCGTTTTCAAGCTGGGAACACCCGGTGGTCGGCGCTCTGCTGGAGCCAGTCGAGGCGCACTGGTTTTTCTCCGCTCCCCTGATGGGCCCGGATTGCGTGGAGCTGCTCGAAGCATTGCTCCAAGAGCCTCAGCAGCGCGCTCAAAAGCCCTTTATTGCCATTAGCGGTCTGCAAGTTGACGGGGAGCTTTTAAAAACACTCCTTCGGCGCATTGGTCCGGAACATGAAGTGGGCAGCTTGGAGCCCATCATCTTTCGCTCTGCAGCGCTTGCTGGCGGCGCCGAGGGCTTTCTCTCACGCCGCTCGGCGAAGTTCCGTAAAAACCTGAGGCAAGCCGATCAACGCAGCAAGGCGCTGGGTATTACATTTGAACGCTGCCTCCCCCGTACGGACGAAGAAGCCCAACAGGCTTACAACCGGATGTTGGCTATCGAGGCGCAAAGTTGGAAAGGACTGGAGAATTGCGGAATGGGGGAAGAGCCCTACAGCACCTTCTACGGACTGGTCTACAGACGCATGTGCCGCAATGGAGCCGCTCGTGCGATGTTTGCCCAGCAGAACGGACGCGATATCGGCTTCGTCATGGGCGGGGTCAACGGCATCCACTACCGCGGCCAGCAGTTTAGCTACGTACTGGACTGGGCGGCGCACTCGGTGGGTAACCTGCTACAATGGGAGCAGATCCAGTGGCTCTGCGAGGAAGGCATCGCCCGCTACGACATGGGGTCAGTCCTCGAATACAAGCTGCACTGGACGGAAATGGAATTGCGCAGCCACACCTTGATCTGGCGCCCCAACCGGTAGACAAGACGCTGCGAGAAATGTCGGAAGTCACTCAGGTCCCTACGCAACGGGAGCGGATGACGGATATTAAAAATGGGAAATCCAATGGCTTGGCGCAATGGTACTCAAAACCCGCCTCCAAAGCGCGCTGGCGGTCTGACTCCTGAGCATACCCCGACACCGCAATGAAGAGCGAATTAGCAAACTTGGGATCCGCCCGCAGCAGCTTCACCATTTGATACCCGTCAAGCCCCGGTAAACCGAGATCCAGCAAAAACACTTCGGGACAAAATTCGTGCGCCCGTCGCACCCCGGAATGCCCATCCTTGGCCACCTCAACCTCACAGTTGCGGCGCACCAGCAACCGGCGCAAGCCCTCCGCCGTGTCGGGATTGTCCTCCACCAGCAGCACCCTCACCGTGCGCAGCAAGGCGTGGCGCAAGACTTGAGAAGGCCTTTTGTGCTTTTGGCGTGCCTTCTCTTTTGAATTCAAATGAGGCAGCCGGACTGTGATTTTTGTGCCCTTCAGCAGTCCAGCACTGGAGGCATCCACGCTTCCCCCGTGCATTTCCACCAGCGACTTGACCACCGTAAGCCCAATTCCCAGACCCCCTTGGGACCTATCCAAAGAAACATCCACCTGCCGAAATAACTCAAAAATCTGCGACACCATCTCCGGCGCAATCCCTATGCCCGAATCCGTGACGGAAACAACAATCTCCGCGCCTTCACGGCTGCCCATGATGCGAATGCAGCCGCCCTCAGGAGTAAACTTAATGGCGTTATGCAGCAGATTTACAAACACCTGCTCCAAACGAGCCTCGTCCCCGGATACAATCAAGGGCGGAAAATCATTCGCGACAAAAATCAGGCCTCGCTCGTTGAGAAGGTGCCGCACCACGGTCTGCGCACGGGCAAGTACCAAGCGCAGGTCTAATGCATCCACTTGCAACTCGGTGTGACGCATGTTAATGCGTGAAACATCAAGCAGATCGTCTACCATTCTGGAAAGCTGTAGGCTCTGCCGATTCACCACCCCGCAGGTCCACTCCATCATGTAGGGATCAGTGGTGGCCTCCGCCGCGACTTGCACTGCGTGACGGATCGCATTCAGAGGATTGCGCAACTCATGTCCCAGCATGGCCAAAAACTCATCTTTGCGCTCCACCAATTGCTTGACCGCTTCTTCGGCGAGGCGCCTCACCGTAATATCATGCATGTAGAATATGAGATACACCACCTCCCCAGAATCATCCCGCTGTACAGATACACTGAGATCACACCAGATAGCCTCACCGGATTTATGCAAATACCGATTCTCGGAGCGCCGGGCCCTAGGTTCGCCTAAGTCCATGCCCGTTAAGGCGCACCTCTCGATTTCCTGAAGTTTGTCCGGATGTAATAAATCGGCAAAGACCATCCCCAAGAGTTCCTCTTTGGAGTGTCCAAAGAGATCAAGCCAAGCCCCATTAACATCAACAAAGCGACCATCGGTCAATGTAATGGCTATGGCGGCTGCTGCACCTTCGACGATGCTTTGAAACTTTATTTCTACCTTGGGAGCCGCTTTAGAAAACTTCTTACCAGACTTGCTCCGCGTTGACTTTCCCGCGGGGGAGCTTCCAGATCGCGCTTTAGAGTCGACGCCATTTTCTTCTGGATTCAAAGCAGGAGAAGCACACGCAGGCTCTTTCAGCAGAGCCGTCTGTGTAGATTTTCTTGCATTTTTAGGGAGCGACTGGGGCATGGCTTTGAAAATATTGGGCTACCTATCAAGAGGCCACACAAGCGAGCAAGCAATGAAAATGCACAAAAATCACCCCATCACCCCATCACCCCATCACCCCATCACCCCATCACCCCATCACCCCATCACCCCATCACCCCATCAGCGCAAAGCGCGGGCTGGACTACCTTTGTAATCCGCTGTCTCTGGGGTGATTCCCGCCTGCCTACATTCCGGACACAAAGCCGTTTGAGGGTCTTCTTGCTGGGTTTCCGGAGCCAAGAGAAACAACCGGTGACAGAGGTCGTGCAGGCAGTTCACAAAGCGGCTGGTGCTCCGGCCGGAGTGGGCGCACTTGCCAATCGGGGTCAAAGCATGATCCACCCGAACCGTCATGCGATTATCGAATACAAAACATTCTCCAAGCCAATGTTCGTTGCCGAAGTGTTTATGATAGTTCACAATACCGCCGTGCAACTGAAAGACCTTTTCAAAGCCTTGGCTTCGAAATAAAGCGGAGGCTTTTTCACAGCGAATCCCGCCGGTGCAATACATCAGGACCGTCTTATCCTTCAACGCCTCCAAGTGCTGGAGGTATCCAGGCAATTCCCGGAAGTTTTCAATTTCACAAGCCAACGCCCCCTCAAACATCCCGGCCTGCGACTCGTAGCGATTGCGCACATCAACCAGAACGACGTCCGGATCGCTCTCGATCTTCGCCTTCCATTCTTCCGGGCTCAAATGATTGTCCAAGTCTGCCGTCAAGGGGATGTCCGCACCCAGAGTTACAATTTCAGGGCGCACCTTGATCGACAACTTCGGAAAGGTGTCCAAGCCGCCCTCGCTGATCTTAAACTCCATGTCTGTAAAACGCGCATCTTCCTGCATCGCTTCCATATACCGCACAACAGACTCCCGCTTTCCGGCCAGCGTGCCGTTAATCCCCTCCTCCGCGATCAAAATCCGCCCCTTCAACTCCAGCGTCGCACACAAACGCCGTTGCTCCGCGGCAAAGCGCTCAGGGAGGGCGATGGGAATGTATTTGTAGTAAAGTAGGACGGGATATTCTGACAATTCGCTCATTTGATTCATAAACACCCAAATTTCTCGAGACTCCCCACCGAGAGAGACATCACTTCACTTTTGGAAAACTATCCTTTAAGGCAACCGTGCGATTGAAAATCGGCTTTCCAAGTTTGCTGTCTTTGGGGTCGGTAAAGAAATAACCAACCCGCTCAAACTGGTAATGAACTCCGGGCCCAGCCGTGGCTACCGAAGGCTCCAGTTTAGCAGTAAGAACCTCCAACGCATTGGGATTGAGGTAGTCCGTAAAGTTTCCATGCTCCCCGGCCGCCTCCTCGGGCTGCGCTACGCTGAACAGCTTGTCATACATACGCACCTCTACATCCAATGCTTGCGCCGCGCTGACCCAGTGGATGGTCCCTTTCACTTTAGGGCGCCCCACCGGTTTGGCGCCGCGCCGCGTCGCGTCGTCGTACGTACACCGCAATTCCACGATCCCCCCAGAGGCGTCCCGGACCACCTCTTGGCAGATAATGCAAAACGCGTACTTCAAGCGCACCTCGCCGCCGGGCACCAACCTGAAAAAATCAGCCACAGGATTCTCCATAAAATCCTCGGCATCAATGTACAACTCCCGGCTCAATGGAACCTTGCGCGTACCCGCTGAAGGATCCTCCGGATTGTTCACCAACTCCACCTCCTCAACCTGGTTTTCCGGATAATTGGTCAACACAACCTTCAGCGGCCGAAGCACTCCGTACACTCGCAGCGCATTTTTGTTCAGATCCTCGCGCACACAATGCTCCAACAAGGCGAGTTCGCTAACCGAAGGAAACTTTGTAAGCCCCACGGTCTCGCAAAACGCCCGCACCGCTGCCGGAGTATAGCCGCGCCTGCGGATCCCGCTGATGGTGGGCATGCGTGGATCATCCCATCCTGCCACAAGGCCTTCTTTGACAAGCTGAAGCAGCTTACGCTTGCTCAAGACGGTGTAGGTCAAATTCAACCGTGCAAACTCCCTCTGGTAGGGCTTGGCGGGCAGCCCCACGACATGGTCGATGAGCCAATCGTAAAGCGGGCGGTGATGCTCGAACTCCAACGTGCACAAGCTGTGCGTAATCTCTTCCAGTGCATCGCTTAGTGGATGCGCATAATCATACATCGGATAAATACACCACGCGTCGCCGGTGCGATGATGGTGCGCCTTCAAAATCCGGTAAATGACCGGGTCGCGCAAATTCATATTGGGCGAGGCCATGTCGATTTTTGCGCGGAGGATTTTTGCGCCTTCGGCAAACTCCCCGGCGCGCATTCTGGCGAAGAGATCCAGATTTTCCGCGGGTGAACGATCCCGGAAGGGGCTGGAGACGCCTGGAGCGGTGAGGGTGCCCCGGTTGGCGCGAACTTCCTCTAGGGTCTGATCGTCGACGTAGGCAAAGCCATTTGCAATAAGCTGCACGGCAAAGCCATAGAGCTTTTCAAAATAGTCACTGGCGAAGTACAGGTGGTTTCCCCAGGAGAATCCAAGCCAATGGACGTCCGCCTTGATGCTTTCTACGTACTCGGTTTCTTCCTTGGTGGGATTCGTGTCGTCGAAACGCAAATGGCAGCGGGCGTGCGGGGCGTTTTCCAAGGCGAGACCGAAGTTAAGGCAGATGCTCTTTGCATGCCCCAGATGAAGGTAGCCGTTGGGCTCAGGGGGAAACCGTGTGATAACCCACCCGCCATTGCGCTGGGCAGCGACATCGGCGGCGATTAATTCGCGGATAAAATCCTTGGGAGCAGAGACGGGCGCATCAGACATAGCCCACGAACTTCCTCACGCTGGGGCGGAGAGTCAAGACGCAGGGCGCCCGAGTAGGCAGTGAGGTCTAATTTGACGGTTCTGGCGACGCCGCGTTGAACGAGTGCGATTGGTGTTTTGCCGATTAATTGCTTCGACGAGTCACCCAAAGTCGTCGTGGGGATGCTGCGATTTGTCATGCCGGAGGCATGAAAGCCAATTGCCGGTGGTTGAGGAGCGACGCGACGACACCACCGGTTTGTCAGCTCGAAACGGCCCGCATCCCAGGGGGATGGCAGCGGCGTCGCATCTCAGGCACAGCAGGCAATTATTTGTGGGAAACAGGGTGTGTGTCAGCGCGAAATAACAATGGCCCAGCAGCCTGAGTGGCTGGCATCCCGAGGGATGCTCTGTGTTTTTTACCCCATTCGCAGCCTCACTGCCTACCAGGTTGCTTGTGGCGCAGTGGAAGGCTCATTTTTCCTGCGTACCGAGACTGGAAAATTTCGCAGTATTGCATTACAGTGAGCGCATGGCGTCCCATTTTGTGCTCTACGACAGCGAGTGCTCGTTTTGCACTTTTCAGATGAAGGTATTGCGGTGGTTGGATTGGCAGAACCATTTTGAACTGGTTGCGGCCTCCGACGTCCGCGTCGCGACCCTTGCGCCACAGCTCACGGCCCACCAACTCAATGAGGCCATTCATTGTGTGACCGCCGAGCATCAAATCCACCGGGGCGCACGGGCCATTCGCTTCATTGCGATGCGCTTGCCGCTGCTCATTCCCCTGGGTTTGGCGCTGTGGTTTCCGGGGATCATTTTCATAGCTGAACGCTTTTACGCCCTCATCAGCCGTAACCGGCAGTTCATCAGTCGCGCTTTTGGTTGCAAAGGTGCGTGCGCGCTGCTTCCCGACAGGCCCGGTGACGTGAAGCGCTAGGTTTGAGCGTTTTGGCGGTTTTCTCCGTTGGCGCAGGCGAGCAAAGCTTCCCTCCCTTTCTTTAATTCTACTAATCTCTCTGAATCTCTTATGACAAAACCGACTCTTTTGGTCATGGCTGCCGGCATGGGCAGCCGCTATGGCGGCCTCAAACAAATCGACCCGATGGGGCCCGGCGGAGAAACCATCTTGGACTACTCCGTATTCGACGCGCTGCGTGCAGGCTTTGGAAAAGTGGTGTTCATCATTCGCCCCGATTTTGAAGCCGCATTCCGCGACGGGGTGGCGGCGAAATTCCAGGACCGCATCCCAGTGGAATACGCCTTCCAGACGCTACACCGCTTGCCGCACGGCTTCTTTGTGCCAGAAGGACGCGACAAGCCATGGGGAACCACTCACGCGATCCTCAGCGCGCGCGAAGTGGTGCATGAGCCTTTCGCCGTAATCAACGCGGACGACTTCTACGGGCAGGCATCCTTCGCCGTACTGGCGCAGCACCTTCAAACCCTCCCGCTGGATTCCCACGCGTATTCCATGGTTGGGTTTACGCTCAAAAACACGCTCTCGGACTTTGGTTCTGTCGCGCGCGGAGTTTGCAAAACCGATGCCGAGGGTTTTCTCACAGAGATCTACGAGTTGATGCGCATCGAGCGCACCCCCACTGGCGCACGCCACACCGACGAAGCCGGCGTCACCCACGAGCTTACAGGCGAAGAGCCCGTTTCGATGAATATGTGGGGTTTTTCACCTTATCTTTTCCACCAACTCGGCATCCTGTTTGAAGAGTTTCTGGTGGAACACGGCAAGGAGCTCAAGAGTGAATGCTACATTCCCCTCTCCGTTGGCCAACTCATCCGGCGCAAACTGGCCACCTGCAAGGTACTGCCCACGGACTCGACTTGGTTTGGCGTCACGTATCGTGAAGACAAACCCATTGTGCAGGCCAGTCTCTCCAAGCTCACGGCAGAGGGTCATTACCCTAAAAATCTTTGGGCTTAAGGCGTCGAGCTCTCGCGTAAAGGGGCGAAGCTCTCGCGTAAAGGGGCGGTCTTTTAAATTAAAGAACCCCACGCGAAAGCAGTTAGGTCCCCCGCGTATGGCCGTAGAGATGCACGTGCAAGCGGTCGCAAAAACGGTAACCGCTTTGCTTGCACCACTCGGCTAACTCCAAACTGCCGGCCCGCACCCCGGCGGATTCAACACCCTCGGGCATCAGCAGCACTTTGTGGCGCGGCACGTCCATCGCCAGCTCCCCTAAAAGAGCTTCCACTTCCCCAAACTCACCCCGCCCCCCCACCACAAATTTCAACTGATACCGGCCCGCACGCAGCCATTCCCGCAGCACCTCAGGCTGCAAACGCGTCGCTGCGTGGCGCGCGCTCCAACCCGAGCCAGCGCGCTCCGGAGTGGGATTCGAACCGGAGAGCTTGGGGCTGACCGACGCCAGATCGTACTCCAGCGCTCCCGGAGCGATGGTTCCCGCAGTCTCGATGGTCACATGCCAGCCCAGTTGACGTAGACGACGAGAGAGTTCAGGAAGGTCCTGCGCCAAAAGCGGTTCACCACCGGTGAGAACCGCGTGCCGTGCAGGGGAAAAGGAAAGCACGTGCTCGAGGACTTCGTCCACCTCCCAATTACGCCCCTCCGGAGACCAGGAAGCGTAGGGCGTATCGCACCACACGCAGCGCAAGTTGCACCCAGAAGTCCGCACGAAGACCGAAGGCACACCAGTGAGTTCTCCTTCGCCTTGGATGGAGTAGAAGATTTCGGAAATGCGCATGAGAAATTACAAGATCGGTTTTGCCGGAAGCGGCTTCAAGCTCGCGTAAGGGGTGGGATCCGCAACCCCGGCCAGCACAAAAGCCTCCCGGCGTTCCACGCAGGTACCACATTCCCCGCAGTGCAACTCCCCGCCAATGTAACAGGACCATGTCCGCGCGTAATCCACGCCAAGCGCGATGCCCTTGGCGAGAATCGCCGCCTTGTCCAGCTGGATGAAGGGCCGCAGCAGGGCCAGTTCCGCGTAGGTCCCAAACCGGATTGCCGCCTCCATCGCAGCCATAAACTCCTCCCTGCAATCCGGATAAACCGCGTGATCCCCCGCATGTGCCGCTATGACTAGGGCAGATGCGCCGGCGCTTTCCGCAAAGCCAGCCGCCACCGCTAACATGATCCCATTCCGAAAGGGAACGACGGTCTGGCGCATAGACGCCTCCTCGTAATGCCCCAAGGGAATGGGCTCTCCGCCTTCCAACAAAGCGGAGGTGAAGTGATTGGCGACAAAGCCCAAAGGCAGCACCTCGTGGCGCACGCCCAGTCGCTTGGCATGCCAAGCCGCACACGGCAACTCCTTGGAATGATGCCTTGCCCCGTACTCAAACGAAAGCGCTGCAACAATTTCCGAGTCACCGGCCGCCTGGTACAACGCCGTCACCGAATCCATCCCGCCGCTAAGCAACACCACGACCCGTCGGCGCGCACTCATTTTCGGCCCGCTCCCTTGCAAGCGAGGTGTTCGGCCTCCACGCTGACGCTAATGCCTCCACGCGCAGCAAATTCCCCCAGCACTTTCATTCGCCGCGGTTTGCACGCCTGAACCAGATCCTCCAAAATGCGGTTGGCCACTTCCTCATTAAACGCCGCGCAGTTGCGATAACTGGACAAATAAAACTTCAACGACTTGGTCTCGATGCAGCGCTTGTCGGCAACGTACTCAATGTAAAGCGCCGCAAAATCAGGCTGACCCGTCACCGGACACAGCGAGGTGAAATCGTCGGATTCAAACCGAATCACATAATCGCGCTGAGGGTAGCGATTTTCAAAAGTCTCGAGAATTCCAGGCGAGACGACTGCCGGAAAATCCGCGCCGGACTTTCCAAGAAGGCTTAAACCGGCGGGCGCCGGGGTGGCTTTAGATTTTCGCATCCCGCCACACTAGCCCAACCCGAGCAAAAGCTGAAAGGCCGTATTAGAGAACTGCGCAGCCTCTCTTGGATGGAATGTTATTCAGCCGCCCGCTCAATGTGATCCGCATGACTAGCCTTACGACCGCGCCAGCCACAAATCCCGCGTTTGCCCGCCGATTCGATGAACTGCCAAAAATCAGACGCCTCCACGCCCCATTTTCTGGCCCGGGCAAGATCAAGGGCCTGGGCGAGGTTGTAGCCGCGCCGGTAGACCCAGCTAAAGGCCTCCTTAATTTCAGAACGCTGTTCCCCGGAAAACCCGGTGCGTTTGAGTCCCACCACGTTTAGGCCAACCACCGCATTGAGGCCGGAAGCCATCATAAACGGCGGCAGGTTTTTGCTCAAACTTGTGTTGCCCTGGGTAATGGAAAGCCGTCCCACCTTAATAAATTGGTGCACCAACGTACCGCCTCCCAAAAACACACCGTCCCCCACCACGACATGGCCGCCTAACATCGTCCCGTTGGCCAGCAACGTATGGTCCCCCACTCGGACATCATGGCCCAAGTGCACCCCAACCATCATGAAATTGTCGTTCCCAACCACCGTCGCTCCACCCGGCTGCGTGGCCCGATGCACCGTGGTGTGCTCTCGAAAGCGGTTGCCACTTCCAATATGCACAAAGCTTTCCACCCCTGAATCAAACCGCAAATCCTGCGGATCCGCCCCCAAAACGGCACCAGCCCCCACAAAATTCCGAGCTCCCATACGAACATGGCGCCCCACCAAAGCGTGAGCATCCACGACGCAACCTTCTCCAAGAACAGCACCTTCCTCCACTATTGAGTACGGTCCAATGCGCACGCCTTTCCCAATCTGGGCGCCAGGCGCAACGATAGCTGTGGGATGAATCATCCTTTCTCTTAGTGCGATTCATCCCGCCAATCAACCCTCAGATTGCTCCGCAATGGATTCCTTAGGCAAATACCCCACATGAAGCTTGGTGCGAGAGGGCTGCAAAGCGCCGAACTCACGGCTTAGGCACTCCGGACAAATCCCGTGGCTGAAATTACTTCCAGTATGCGTGTGCAAGTAATTCTCGACTTGCTGCCAGTAGTCGCCGTCATCACGGATCCGCTTACAATACATGCAGATAGGCAGCAAATCCTTCAGAATACGGATCTGACGCGCATAATCCAAAATCCGCTCAGCAACGCGCAACCGCATGGATATCACCTCCCTATCCAGCGGTTTTGAAAGAAAATCGTCCACCCCGGAGTCCATCGCCTGCCGGAGGTTGTCGCGCCCGGTGTTAATGGCCGTCAGAAGGATGAAATACGTGTAGTCAGTCTTTGTGCGGTTCCGGACCCGGCGGCAAAGCTCAAGGCCGTCCATGCCGGGCATCATCCAGTCGCTGACGATGACGCGCACCGGATCAGCGTCATAACATTGCCACGCTTCTTCACCGTTACCGGCTACAACCACCGTGTGCCCTTCATGCTCGAGGCTCAGCTGCAGCACCTTCACCGACACGAAGTCATCCTCAGCAATTAGTATTTTCATTTTTAATTAGTTACGTACGTAAACAGGCCTCCAACAAAGCGATCCTAACCAAACCGTATTCCCGGAAAATGACCTCGGCGAAGTCCTGGGCAGAGGCGAGATTCTGAGTGTTTGCCGCCTGCTCGGTGCGAGCACACGCGCCCACTAGGGATTGAGCGCCAAAGTTCGCAGCGCAGCCCCCAAGTGTGTGGGCCGCCTGCGCGGTTGCTGTTAAATTTCCAGCGGCGAGCGCATCGCGCAGCCCGGAAACAAGCTCCATTCCGGACTGAATAAACTGTTCCACCAAAACAACAAGCAACGCCGCTCCATCCTCACCCCCAAGCTCTCGCAACCTGGCCAGCGCCGCAGGATCCACCGTCGACGCCCCCTCGAAGCGAGAATTACTTCTTGCTGGCACACGGGCTAATACATCCATCAATTCCTTTTCCTTCAATGGCTTGCTGACGTAGTCATCCATCCCTGCGGATAAACACTTCTCACGATCCCCTTCCATCGTGTTTGCCGTCATCGCCACAATCCACAACCGACGCCCCACGCCCTCCCTGCGCCGAATCTCTCTAGTTGTTTCATAACCATCGAGTTCCGGCATTTGACAATCCATCAGGACGGCATCGACCTCCAACTGTTCCAGCGCAGCGAGCACTTGGCTTCCGTTTTTTGCGAGAAATGAAATGGCGTGTCCTGCCTTCGCAAGTTGATGCCGTATAACGGATTGATTCACGCTATTATCCTCCGCAACCAGCAATCGCAGCCCGAGTTGCACAGGATCGAGAGCCCGTTGCCCCACTGCAGAACCCACCTCCAGCATCGCGCTTCCGCTGGGGCTTCCTGCCATCCAATCCACCAGTGCAGACGCACGCAAGGGCATGGTAAAAAGCCGCGTACAGCCGCAACGCACCTCAGAATCCAAAAGGGCATCCCGATTAAACGGCGCCAACACCCCAATCTGAGCCCCCAACCCTTTGAGCCGCACCATCGCCGCAATTCCGGCAACCTCGGAGCACCACTTCTCGTCCATCAACACATACAACTGGCCACCACCCGATATTTCCCGCCGCCGGCAAGCCTCCAGCAACTCCGCGATATCTGCCACCTCATCCACCAGCGCGCCAGCGGACTTTAGGACAACAGACGCGCCTCGCCGCGTGGCAGCATAAGGAAACGCAAGCATCACTGAAGAATCCACAAGCAATTGCTGCTCAGTTGTTTGAATTTCAGCAGTTGCCTGTCCAAATTGCGCCGTAAACCAGAACGTGGAGCCCTGTCCTGGTGTGCTTTTTACTCCCATCTCCCCGCCCATGCGTTGTGCCAACTGCTGGCTAATCGCCAGTCCCAGCCCCGTGCCCCCGTAACGCCGAGTCGTCGAGCCATCCGCCTGCGTAAACGCCTTGAAAAGACGCTTCTGCGCATCCTGCGAAATACCGATCCCTGTGTCCTTGATATAAAACCCAAGGAAAACCCCGCCAGGCTTTAAAGCCGGTGCTTTCTCGACACAGCACTCCAACACAACTTCGCCTTTGTTGGTAAATTTCAGAGCGTTCCCCAATAGATTCATTAAAATCTGACGTAATCGCCCTGGATCACCCACAATCCGTTGGGGAACTGCCTGTTCCACCACCAAAGCCAGCTCCAAGCCTTTGTGCGCAGCGCGTTCAGCGAACAAACCGAGCACACCGCGAAATACCGAATCCACATCGAAGGCGATGTCCTCAAAAGTGAGCATCCCTGCCTCGATTTTCGAAAAATCCAGCACATCGTTTAGAATAGTGAGCAAGGCATCAGCGCTGGTGGCAATTGTTTGCGCGAAATCTCTTTGCCGCACAGAAAGTTCTGTGCCCAAGAGGAGGCCTGCCATCCCGATGATCCCATTCATGGGGGTGCGAATTTCGTGACTCATATTGGCGAGGAACTCGCTCTTGAGCCGGGCCGATTGAATCGCACTATCGCGCGCTTCCTGAAGCTGCGCCTCGGCGGTCACCGTGCGAGTTACATCCACTCCAATTGCACCGACAAGTACTTTTCCAGAAGATAATTGCAGCGGAAACCGCAGCACCCTCCAGTACACACTCTCCCCTGAGCTTAATTGAAACTCCTCCACCACTCGCCGTGCAATACCGGTGTGGAGAACGTCCACCTCCATGCCCTCCACTTCGGCAGCTTTGGACTGACTCACAAGCTCCTGATCTCGTCGCCCCACCAACCCGGGAACCGGATCGTTTCGCAACTCCTCGTAAATCCGGTTTACCAGCACGTAACGCCCCTGCTCGTCCTTTATATAAACCATTGCCGGAGCGTTTTCTACAAATGCCGAAAATCGCTCCTCACTCTCCTTGAGCTCTTGCTGCGCGCGGCGCCGTTGTGAGGTGTTGTGCATCACCGCCAGCAGGCGCCCCTCCCAGCGAAGCTCGCCGGCATCAGCGGGGAGCCCTGCAAGTACCACCTCCCACCACTGGACGCCCCCCCGCTCGGTCTCCATGGCCAAATCCAACGTCACCACCTCTCCCGCGGCGGCCCGCTCCAAGCCCGCCACAACCCGGGCCTGCCACTCCGGCAACCACCAGTGCTGCCAGCGCTCGGTTGCCCACTTCCTAAAAGATCCCCCTCCCAACGCAGCCAACCCACGCTGACTGATGAAGGCCACCCGCCCGGTTTCATCCAACAAAACGGCACACTCAGCGCTGTGTTCCAATATCCTTGCCTGCAGACGATCGGCAGACGCCAAGCCCCGTTCCGCGCGCAGGGATCGTGCGGTTGCGCTTAGGAGCAGCCCCAGGAGTGCAATCGCAGAAGCCCCCTCAAGAATGGAAAGCCAACGCAAAGCAGCACCTCCCCGTCGAACTGGATCCTCGAGTTCGGCTATTTCGAGTTCCAAACCAGCTTCCTCATTACCCACACCCCACAACTCATTAATTTCCTTATGCCTAGATTCAATATCCTCCCGCAAGCGGGACTGCAGCTTCGCCAATATCGCCCTTTGCTGAACCTGCTTTTGGTTTTGAGCCTGCGAACTCGGCTTGACGGCGAGTAATACGCGATCCGCTTCCTCTCCCACAGCGCGCAGGGACGCCGCCTTCCGCTCGGCTTGCAGGGTCCACTTGAGTGTCTCAAAATCATCCTGCCAGGCTGGTTGCAGATCTTGGGCGCTGTTGATTAGCTCCAATGTGGGGAGCTCTGCCACAGCGGGCCCCCGCAGGATAATGGCTTCCAGTTTAACGAGTAGGGCCTGCAGCTCCAAATGACGCCCCAAAATATCCGCCCATTGCAGCTGCGCCTCCCTGCGCTGGTTCCCCTTCTCGATGAGTGCCTTAAACTGGCTGCCCCACCCCACAATCTGCTGCTCGGCCCATTCTCGGCCAACCCGATCCAAGTCTACCCATCTATGCCCTGGAACACTCCAAGTCCAGACAGCGGCGCCCAAGCTTGAGAACACCAAGGCGGCTCCTAAAAATTGAGTGAGTTTGGTTGGGCCCATTGGGGGAACGGGAAAGCTTACATTCAGGACTATGCATGAATCGCCCTGAGTGCTTAAAAAAATGCATTATTCCCCCAATAAATCTTAAAATAAGAGTTAACTCATTTATCCAAACTGCATTCCTCCCTTTAAATGCAAAAACCCCTGTCCCGCATCGCGGAAACAGGGGTTTAAAAACGCAAGCGCTTACGCGATAATTACTTCACTTTCGCCTTCAAGTCTTTTCCAGCCGAGAATCTCACGACCTTACTGGCTTTGATCTTCATCTTCTGACGGGTGTTGGGATTGATTCCAACTCTCGCCTTACGGGTGGTAACCTTAAAGGATCCAAAGCCCACTAACTGGACTGAATGATCTTTTTTCAAGCCCAACTTAATGCTGTCAATGACAGCGATCACAGCACGCTCAGCTACAGCCTTTGAGGTGTCATGACCGAGAGACTTTTGCACAGCATGTACTAATTCAGCTTTATTCATGGAGGGGGGTGGTAGGGGTTGTATCCAACGAAACACTCTACGGATTGATCCGAAAAGCACTGTCGGACGCGCATGGAAATGCCACTTTAGCGCTTATTCGTCAACCCAGAAACCTAGACAAAGATTTAATCCTGCACTTTCCCATTGTCGTTCCCCTCAAACCACGGCCAACTGGCTCCTACAACCGCATGCACCTTCACGACCGCATCCGCACCTTCTCCACGAAAACACCGACCCTCGGTCTCGATACCTATGTCGCTCCAGGTTCGGTTCTTGTGGGAGACGTAACCCTTGGGGAACACGTTAGCATATGGTTTCAGACGGTGCTTCGAGCCGACCTTCATTCCATCACAATCGGCGCGCGCTCCAATATTCAGGATGGAGCAGTCATCCATGTAGCCGACGCCTACGGCACCTGCGTAGGCGAGCGGGTCACCGTGGGCCATTGCGCGGTGCTTCACGCCTGCACCATCGGCGACGAGGTGCTCGTGGGCATGAACGCGGTGGTTTTAGACGGCGCGGAGGTTGGCGCTCGATCGATCATCGGCGCTAACGCCTTGGTCACCTCCGGCACCCGCATTCCGGAAGGCTCTCTATTTTTGGGTTCGCCCGGCAAAGTCGTGCGGACTTTATCCGCAGCGGAGCAGGCCGGGTTAGCCTCGTGGGCGGAACGCTACGTAGTTCTGGCTGAAGCTTATCGCAATGGGCTTCCGCACATCGTTCTGCCTCCCGTTCCAAACATTCCCTTGGCTTAACTTCCCCTCCCGCAGCACCGTCCATCCCAGCACCCACACTTTCAATGAATTCCCCGTCACTTCCAGAATCCCTCCTCCACCTTCTGCAAACCGCCCCTTTGACCGAGGCGCTGCAAGGAATACTGACGCAATTCGGTTGCCAGGCAGGCACTTGGCACACGGCAACTGACGGCCTGCTTCATTTGAAGTCCTCCTGTCACATCCCGCCAAACGTGCTTGCTTTCATTCAAGAAGTTCCTGTTGGAAAAGGCATTGCAGGCCTTGCCGCGGAACGGCTCGAACCCGTCTCGCTGTGCAATCTCCAGACCGACGAGTCCGGTCAGGCCCGTCCGCAGGCCAAGGCCACCGGCATGGAGGGCTCTCTAGCGGTGCCGGCCTTGGATGTGCACGGCAATCTCTTCGGAGTGTTGGGGATAGCCAAGGCGCAGGCCCATGACTGGAGCGCTGAGGAAAAAGCCGCAGTACGCCTCGCCGCCGACACGCTTGCAAGACGATAGCAGATGCGGCGCAGACGCCAAACTGTGGCTGGATGACGCTTATTCAGTCAGCTTTACAGCGATGACCTTGCTGGCATCCTTGGCGAAAAGAACGCCGTTGGAATAAGCGGGCGAAGCCCAGGTCTTGCCCACAAATTGAGCCCGCCCACGCTCCTCGTAACCAGTTGGCGTCGCGCGCACTAAGCGCAGCTCGCCAGTCGAATCCAAAACCAGCAGCGCGTCGTTCACCGCTGTAATGCTCGCGTAGTCCCCTAGCCCAGCCTCCTTCCAGCGCTCTTCTCCAGTGGCGGCATCCACACAAACCAGCTCGCATCGATTTCCCGGCCCCGGAGAATAAAGGTTCCCCGCCACCTGCACCGGGCTGGAAATCACCACCTTCATCCGGGGATTTTCCCAAGCACGCTCAGCCTTGAAAACGCCGCCCTCCGTGATGATTTTGAACCGAATCAGTCCGATGCTCGTGGACGTGACCGTGACAGTGTCACCGTCCAACACCGGCGTGGCGGCATGGCGTTTGGCGCCCGTTTTAAGCGGCTCACGCCAAAGCATTTTTCCCGTGGCAACATCCACTCCCATAAGGGCGTCCGCCGTGAGATGAACCACTTGGCGCACCCCGGCAATGGTCCCCACCACGACACTGGAGTAAGCCGTGTTATCGGAGCCAACGGCCCAAAGTTCGCGGCCGGTTTTTTTCTCAAACGCAATCAAGGTGCCTTTTGTCGTAGAGCCCACTGGCACAAAAATACGCTCACCGTCCACCGCCCCCGACCCATTGTTACCATGACGCCGGGACGCAGTCTCCTTGGCCTCCGGGTTGTTACTCTTGTTGCCAAGCCAGGTTGCGCCGTATTTTTCGCCGAAACTCACCGACCAAAGCTCGGTGCCGTCCTTGAGGGAAAGACACCGAAATTCTCCGCCGCAGGACTGCACATAAACTCTGTCCTCGTCGATGAGCGGCGTACACCGAGGCCCCTCCCCATAGGCGTTTTGAAACTCCACCATCGGCCCCACCTTGACCCGCCAAAACTCCTTGCCGCTAGTGGCATCCACACAATGCACGGTTTCCTGAGTCTCCACGCCGTCCATGAAAATCAAGCGATTCTGGGCGATTACCGGCGAGGACTGACCTGGGCCCACAGCCAACTCCCAAAGCACTTTAGGTTCCTTGGGTAAATTCTGCAATGCGCTGCCGGAATCCAGCACAGAGCCGGCACGATTCGGCCCCCTCCACTGGGGCCAGTCAGCTCCAAAACCCGAAACGGGGAATTGCACCAGAAACAGGCTCAGCGCCAAACAGAACGGAGGGGAAGCTTTCATCTCCGTTTTCTTTATACACTCCGTGGAGCCGATCAAGCAGCGGGTTTCCAAATTCTCACACATTTGCGCCAAAGGCCGTAATCCCGCCCTGCAGCGCCGTGAAAACTGACCAAAGAAGGATGCCCGCTGCATACACTTGTTTTGAGCCGAGGAGGTCGAGCCCCCCCCCTCCCGGCAACTGCCCCAAAACGTAAGCCCAACTGAAGGCCTAAAAAACATACCCCATCATAACCGGAGCCAAGCCCAGATCCGCCTGCAGAGTGGGCGCCGCAACGGAAAGAATCGCGCGATCAGCGTAGTTCAGCGCGGTGGCGGCAAACAGCATCAGCAAGATCTTGTACCGAACCGATGGTGGGTGGTCACTGACTTCCGCTGGTGCCACTCTTTTGCCCTCTTGTGACCTACGGAGGGGCTTTTCCAACCAACTTTCAGTCTGCCACAGCCCGACTTACAGGCCCTTAGTCCATTTCTGCGAATCTTCAGAGCAATGGAAAATCTGGTTACCAGATTCGGTTCCGCCGCACAGTAGCGTTCTTCGACTCCAATGGTATGCATCCCAATGCCTAAACAACACACATTCCGATCCCCTTGCTTGAATGCCGGCGACTTGTGTGGTAGTCTCCTTATCGTGAACGCTCAACTTGCTCCCATCTTTCAGCTAAGCAGGGCGGAGAAACTCCAACTCGTAGAGGAACTGTGGGATAGCATTGCGCAAGAGGAGTCCCAGCAGCCATTGCAGCCATTAGCCCAGTGGAAAATTGATGAGCTGATTCGCAGAAAAGAGGCTTTCGAAAAAGACCCGTCAAAAGCCCGCACTTGGGAGCAGGTAAAGGCAAGAATCATTGGGCAAGATGCTTGATTTAATCATCTTAGACGATTCTGATGATGATTTACTCAATGCATACAATTGGCACCAAGCCAAAGAGCATGGACTTGGAGATCGCTTTTTAAGCTCTGTCCAAGATGGGCTGACTTTGATACGGCAACATCCAGAGATTTTTCCAGTCTCCATTGTTGAGTGTCGTAGGGCATTGATCTCTAAATTTCCTTTCGAGATCATTTACGAGAAGAAAGAAAATAGGATTGTAGTGTACTCGGTGTTCAACTGATCTCAGAACCCAGAGAAGTGGAAGTCCCGCGTCACAGGAGGCAGTAGTGAACTCCGTGTAGAAGTCGAGATAACTCCCCGTGCTCAAAAAGCGGTGCGAATTCAGCGTTCATAGAGGGAGCCTACTCCCTGAAGAGAGGGACAAAGAAAGCCGATTTAGAATTTCAGGTGCATCATGCTGCATTAGCCTAAATATTCCTGTAGAATGTTGCCCTGCTGATTCCCGGAGTCTTACAGATTCCGAGACATTGGTCTTGCCGTCTTTTTAAAGGAATCCAGCAATAGATAACTTTTTCTTGTCCATTACTTTAGGTCTGCCACTAACCCGACCTCTTGCCCTTGCTGCTTTAAGTCCAGCAGATGTACGTTCTTGAATCAGAGATTTTTCGAACTCTGCAACCAGTGCTACTTTCCCCCGAACTTGAAGTGGGTTTTGAATCGCCCCTCGTGAAGCTTGTAGATTTTCCACACCTCCCATTTTTCTCGTGTGGGTATGGGAAGGTATTCTTATTACTTTTGCGGCCCATAAATTTGGTAGATGTACAAGATTGTAGAAATCCGAGCCAGTGGAAATCGGGTTATTGAGGGAACCTCGTGACTGGTCTCACCTACCCCTAAACCCTTTTCCCGAGTGGGATTAGGGTTGTTTTGGGGTAAAAAAAGAAAGTGCTCGGGGGGGGACTTGAACCCCCATGCCTTGCGGCATGCGCCCCTCAAACGCACGTGTCTGCCATTTCACCACCCGAGCTTTTATTGGTGAGGGGCGGAAACACTGCGAGAGGAAGACGTTTTGGGCAAGTGAAATTCAACAAACTTTTGCAAAGTAAACTTAGCCCACTCCGCCCCAAAACACCCCTAGATAGCTATTCAGGCAACGGATGTCCCTTGGTTTCAGGCGCAAACGGCAGTGTGATCAGCGCCACGATAAATATACCGCACATCGTCATTGCAGCATAACGCAGAGGTAACGAGGGATCCGTAGCCTTAAAACCACCGTAAACATCAACGGTAAGTTTTGCAGAAAAGAAGCTGCCTGCCGCGGCAGCAAAGCGTCCAAAATTGTAGCAAAAAGATGTCCCTGTGGAGCGCAGATTACTCGGAAACAACTCCGGCAGGTAAATCGCAAACCCAGCAAATACACTGAGTTGCGCCATCCCCATGAGAGGCATCATCCAGTAGGCGTCCATCGGTGAGTTCATTTTCCAGTACACAAGAAAGGTCACCACCATCGCGGAGGTGAACCCCACACCAAACGCCAGCTTGCGCCCCGCGGTCGCTATGCGGGTGAACAGCATCATTCCCACCGCCGCCCCCAACATTTGGAGTAAATATGCCCGAGTGATAGCCGCCTCCACGCACCCCTTTACCGCCTCGGGGGCAACGGTCTTCTCGAAGTGCGCTTTGAATACCACTTTCTGCAAATCCACAGCGTATTCCCCGATAGCCCACAGTCCCACCACGCCTGTGCCCGCAATTAAAGAACCCACCACAAGGTTTTTACGCCAGCGCGTATTGGCCAGCAATTTTACATACGGCCCTAAAATACTGCCCTTGGGCAGCAACCCTTCCTCTTTCAATTTCAACCACGGAGCCGGTTCCTTGAGTTTACTCCGGGTGAAAATGATCAGTAAGGCAGGCAGCGCCCCGATAAGAAACATCCAGCGCCAACCAGACCCAGCCGTGACAGTGCCATTAGCCTCAAGCGCGTCGATTCCCATTTTAGCAAATCCAGCAAACACATTTCCAACCGTAGAAAGAATTTGCAACAAGCCTAGAGACTGCGCACGGGCCTCCATAGGCACCGTCTCCGCGATTAATGCGACAGCCAGGCCAAAAACGCCCCCCACGCCGAGTCCGGTGAGAAAACGAAACACCGTAAAGTCTGTCGCGGTTTTACTAAAATAACTCAATCCAGTGAAGGCCGAGTAAATTAAAATGGTGAGCGTCAACATCTTCGCTCTCCCATAGCGGTCTCCTAACGCGCCGAAAATCATCCCGCCAATCCCCCACCCAATCAAAAAGCAGGCTGTAACTACTTTACCAAAACCCTGCACTTGAGTGTCTGTTGGTGGCAACTGCATCAAACTGGAGAGGGCTGGAATGCGCGCCAGGGAAAAAAGTCGCTGATCAAGACAGTCAAAAAACCATGCAGCAGAGGCGACTACAATGACGAACCAATGATAAGGAGTCAGATAACTCCACCAGCTACGTGTTAGGGATGTCTGCATAAAAAAGTTGTTAAAGTGAAGGTTGAAGCATGAGGGTTGCGCCTATGAGCGACTGACTCTCGGCGGAGAGGGAGCATGTCGATGCACGTTCCGTTTGGGGGACTGAAGGATTTGTCATGGGGGATTAAATGGTTCTAGCGGGTTCAGAGGCATTTCGGAGAGCGAAATTGTTTTGGCGAGCACAATATTCCACCCATCGCCCAAGGACACCGCCTCAACCTGCCAGCAGGTACTGTATGCGAGCCCGCTGAAACGCTGCCGTGGGTCGACTACAGGCGCCAATCCAGCCCGCGCACCGGCTCCCCTCCCCGCTCCAACGCGTCGGCCACCATTGCTTTTCGCTCCGAGGGAATCTGCCAACGCGCTTGCGCCGCCTCCCCCAAACTCCCCAACGGATCAAAGTACAAAAACCGCTCCCCAGGCTTCACCGAAGGACTCGTGAAAACCGCAATCCCATTTTCCTGATCGTAAGATTCAAAAGAATGCGCGTCCCGTTTCCCTCCTCCGCCCATCGTATCAACCACAAACGCAGGGGTATGGAACCCAGCGGTTGTCCCTCGCACCCGCTTTTCCACCTGCAGCCCATCGGCCAGCGAAGTGCGCAAATCCTCCACCCCAGGCACCATATCGTGAAAGTACACGTAGTATGGCTGTATATTGATGTACCCCAAGCGTTTAATAAGCAACTGCATGACCTCAGCCTCGGAGTTCACCCCCTGTTGCAGCACCGTCTGACAACGCACAGTGATCCCCCGCTCCACCAACAAATTCATAGCCCTTTGGGTGACTTCGACAATCTCGTTGGGGCTGTTAAAGTGTGTATGCACCACCGCCGTCTTATGCAAACGACGCGCCAATTCCACCACCCGCGTCAACGCATCGGTCCAGCGCAAATCCGAGAGTATTTTCTGAGGCATCACACACAACCCCTTTGTTGCAAAGCGAATTCGTCTCACATGCGAAATCCCCAGAAGCCGCCCTCCGATGGCCTCCAAATGGTCGGCGCGCAAATTATACGAGTCCCCACCGCTAATGACGATATCCTCCAGCCCAGGATGCGCCTCAATGTAGGCGAAGGCCTCCTCCCATCGCGCTTGGTTGGCGTGCAGCTTTAATTTCTCCGCCACCAACTCCGTCTCCGCTCCCACGGCGTAGGAGCGCGTGCAAAAGCGGCAATACACCGGGCAGGTGTCCACGGGCAGAAACAGAGCCTTGTCTGGGTAACGGTGCGTGAGGCCGGCCACAGGCGAATCCTTGCGCTCGGCAAGGGAGTCGAGCTGCAACATGGGGTGATCCGGTTGTTGGCACGAACGCAACGGCAAAAATTGGGTGCGGATCGGGTCGGTGGATGGATGCGCCCAATCGATGAGGCTTAACAAATGTGGAGAAATACGTAACGCCATAGGCGCGTTACGAATACCAGCGGATAGATCCTCAAAAAATGCCTCGCTCGCAAGCCCGCCAAGGGTCACACGCAGCTGGGCGGCGCTAGTGACGGTTGCCCGCTGCTGGAAACCGTGAGAATGAAACTCCTCTGAGCTCACCCCATTGAAGGCTGGAATACGTCTCCAGTAATCCCCGGAAAGCAGCTCGCGATGTTTAAACAGAGGCAGTTGAGCGCACGTCGAAGCCGCCGAGTCTAGGAGAGACACGTCGGGTTGGTAGCTGCTCAAGAAATTTTTTTCCATACGAGAAGAATGGCGAACCCACTGCGAGGCCCGGTCACGCGCACCAAACGGCTCAAGACGGGCAGCGGCAGGCGAAAGCAGAGAATCTAGCAGGTTAAAACTCTGAGGCACACAACGGGGAATCGTCAACTCATAGGAATCGAAGAACTCCAGCCCAAGAATCGGGCAGGCGGAGAAGCTTGCCCCACAAAAGTTCCCCCCGAAGTTCCCCCCCGAAGTTCCCCCCCTAAAGAAAAAGCGGAGCCCCCAAAATGAAGGCTCCGCTTTTCAGTTATTGTTAAGTATTAAATGTCTTTTGTTGAAGGCTACTTCTTGGCCTTAACGACCTTAGCTACCTTAGCCTTTTTCGAGCCGATGCTCAATACACGCTCGCGCATGATCTTGCCTGGCTTGAACTTGACTGTGTAACGCGCCGGAATCTCGAAAGACTTTTCAGGTTTGTTAGGATTGCGGCCCACACGTGGCTTGGTCAAACGCACTTCGAGCACGCCGAAGTTACGCAGTTCCACGTTTTCTTCGCGGGCTAGTGCGTCGGTAATAAGATCCAGCGTTTTTTGCACCACTTCGTGCACCTTGGCTTGCACCAAGTCAACTTCGCTACTGATCTGAACAACAAGGTCTCGTTTAGTTAATGTCCCCATAAAGCGATGCGACTTAATCTCATTCACTCAATTCGGGCAAGATTTGAGTGCAAGAATTTGCAGATATAATTTCCGAGGCAGTCTTGAAGTGGAGTTTGGCCACCCTCGAAAGCACCTCCTTTCCATGCTCTCTAACTAGCCTGATCCCGAGTGCCTTAACCGCGCCGGAAGCACCCCGCAAAAGAGCCTCTCCATAGCTATTATCCTGTTTTGCTAACCAATCAATAAATGCCGCCCTGGCCAAAATTGAGGCAGCGGCCACCGCCGGATCACTCTCAGCCTTGGTGCGTTGCTCCATTTTAATACCCTTCCCTTTCTCCAACAGTGCATTGCGTATTAAACTTGGATTCGCAAACTGATCACTTAACGCCCGAGGACAATCAGGCTTCTGCTCCAACAAATTCTCTATCACCCGCGCGTGTCCCCACGCCAAAAGCCGGTTCAAATTCCCAAACTTCTTATACAGATCGTTGTACCGCTCTGGCCCTATAACCACAACGCTTGTAAAGGTTTCCGGCGTTCCTAAAATAAGCCGAGCCAAGTTTCGAATCCGCACATCACTCTTAATCAATTTGCTGTCCTGAATCCCCGCCGCCACCCAACGCCGGGCAATTTCTGAATCCACATACGCCCCGGCAATTACCAACGGCCCAAAAAAGTCGCCCTTCCCACTTTCATCAATCCCAAAATGCGGCGTAACGGCTTCCCTAAATTGCTCTTTTGATGATTCTTTAGCCGCATTTCCGGCTCCAACTTCCACCAACCCCACCCCATAGGATCCCAGCACTTCAGGCTCCAGAATAAATTCGACAAATTCTTGCACTCCTTTTCCTTGCACCACAATTTTTGGCCCCTTCTCGTACGCCGCCACGGACATCCCGCCATGCTGCGCAAAAAAGTGCATGTACGGCCGCACGCTGAATTCCCAACCCCGCGCAGCAAGCAGCCCGCGCAACGTCTGCAACTGACTCAACGTCAATGCGCAAGTATGAGTCGTGGGCGGTGCCGGACTCCCCTGTGGTCCTGGGCTGCGGGTGGGTTGTTTAAAATCAGACATGAACTTTGCGCCGCGCAATACGGCATATCTTTACTTAAGACATCGTGCCCCCCCGCCCGTCAACAAACCGACACTTTCCCCAACCATGGCAAGCCGCCCTTTTTCCTGCTGCACTACCACCGGTTCCGTCCATACTCTCTTCCCGATGAAAGTCCCATTCCCCTTCAAATCACTGCCCCTGATAAGTTTCGCTGCCGTCCTATGCGGCACACACTTCGCTCAATCGGCCGAAACCGGCTTTAGCACCAAGGAAACCCCGCATGGGGTCGATGTGCTCGTAAACGGAACCCCGTTCGCGAGTTACGTGATTGATCAAGCCAACAAGCCCTACCTCTGGCCCGTATTCGGCCCCACAGGAAAGTCCATGACTCGCGCCTTTCCCATGGAGGAGGTCCCCGAAGAATCTAAATCGCAGCGCGATCATCATCATCATCGAGGCATAACCTTCGGGCACGAGGACGCTGCCGGCAGCGCCACCTGGCCGGAGCGCGCCAGCTACGATAGGGGGCA
>CALQFT020000025.1 GCA_943329925.2 Opitutus sp. GAS368
GCTTTCCCGCTTGAGGCAATTGATTGATTTTGTGGAACCCACGCAGCGGGAGTTTCAGTCTGTGAATTTGATGTTGGAACGCAATGTGCCAGTAACCTTTGTGGTGCAAACACCTCCGCAGACTCCCGTGGACTCCAAAAACAAGTCCAAGTCCGGCGCTTCTAAAACGCCGGCGTCTGTCACGGCCGCTAATTTCGTCGCTCCGCCCGCAAGTTCCGCGGCCACTTCCACTTCGCAGTCCCCCGCGCAGCCTGTTGCTGCGGCAAGCATTTCCGGCGGGGTGGTTGGGGGCTCTGCGCCGGTCTCAAACTTCACCCCGGCGCCAATCGGTTCCACTTCCAGCTTTGCGGCATCTGCTCCTGTTGGAGGACGAGTCGAGGCGCCGGCGGCGACGAAGTCAGGCAGCACTCCCTCGCCTCGGCGAATCGTCGCTGAACCTCCAACGGTGGAACCTTCTACTCCAAAGGCAAAACCCAAGGCCCGCAAGGGAGTTACTGAAAAAAAGGAAGAGGACGACAATTCCCAACGTCCTCCCAAAGTGGAGCGGATTCAAAAGCTTGAGCGCCCAGATCCCGCGAGCGAACGTTCCGTTGAAGGCATGGCAAAGCCAAAGACTTTTCCGGTAAACTTCCCAGTGAAATCCAAAGAGCGTTCGCTCCCCGCAGAACCTGTCAGTGTGCCGCCCAGTGAGGCACTTCGGAAACTTTTCAATCCCCATGGCTAAAGAGCAGATCGTTGTTGGACTTGAGATTGGTACATCGAAGGTGGCCGCCGTGGTTGGCGATGTCCGCCCCGATCAGCCGATTCATATTTTGGGCGTCGGCCTGACCCCTTCGCGTGGGGTGCGCAAAGGCGAGATTGTGGACTTGGAAACGGCCGCCCGTTGTGTTCGCGACGCGCTGGCGGACGCTGAAGTGGCGAGCGATGTCGACATCCGCACTGTGTATCTCGGGATTGCCGGAGGGCACATCGGCTCTTTTCCTAGCCGAGGCTCGGTGATGATTCCAGAGGATCGAGGGGAGGTGACGTACGAGGATATTCAGCAGGTTCAGGAAGATGCTAGAAAAGTGCAATTGCCTCATGACCATTGTTTTATACACTCAGTTTTGCAGCAGTATTATGTGGATGGTCAGGACGAGGTGCTCAATCCGCTAGGCTTCCAAGGAAGCAAGCTGGAGGCGGATTTTCAGATTGTTCACGGTTCCCAGAAGCGCATCAACAACTCGATCCGATGTGTCCAGGAGTTGGGCGTGCAAGTCACACAGCCTGTTTTCAACGCGGTCGCCGCCGCGCAGGTGGTATTAAACGCTGACCAGAAAAATGCTGGAGCGGTGATGATCGATATGGGCGGAGGAACTTCGGATTACATTGCCTACACCAACGGCGCTGTGAAGGCGTGCGGAAGCGTTGCTATCGGGGGAGATCACATCACTAACGACATTTCTATCGGATTGCGTCTGCCGATGGCCCGTGCGGAATGGTTGAAGGTGCAGGAGGGCAGCGTCTTGACCGTGGGTGAACCAGCGGTGGGGCGGGTGGTGCTCAAAGCGGAAGCGGGCTTTGCCGGATGTGCTGTAGAGCGCAAGTTATTGAATACAATCATTGCCTGCCGGGTGCGGGAGACTTTGGAGCTCATCAAGCGGGAACTCGAGGCGGAGAAAGCCTTGCGGTATTTAGGGGGCGGGGTGCTTTTGACGGGTGGGTGTAGCCTACTCGAAGGGATCGACGAATTGGCCGCCGAGGTGTTCGGTGTGCCGGTGCGTTTGACTCATGCACACGCGGTTTCGGGGCCGGCTTCGGCGTTTGAAAATCCGCAGCTTTCGGCCGCTATTGGACTCATTAAATACGCGCAGGCGACGCAGCCGGAGAGTTCCAAAAAGCAGATAGGCAAATTTTTGGGCCGACTGTTTGGCCGCTAGGCCGTTTTCCAAATTGCCTATTTATTTTCAGCGCCATTCAGCCTGTAACCTTTTTACCAATGATTGAGCTAACGCGAACACACGACGCCAATTCCGAGTGGAATGTCAAAGTCCTAGGCGTGGGCGGCGCAGGCAGTCACGCCGCTGACCGCCTCACCAAAGACGCTCTTGCGGGCGTCGAAATACTCGTTGCAAACACTGATTTCAGAGCGCTTTCCGCTTCTGTAACGCAGGATCGCATCGTGCTTGGACAGCGACTCACGCGCGGGCTGGGTACCGGCGGTGATCCGGATCTGGGGCGTTCGGCTGCGCTGGAAAGTATGGGGCAGGTAACCGCCCGTCTTCAGGGTGCCTCGCTGGTCATCCTCTTGGTGGGGCTTGGGGGCGGTACTGGCTCGGGAGCCGCGCCGTGCATTGCGGAAGCAGCCCGGCAGGCGGGTGCGCATGTAGCAGTTTTTGCGACGCTACCTTTTTCGTTTGAAGGTCGCCGCCGCCGCGACCAAGCGCTTGAAGCATTGGACGCGTTGCGCCTACACGCCAACCTTGTTGTCTGTTTCGAAAATGACCGCATGGCAGCGGTGGCTGATCCCGCTTCAGGCATAGAGGATGCGTTTGAATCCGTGGATTCTTTACTCGCTCAAGCCGTTCGTGCTGTAGCGACAATGACTGGCAAAAAAAATGTAATGCACAGTGGGTTGGATGAAATTGCCGCCACGGTTGCCGAGCATCGAGCCACCGCGCTTTTTGGCTACGGTGTGGCCGATGGAGCGGAACGGGCCCGAGCGGCTCTCGTGCGCGCTTTCTCAAACCCGTTGTTTGACTCGGAGGGAGCGCTTGCCTCCGCAACGCGGCTTTGGGTGTTTGTCGCAGCTGGCCCGGACTTGCGCTGGTCTGAGGTGCAGTTGCTCATGCAGGAGGTCACGGAGCGTATTTCTCCCGAGGTTCGTGTGTTTTTTGGAGCGGCCGTAGACCCCAAGATGGCGGGCTCTGTGTCGGTTACTTTGCTTGCGGGAATCCCCGATGGAGTAGCGGTGCCTATGCAGGAGCGACGTCCGGTTGTGGAGCAAAAGCGATTGCCACAAGCACGCCCTGCTGTTCTTGAGTCATTTGTGGAGGCGACGGTTCATTCTAAAGCAGTGGAGTCGGTTGCGACGTTCGAACCTTCGCCAGGTGCGCCTCCAGAGCAAGTGCGGCAGGACGGAGGACATGTTGCAGATGCATCCGAGACGCACGAGGATCACGCCTGGAAGCCGATGCCGCCAGCTTTCGAAGAGCGGGAGTCAGAGTTCGAGGTTGCCTTGCCTCTAACCGAGCACGTTTCTGTGCCGGTGGCTGCGGATATCCAAGAGCCAGATCACCTTTCCTCGGAAGTGTCAGTTCCGACAACACCGCCGCGTTCGATGCCAATTCCTCCGTATGAAGCGGCAAAGGAGCAGCGTCGGCGGGAATCTATTGTGCAAGCGGCCCAGAGTACGGAACCGATGGAGGAGCCTGTTTTCCATCAGCCCGTCATAGATGAAAATGAAAGACACGCAGCGACCATAGTCGCTGCGGAAGAAGTTGAGGGCATCGGCTCTGCGGGCTTTCAGCAGTCTGAGGTCGAGCCGCACACGCCCGTGGAAGCCTCTTCACTTTCAGCCGCCGCAAAGCGTGCCAAGGACACGGTGCAAGAACAGATGCGGTTTGAATCCCCGAATCGCGGAGGACGTTTTGAAAAGACAGATCCCACCATTGTGGACGGTGAAGATCTCGATGTCCCGACGTTCATGCGCCAGCATTTACCCTTAGAGTAAAATGTTCTGGGAAACTTCGAAGTCGGCCTTCTTTTAACTTTCGAGTTCAGGGTGGAGCAATGCCTCGAGCGCGGCGGGATACAGAGTGTGCTCTGCCACCTGAATGCGTGCGTGTAGGGAGGTCGGAGTATCATTCTCCATTACATGGACTTTCGCTTGAGCGATGATTTTCCCTGTGTCCATTCCTGCGTCGACCCAATGCACGGTGCAACCAGTGACGGAGGCCTTGGCTTCGAGCGCCTGTTTCCACGCTTCCAGTCCTGGAAATGCCGGCAGCAGGGAGGGATGGATGTTTATCACTCGGTTTGGAAAGCGCCCTAAAAGTGGCGCTTTGATGAGGCGCATGTAGCCCGCGAGGACGACCCATTCCACGCCGGCCGCGAGGAGTTTTTCGGCTGCAAGCGCTTCGATTTCAGGCTCCAGTTTGGTGCGGAATTTAGAGTCGGGCAACGCCTCTGCCGGGATGTTGAGCGCTCGCGCTTTTTGTAGAATACCGGAATCGGGGTTGTCCGAGAGCACGAGGGCGATTTGAGCGTGGAGCCGTGTTTCCTCGATGGCGCGGGCGATGGCGGCAAAGTTGGAGCCGCTTCCGGAACCGAGGATGCCGATTTTTGGGAGTGGTTTAAGCATGAGTGTTGGACATTTTATGGATGACGGCTGTCGTACTTTTTCCCGGCACGAGCTCCAGAATTTCAATGGCCGTTCCGGCCTCTTCTAGCGCCTGGCGTTCGCCTGGATCCAGCGCGGCCACGGTGTAATCACCCCCTTTGACGTAGAGCTGCGGCCGAACCTCGCGGATGACTTCAGTCACGCGGGGAGAGTGGAAAAGCGTTACGAAATCGATGCAGGCTAGCGCGGCGAGAACCTCCGCCCGATCGAGCTCCGAGTTGAGCGGGCGTGTCGGGCCCTTGAGCGCCCGCACCGAGGCATCGCCGTTGAGCGCGACGGCGAGCAGATCGCCACGCGCACGCGCCGCCTGAAGGTAGCGCACATGGCCGACGTGAAGGAGATCGAAGCAACCGTTGGTAAAAACCAGCACGCGTCCGTTGGCCTTGCATTGAGCCGACACCGTTGCGAGGTGTTCGACTGAAACAATTTTTGAAACTCCCATGGAACGAGGCTAGCGGGATTGCTGCAACCGCGCAACCTGCGGGGAAACGGCATCCAAAAGGAGTCTTCCTCTCCTAGCCCAGCGGGACATGTAGGCCTCAGCTTTTTTAAAGTCGCTTTCTTCCGTGTATGCGCCAAACAGTTGTAAATTCTCGCTCTTGTGATGCTCCGCTTTTCTTCGCTGCAGTTTTCGTTCGTTCGCTTCTTTCGATTCGGGCTTGCCTGTTTTTTGTACTTTTGTGCTGGCGGTCTGAGCGCCTTAGCGGGCGACATTAAGATCAACGGACTTCAGTTTACCCTCGGGCAACCTGCAGACCGCCCTGCGGCAAAAGTCACAATTACTGAACTGACGCAGGGTGCTCAGAAACGCGGCTTTTTACGCATCGCGCTGCTGCCTGTGGTGATGGCCAAGGGGGTGGCGGTTCGGTTTTTGCGTCCGGAAATCGTGGTGTTGGCGGAGGTGCAGGAGACGTTGCGTGCCATGGTGAAGCTGGAGGCGCAGGAGTTTCACGGCGTTCAATTTTTTGTGGGAGATGAGGTGGCGCCACGCCTTGCGGCGGAGGAAGCGCTGCCTAAAGGGGAGGTATGGGCGCTCAAGCGGGTACGCGTGCGACAGGGGGATGCGATGCGGGAGTTCGGGGAGTGTACGCTGCGTGTGGCAGGCGAGCGGGCGGGGGAGTTGACGGCGGGCGGAGGCGGGGTGGTATTGCGCGTGGATTTGGCGGTAGTGGCGAGGTAGAAAGGGAGCGGAATAAGATCTGAAGTTGGAGTTGGGGTAGTCGTCGATTGACGGGTCGCACAATTTTACTCCGCTGTGGGGTGATAAGAGAGTGAAGGATTAAGATCGCGGGATGTCGCGCGGGGGGGCATCATGAGACTCATCCCGCCTTTTGGCTGCGTGTGTTTCTGAATGAAAATCACTTCTGCCGTTTTTGATTCCAGTGCCGTGGACCTTGCTTGCTGCCCGCAGGGTTCTCTGCCGGAGTTCGCGTTCATAGGGCGCTCGAACGTGGGGAAATCCACCTTGCTCAATAGGATTGCGGAAAAGCGGGATTTGGCGCGGGTGTCAGACACTCCGGGGTTTACGAAAACCATCAACTTTTTCACACTTAACCGGCGCTTGCGGCTCGTGGACTTGCCTGGATACGGCTTTGCGAAAGCCTCCCAGCAGGAGCGCACACGATACGCGTACATGATCGAAGACTACTTGCTGAAGCGCGAGAATATGGAATGCGTTTTTGTGCTGGTGGACTCTTCCATTCCCCCCCAGGCGGCAGATCTGGACTTTGTGCAATGGATCGGGCGCGCCTCCAGGCCGTTTGCCATCGTTTTTACCAAGGCAGACAAGGCGAAGGGGAACAAAGCAGTGACGCATGTGGAGAAGTTCATGGCGGCACTCTCCGACTGGTTTGAGGAGCCGCCCCAGATTTTCACCACCTCCGCTAAATCACAGCAAGGTGTCCGCGAATTGCAGCAACTCATTGACGAAACGACTACTCAGGTCGAGGCTTCCAACCGACACGCCCGATGACACTTGTAGATTTGGGTTGGAGCGATTGGTTTGAGCAAGCGTTTGCCCCGTTTCAAAAGCAAGGCTGGAAGCCCGCGCGCCTGATTCGGGACAATCGCATCACTTACGGCGCGCTTTTGGGCGATGGAGAGGAGCGCGAAGTGGTGATGGGTGGCAAGGTGTATCACGAGGCCAGCTCAGATGCGGAGTTGCCTGCCGTCGGGGACTGGGTCGCGCTGGAATTGGGCGGGGCGGGGGAGGAGACGGTCATCCGCGCAAGGCTTCCACGCCGAACGTGTTTTTCGCGAAGGGCGCCGGGCCACAGCGCTGAGGAGCAGGTCATTGTAGCAAACGTCGACGTGGTGCTCGTGGTCACGGAGGCCGGAGCTGATTACAACCCAAGACGTTTGGAACGGTATTTCGCAATCATTGGTCGAAGCGGAGCAAAGCCAGTGGTCTTGGTGAACAAAGCCGATTTGTTTCCAGCGGCGGAAAACCGAGCGGTCGTTGAGGCGATACAGGCGCTCAATCCAGCGGCGGACGTTCACTTAACCAGTGCGGAGACTGGTCGTGGGTTACCAGCGGTGCGGTCGTATTTCCAGCGGGGAGTGTCCGTAGCTTTTATAGGATCCAGCGGTGTGGGGAAATCAGCCTTGGTCAACCGTCTGCTGGGGGACGAATACCAGTGGACCGGAGAGGTGAACGAGACGACTGGCAAAGGGCGGCACACGACTTCTGCGCGGGAGTTGATGGTCTTGCGTAAGGGGGGGATTGTCATCGACAACCCCGGCATCAAGGAGGTGCAGATGTGGACGGATGAAACCACATTGCGCGAGTGGTTCGCCGACATCGAAACACTCGCGGCGCAGTGCAAATTTCTCGACTGCAAACACGGCGCTGACGCCGGGTGCGCCATCCGCGCCGCCGTCGATTCCGGGACGTTGGAGGCGTCGCGGTATGCGGGATATCTGAAGCTCGACGCTGAAATTGAGAAGTTGCGCAGTCGCTGTAAAAAGCGCCAGATGACCGTGGAGCGCCGTTACAAGCGCGAGGGGCGCCAAAAGGTGCGCAATCCTTCGGACCGTCGCGAACTCGAGCAGGAACTTCGCCCTTGGGTGTAGCTGAATGGCGCGAGATATTGTCTCGCAAAGCTCGGCAACCCGCCTCCCTCGGCTCGATGTTTTTGGAAATACCCTCGGGGCGTACTACAGGGAAGCAACGTAAACCGTGCTTGCTGATTCACACCCCAGAAGTGGGTTTTCGAATGTCACCACTTCCACTTTGACCTTGGCAAAGACGCCCGAAAGTAGCGCTAGAAATTCATCTTCAGGCGGATCATCCGACCACAGCGCAAAAACTCCTCCCGGCAACAAATGACCCGCCAGCCAGCGCAAGCCTTCTAGGCTATAAAAGCGGCCGTGGCGCGGATGGAGCAGATTCTTCGGGGAATGATCAATGTCCAAAAGGACCGCATGGAACCGGCGCCCTGCAGATTCCGGATCAAACCCGGCCGAGGATTGCGCCAGCGCAAAAAAATCACCGAGCACGAATCGGCAACGCGGATCCCCCGACAAGGTGGCCCCGAGGGGAACAAGGCCGTTCTGGTGCCAACCAATCACAGGCTCAAGGGCGTCAACCACTAGCAGCGAGGCCACCGCCTCATGCTTGAGTGCGGCCGCTGCGGTGTACCCGAGTCCGAGCCCTCCGACTACGACATCCCAGAGACCGGGCTGGAGCTCACGGAGTCCAAGGTTTGCGAGGGCAACCTCGACTTCATGGAAGAGGCTCGACATCAGAAATGCCTCGCCGAGCTTGACCTCGAAGACGTCAAGATTGGCTAGAGACGGGACTTGGCGGCGCCGCAAAATCAGATCGCCCAGCGGGGTTTTTTGGAAATCAAGTTCCTCGAAAGCTTTGCTCATCGCTGGAGCATAGCGGCATCCCCGACGCACACAACCGGCAGGTTCAGCGCCGACATTAGAGGTTCACTTTTGGCAGGGCGCTCAAAATATCGGTCGCAACCACGGGATTATGGCTTTCTCTGGCAATCTTTGCCGCGCTCGAATGATACATGACCGCCTTGTAAACCACGCGAGCAGCATCCTCCAGGGTTGCCGGCCTCCAGCTGGCCAGCATCGACCCAAGCAGGCCTGCGAGAATGTCTCCGGATCCCGCACTCGCTAATTCCGGCCCCCCGATTTCATCCACCAGTACCGCTTGATGGGGTGCCGCTACCACGGTATTGCGTCCCTTTAAAACGACGATGATATTTAATTCATTCGCGATCCGTCTTGCTGTTTCCTCGCGTTGGGAAAGATCATATCCCAAGTGCTTGAGTTCGCCCGTGTGCGGGGTCACCACGGTGATGCCTGCTCGCTTATGAAGCGCATAGTGCATCGCCGCGCTATCCAGAACCAAGGGTAGGTCCTCAGGAATGAAAGTGACGCGAGGAGCCCCTGGACCAATCACCCAAGCATCCGCCTTCTCGCCTTTTATTTTCGCGATCGGGACCACGTCAGGATAGCGGGCGATAACCGCTGCGGTGGCCGTTTTGTTTTGTGCAAAATATTTTACATAGCCCGCGCCTCCGCGCCGTGCGCCGCCCACGCAAAGGACTGCGGCGCCGGGATACTTGGCGCTGCCAGCGAGGATGCTAACTACGCCACGAGAGTACTTGTGGGCTTCGGGTGTGACCGGAGCGAGAAGGTTTAGCATGTTGAGCATGATGTGAATTTCTGTGGATGCCAGAGGTGTGCCTAACCGCAATATTGGCTATGCATCAGAGCACAGTTTACATTGAAAGGAAAATATTCCTCCGAGATTGCTTTGGACTTTTAACACTAATTTTAACGGGAATAATCGGGGCTATGAAAACGAGTTGTGTCGTTGATGAAATGTCGATTTTTGCCAGGCTGGCTCAGTGCGCTTTGTGGCTTTATCTATTTTGCCTAAGTTTGCTCGCACCGGTTGCTGCGCTAGCCACGAGCACGACTCTGGTTAAAGGAGCGAGCGGATCGCTTGCAATTACCGGTGCGACGTTGCAACCAGTCGCCGTTAATGGTGGAACGCTGGCCGTTCCGCTCGCGGTGAAAGTTTCCGCCAAAACCATCAGCGTCAATATCCCATCAGGCTGCACCGCGTGCCAGATTGAAGTGCGCCTCAAAGGGGCACAAAAGTGGGTTCGTTGGAACACCTCCGTCCTCAACGGAAAACCTTCCTTACTGACGCTCAACGCACCAAGAGTGGCTGGCTCAATCGAATGGAGAGCCACTGGGACCATAAACTCAGACAAGGCTAAAGCGTTTGCGAAGAAGTCCAAGTTTTCCGACGCCTTTTACCAAGGGCCTCGCCTTTTTGATAAGGCTCCGGCGCTGGGCTACGTGGCCACGACTGTCTCAGGATATGCCAACGGTCAAAACAGCGGCGTGTCTATGCCCACGGTGGTGGGGGCAACCTCAGGCGTACTGGATTCGGTTAAGGTGGCGAATGTAACATCCACACTAACTGCCACAAACACAACGGTAACCACGACAAATTCAACGGCCAATACGCAGGCGGAAGTGCCGGATATTTGGAAAACCGACGGAAACTCTGTGTATTTCTTCAATCAATTGCGGGGGCTACAGGTTCTGGACGTCTCGGATCCCAGTAACCCAATTCTGAACGCCTATCTGCGCCAGCCATCCGTCGGTCAGGACTTGTACCTCTTGCCTGAGTCGGTGGAGGGCGAACGTTTGGTGGTGTTGCTCACGCGAGATTTCAACTCCTATTCGGCGCAGACCAATGTGGTGGTGGTGCGAGTGGCCGGCAAGGAAGCGATGGAGGTTTCTCGCACGGTTTTGACTGGCTGGCTTGCAGACAGCCGTTTGTTGGGGAACCGGCTGTATGTGGCAACCAGCGATTGGGGGGCCCAGACAGCAGGGACGACGCTCTCGGAAGTGCTCGTAGGCACGGACGGTAGCCAGACGTTTGCCGCAGCCCATCAGATCTCGGGTCAGGCTTCTTGGGGAGCCCTCATCTCCGCCGGCGCGGATTGGATGGCCGTCACCACCAACGACTGGCAGGACTGGAATCATTCGCGGGTTACCTTGTTTGGACTGAATGAGACTGGGGCGACTCTGCTGACGCCAAATTCCATCAGGACGGCGGGGAGCGTTTATGACAAGTTCAAGGTATCGTTCCACCAGAACACGCTGACTGTTGTTTCCGCCAAGTATGATATGTTCAACGGTTGGACCCCGGTGAGTGTGCTGGAGAACTTCAGCGTGACAGGCGCGACGTTAGCGACTTTAGAAATCAAGCGCGGGGAGCAGCTCCGTGCCACTCGTTTTGCTGGGGAAAAACTTTACGTGGTCACCGCCCAGCAGATTGATCCATTGTGGATAATCGATCTTTCGGATCCCGCCGCCCCCAGCGTCACGGGAAGCGTCGAGGTGCCGGGGTTTTCTACGTACATTGAGCCGGTGGGAGATTCTGGGCAGTTCCTTTTCACCATTGGCTACGATTCGGGCAAGGTGGCGGTGTCCCTTTTTGACGTTTCAGACGCAAGCAAACCCGCGCTCAAAAGCAGGGTGTTCATCGAGGAATCCGGCTGGGGTTACAGCGAAGCTACGTACGATGAAAAAGCGCTCAAAATTCTCCCAGAAGATGGTCTTGCGCTGATACCATTCTCGGCATTTTTCAGAAGCCCTAAAGTTTTTGCCTCAACTACTTCTGCAAATTCCAGCGCCGCTGTCTCCACTCCGGAAAAAACCTCCTTTGTCCGACTGGTGGACATCGATCTTCAAAACGGAGGCAGTCTGACTTTACGCGGGCGCTTGGATCACGAATTCACCCCGCGCCGGGCTACCCTGATCAACGGGATTCTCACCTCCATCTCCCAGAAGGAACTAATCACCGCAAAGATCGACGACAGGGACAATCCAGCTGTTTTGGCGGATGTGATGATAGCCTGGCCCGTGAATCAAGTCATCCCATCGGGCGACTACCTGCTCCAAATTAGCGACGGATCCAGCGCCTTGTGGTCAGGCGACAAGGCCGCTGTGCGCATTTCCAAAGGGGCTTCTGAAAATGCCATCCTCAACGACATCGAACTCGGAGACGGCATCATTCAGGATGCAGTGCTGCGTTCCTCCAGACTCTATGTGCTGCGCAAGAACTGGAATCTGAACATGTCTTGTATGCCGTTTGTGCGCTTCATGGCTGGGGGGGCCAACCAGCCCACCAATGCGGAACTTGGCTTGGACATCTACGATGCCTCAGCGCTTCCTGCCCTGCCTCTGCTGGGGCGCGTTTCGATAAATACCGGCAGTACTGCCACGAATTGCACCATCAGCAGCCTCCTGTGGGTGACTGACTCCCTGCCGGTTGTTATTACCCAAAACAATCCAGCAGCCTACTGGAGGTATCCGATGGTGGCCTTCAACGACGCCGTTGCGCCCCAGCGTCGGGTGCGGATAATGGACCAACCAGTGCTGACGAGCGTGGCCTTCAACGCCGCCGTTGCGCCCCCGATTGCCTCCTCAGTTGGCGTAATCGTTTCGACCGCTTCGCCCAAAGCGGCAGCCCTGCCGATTGATTCGCTGGCGCTGCCCTTTATGCCGGCCTACAGCATCAAGCCGGCACCGGCCATGGTGCGGCCCATTGATGTGAGCAACCCCTCCTCGCCCGTTGTGTTGCGGCCGTATCCTTTAGCAACCACCTTAAACACACTTGTCTCTACCTGTGCCGCAGGTGATGGCCTGTTGGTTTTTGGTTACGGCCAAAGCCCCGCTCCGTGGAGAAACGCGAAATGGCCCCTTGGAATCGAGATGCCGCAAGTCTACTCGCATCGCTTGGGCGTTTTGGACTTCGCCAACCCCCAACGGCCAATCCAACGCATTCCGGTGGTTCTTCCGGGACGACTGTTTGCGCTGGGTGAAGTCTCCCGTTCGGGCTTTCTCGCATTCACGGAAAATGTGGTGGAGAACACCGAGGGCCCAGTGCGTCAGCTTCAAGTGAGCTTGGTGGACGAGACGCAGGCATCCTTGTGTGCAACTGCGGCAGTGGGAGTTGGTGCGGTTTTAGCCGCTGAGGGAAGAACTGTGATGGTGGCCGATGGGCAATCGGTTCAACGTCTCATGTTGGACGACACTGCGCAGTTAGTCCAAACAGGTGGAATCGCGAAGCTGGATTGGGCCCCATACGAGCTAAAGATCCAAGGCCTCACGCTGCTGACGAGCAACGGTAGCGAAGTGCTCCGTGTGTCGTGGCCGGGCTTGGATGCGGTCGTTGAGTCGTGGAAGGTTCAGCAATGGTTTCCCGTATCAAAGCTGATGGTCGGCTCCAACCGTTGCCTTTATGCGCCGGTGGGCGATTACGGAGTGAATGTGCTCCAACCGCGCTGATTTGACGCCCGGGTGTTTCCGGGTTTAAGCGGCGGATAGTTGACTCGTAAAATTGCGCGGCATTAAGTTCAACCGAGCGCGCGGAGTCTCGCTCGAGAGTTGGCGTGCGGCTCAGATCTGGAGACCTTTCGGCGACTCATTCAGCATCTTTATTGATCATCCCGGCGGACTCAAGAAAGCGTCTGAATTCAGGGGTGTACAGCGACATGGATGGGAGCCAAAAGCCGACTCTTTCACGGGTCCACCATGCACCATGCTCGTTTCCAAGCGGGGCAAATTTGTACCGATACAAAAGCGCTCGCACGTACTTTGGCGGTGCATCAGGGAAGGGATTGTTTGCCAACAGGCTGAGCGTGCCGGGGTCGTTGTGCAAAAGCTTCCAGACGAAATGCACTACCCAAGGATAGTGCTGTGGGGTTGGCATGGTCCGAAGGTCGTAATGAACGCCTGGGATCGCCGCAAACCAGATCTGCCAGTCGAGCCGGTAATGGTATGGAGTGATTATGGGTGGAGGACGGTTGGGGTCGCCGGGTTTCGCTTTGAATTCGAATTCACGCCAGTTGGCGGACTCTGCGCCTGTGCGCTCGTCGGTTCCTTCAAAAATAATCTCGTAGCGCTCGCGCCCCACCGTGCCGAATGCGCCGTAGGTATTGACTAGATGCAGCATGTCAAAAGAAGCGTTCATCGCTTGATGGGACGAGAAGAGGTTTCTTACCGGTTCGATACTCAGCCATGCCACTACAGCGGCGAACAAACCGCTGGCGACTAATGGCAGCCGGGAATGTCTCTTGATGGCCTCTGCCTCCGATGCGTGCCGCACGAGAAAGCGCGGCAAAATCCGCCGCCAAACCGAATCGTCAATACACGCCAGACAGGGAATGATCGTAAGCCAGTTCAGGAAGGAGAGGTTGCCGGAGAGAATGAGGGCGACCATAAAGCTAGCCATCAATAAACCCGAGACGTTGCGCGCCGATCGCGGCCAGAACGCAAACCATGGCACGATCAACTCCGTAAAATGATTCCATAGTACGCCGAACTTCTGAAACCACGGCGGTGCAAAGTGGAGCAGCCGACTGAGCGGACTGGGTACAGGTTGGGTTTCGTAGTGATAAAAAAGTGCGGTGAGATCCCGCCAGCATTCATCGCCGCGAATCTTTATCAGTCCTGCGCCCAGCATGATGCGGAAAATCAGCCACCGATAAATCCACAGGACTGCAATCGGTGGTGGCATTCGTGCGAATGGGCGCGGATCTAATAGCGGGCACAGAAACACCGCGATGAACCCTGTTTCCAACAACTGCGTTTCCCAGCCGTAGGAGTACCAAAGTTGACCAACATGGACGAAGGAGAGATAAAGCGCCCACAGCACCAGCATCATCAGCGAGTTTGCGTAGCCGCACACAACGATCGCCGACAAGGCAACTCCCGTCCATGCCATGTTCAGCAGGCAGGCATCAGAGACGTTCCACCAGAAGAGACTCGGTAACTGGCGGAAGCCCGCCTGGCTGGATCCGAAATGTTGCGAAACGCGCTGCAGAAATACGTCTGCGGGCAGCAATCCATTGTGCCCAATGAGCGGCAGGATTTGATTCGCGGCTACAAGAAATGCAATCAGGTAAACAAATCCCAGCAGACGCAGCAGGACAAATCGGGTGAGCCAATACGTTGATGGCGCGCGGAGGGCGGGCGCCAAAACGGCTTCATTCTGGGGCATTGGTTCGTTGCCGGTATTCATGGCTTCACAGTGGGTATTATCCTGAATTATGAAGTCATTTCTGAAAAGGCTGCATTCACAACTGCAGTCACGCAGACCTTTCTTTGAGGGGGGTAGTCTTCGTTTCTTATTTGCTCGCTCTAAAATATCACGCACATCGATCTCGATCTCGGAGGCGCGCCGCTCGTGAGACCTCAGGGTGTTTGTGGGCAGCTCAACGCTATGCCCTTAAAAGGTTACCGAGCCTTTTTCTTCCCTCTTATGGCACTTCGCCCGCGGTTGCGAACACCTTGTCCCTTGGATTTCCGCCGCTGTACAAGTACGCGATAAGGTCCAGTAGCTCCTCTGGGCCCAGAATATTGATGAGCCCTGGTGGCATGGGGGAAATGCCGTAAGACTTTCGCGATACCACTTCCCGCACAGCTACTTGAACAGTGGCTTCAGGGTCAAAGGGATTGGTCATGATTAAGAGTAACCCATTTTCCTCGCCGAGAATCCTGCCGATTACTACCGAGCCATCTCGTTTTTCGACCTCCTGAAATGCGTACTGTTCGCTGATCACCTTGGAGGGTTCCACGATACTTTCGGCCAGATCGCGGATGCTATAGCGGTTCCCAGCCCCGGTGAGGTCTGGGCCGATGTTTCCTCCCTCCTGGCCGAAGTGATGGCATCGCGCGCATTGGGCCGTTGTGAACATCGCCTTTCCTCGCTCAAAGTTGCGTTCCCGCAGGCCGCTCTTAGCGAGTTCCACGAGGTCATCGATGGAGTAGGCCTTTCCAGGGCCCTCGGGTACAACCCAATGAACGATTGCGGCGTCTGGGTTTTTGGAAAGCTTCTCTAATGCGACGCGTTCCTTTGGATCTTGCACCATTTCAAGAGCCTCGGCGCGGATGTTCTGAATGTACTTTGGGAAACTATTGCCGCCATTCCATTGGGCGGTTTTTGGAAACCATTCGAAGAACGCGAGTCTTAGCTCCGGCGTCCATCCGACAGAGGCAGAGCGGAGTGTATAGGCGAAGGCGATTGCCTGCTGGTTTGGGCGGCTTGCCTTTGCAGCCATGAACACAGAGGCGGCCTCCGGGTTGCGGGCAAGGAGGGCTGCGTATGGAGCGTCGGATTGATCGTCGCCTAGGGTCTGCATCATTGATACAGCTTTGGAAACCACCGTGCTGGAATCCAAAAAGACGAGCAGTTGGAGAAGTTCCCGGTTTTCAAAGGCGTCCTTCTGGGGGAAGAGGGGATCCATTTGTTTGGCGAGCTTGGCGCAGGTCTGGGCGGAGGGCTTTCCCATTCGGGCAAAGGTCAGTTGCCATGCGCGCAAAAGAGGCAGTCGCAGCTCTGGGGAGATTTGGCTGTAATCGAAGCGAGAAAGGGCCTCGATGAGGGGTGGACGTTGGTGGGCATTTCCCATGCGAGCAAGGGCGATGAGCGCCTCGATGGCAGACTGAGGGTTGCGTTCGTTCAGTGCCCTTTCTGTCCAGCGCCATGTGGGCTGCTTTTCGATGGCCACGCGTGCTGCAAAGCGCAGAAAACGGTCGGGGCTTGCTAGGTGGGGCCATGCCTTGTCGATGGCCTCCGGGCCGGCGCCATCGATATGAAACGCCTCCAATTCTCGGCGTAGGTTGGCCTCAATTGGGAGCACGTCGGGTTGTTCTGGGGCGGTGGATTCCGCTCCGGTGTACGATACCCTGTAGAGTGCCGATTGGTTGCCGCGCCCCCCGATGGTGAAGTACATTGCGCCGTCTTTTGGGTTGATAATGACGTCGGTAAGCGAAAGGGGTTTGCCTGTCAGAAACTCCTCTTTTTCAGCTTTATATCCGGCACCCTGCGGAGTGAGGTGGAGCGCGTACATGGTCCCGTAGGTCCAGTCGTTTCCAAAGATTGCCTTTTGATATTTGAGCGGGAATTTTGCTCCGGTTCCGGCGCTCATGCCGGCCGGACTACCTGGCCCGATCTCGAGGGTGGCAGGCAGGCTGTCTGGGTAATAGGACGGCCATTTTCCTGCCCCGCTACGCCAACCAAACTCGCTGCCGCTGGTGGCGTGGTTGATGCGCGTGGGACGGTACCAGGGCAGGCCGATGTCCCATTCCATGTCGGCGTCATAGGTGAAGAGGTCTCCGTTTAGATTAAAGGCGAAATCAAATTCGTTGCGGTAACCGGAGCTAATTAATTCGAGATTCTTTCCATCGGGATCGACTTTGGCGATGTATCCACCGGGTGCCAGCATCCCCCACGCGTGACCGTTTGGATCCCACATCCGGGGAAGTAGGAGATCTTCCTCCCAAGAGCCCGCTCCACGGACGCGATCGATCTTTGCAGTGGGTCTAATTTGGACGCCCAAAAAGAGGGATTGAAGGCGTTGCTTGAGCCAAACTTTGGCACGCAGGAACCGGGTGGGTTCAGTGGGAGGGCCACGGTGGTTGCCGCTGCAAAAAAACAGGGACTTGCCATCGGGCGAAATCTGGAGGCTGTGTGGGCCGTGTTCGCCTAGGCCACCTAACGGAACGATGCACTCGGGCTTCTCAAACTGGTCGGAGTCCTGGAGGGCCTTGAGCCGGTAGATTCCTTTTTCCGAGCCTTCACCCACCATTACATAGAGGCTCCCAAAGGCGTATGCGAGGCCGTGAACCCCTGTGATGCCGGTCTGAAGCGCCTCCACGGAGGTGGCCGCCTCTGGGTCCGGAGAATTTTTTGGAGCGGGAGTGACCCGGTAGATGCCGCCGAATTGGTCTGCGCAAATGAGCCGGCCTTTGGGATCCGCGGTGAGGGCTACCCAAGAGCCCTGTTCGGGCTTTGGGACTCGATAAAGCAGCTCTACTTTGAAGTCTTTTGGCACATGAATGTCCGTGGGCGGGGTCACCCAGACGGGGGCGGCTTTGAGCATCGATTGGGCGCTCAGAAAGAAGCTCAAAAGACAAAGAAGAAAAAGAGGGAGGGGCAACTTTGGAATAACAACACGCGGGCGCATAATTATTCATCGAAGGCAATTCGCCTGTGGGATGCGCTCAAAAGTGCATCCGTAAACGGTTCCACCTTTGCGTGAACGCGCAGCCACCGCTTGAGACCTTCCTCGGGCTTGGACTTTGATGGGGCGATGGTGCAAGTTGTGGTGATGCATCCGAAACGTTCCAAATTCGCGCTGGCGGCTGTGACGGTTTTGCTGGGAGGAATGGCGGCCAGTTCCGGCCTTTGCGCGGAAGCGACCTTGAGCGTGGCAGAGATTGCGGCGGCGGTGCGTCCTTCGCTGGTGACCGTCACGCAGGTGGGGCGGGAGGGGCCCAATGGGAGCGGGAGCGGTTTTGTCATTAGCGGAGAGGGGTTGATCGCCACCAACCGGCACGTCATCGGGCAGGGACAGCGGCTTCGGGTTGAGACCAGCGATGGTCGCAAGCACGACGTGACGGAGATTGTTGCAAGCGATGCGCAGCTGGACTTGGCGATCCTACGGGTTGCAACAAAAGATCTTGTGGCGTTGGACTTCGCGGATTCCGATAGCGCAAAACAAGGAGAGGCCATTGTCGCAATGGGCAACCCGAAGGGGATGAGCTACAGCGTGGTCGAGGGAGTTATTTCGGAACCGAAGCGCGAAATCGAGGGGCGCACGATGATTCAGGTCGCCGTCCCCATTGAGCCGGGCAACAGCGGCGGCCCGCTGCTCGACCGGCAAGGTCGGGTGCTGGGCGTACTCACTCTCAAGTTCGCGTTGGCGGAAAACCTCGGCTTCGCCATGCCGGTCAATGCCCTCAAGCGGCTTTGGGAGAAACCCAATCCCGTGCCCATCCAGCGCTGGCTGACCATCGGGGTGCTCAATCCGCGGCTCTGGACTACGCTCTTCGGTGCGCAATGGTCTCAGCGCGCCGGGGTGGTGGAGGTGGCGCAAACTGGGAGCGGGTTCGGGGGCCGCTCCCTCTGTTTGTGGCACCAACCTCCTGCCCAAGAGCGTTTCGAGGTGGCTGTGAGCGTCAAACTGGACGACGAAGTCGGCGCCGCGGGCCTCGCGTTCTGTTCCGACGGCGGCGACCGGCATTACGGCTTTTACCCGACGGGCGGCAAGCTCCGGTTGACCCGTTTTGATGGCCCGAGCGTCTTTACTTGGAAAATCCTCGGGGATCGCGAATCCGACGCGTATGTGCCGGGCGAGTGGAATCATCTGCGAGTACGTGTGGAGGGGGCCCGCATTCAATGCTTTGTAAATGAAAAAGAAGTTTTCGACCTGCAGGATGACGGCTTGCGCGGTGGTCGCGTCGGGTTGTGTAAGTTTCGTACAACGGTCGCAGCCTTCAAGCAGTTGCAATCGGGTTGGGATCTGGCTGTGAAGCCGGTCTCGCCGGAGTTGCAGGCTCAGTTTGGCCGGGAATTGGACGGATTCCTCGCTTCGCCGGACTCCAAAGCTGAGGCGTTGGGGCGTCTGTCGCAAGAGGCCGAACTGGGGCGGCGTCTGATTTTGGAGCGGCAACGGGCGCTGGAGCGGGACGCCGCGTCTTTGAAGGAACTCGCTGGGGAATTGCATCGGCGCGTGGTCCGCGAGCAGTTGACTGCGGAGCTTTCCCAGCCCGAGGCGTCTGTCAATTTACTGCGGTGCGCTCTGCTTCTTTCAAAGTACGACAATCCCGAGCTGGACGTCGCTGCCTACGAGGGCGAGTTCAACGAAATGGTGCAGGATCTGTCTGGGGCGGCAGAGTTTGGGCAGGGCACTGGGGTGGCTGTTGGTCGGATCCGGCGTTATCTTTTTGAGGAAAACGGATTTCACGGAAGCCGTAGCGATTACACCAGCCGCTCCAATAGTTACATCAACGAGGTGCTGGATGATCGCGAAGGGCTGCCGATTACCTTGTCTGTGGTTTTTGTGGAACTCGCGCGTCGCTTGGGCGTGCGGGAGGTGGCGGGCATTCCTTTGCCGGGGCGCTTCATGGTGGGATACCGGGAAGCGGGGGTGGCGGAGTTTTCGATTATAGATGCTTATGACGGAGGCAAGGAGTTGACGATGGCGGAGGCCGTCGAGCTCGTGAGCGACTCAGGCCGCGTGCCAAAGAAGGCGACTCAGGCCGCCACGGCTCGGGAAGTGGTGTCGCGCATGATTCGCAATTTATTGGGACCCACACTGGACGCTCGCAATGCCTCCCGGGAGGCCCTGCCGTATCTAGACCTTTTGCTCGCGCTGGATCCCGAGGCGGCTTCGGAGCGGCTCAGTCGGGCTATGGCGCGGGAGCGTTTGGGGGATCGCGAGGGGGCGAGGGGCGACGTTGGGTGGCTTTTGGGGCATCTGCCCGAAGGTGTAAAAGAAGAGCGGCGCGAAATGTTGGAGCAATGGCTCGAAAAGCTATCTCGTTGAGGCATTTTCCCATTTCTCTATAGGGGTGGGTTTTGCATTGCCGGATAAGCTCTGCGCCGCTTTTCGGGGCGAGACAAAAAAGCACTACGCTTTGGAACCGCTTTCCAGCTCTCTCCCTTGCAGTACATAAGGCGTGGAGTAGGTTCTCGGGAAAGAGGTTAACTCGCTACTTTCAGTTCCAGCACATGCGCATTTAGGGCCGGTGGCAACCATTCGCGTTGGGTGGTGGCGATGAGTTGTTGGGAGTTTTTGGGCAATTGCTCCAGCAGGGCGGTGCGGCGGGCGAGGTCGAGTTCACCGAAAATGTCGTCTAAAAGAAGCAGGGGCGGTGCTCCGAAGTGGGCTTCCAAAAGGCGTGCGGCGGCGAGTCGCAGAGCGAGAACCAGCGTGCGTTGCTGGCCTTCGGAGCCCTGGGTGGCGGGGCGTCCGGCGAGGGTGAGCGCGAGATCGTCCCGGTGTGGGCCGACGGTGGTTAGGCGCAGGCGGGCGTCCTCGGCTTGGGCGGCGTGTAGCGCGGCGGGGAAGGTCGTGGCGGCGTTGGGCTGGTAGGAGAAGTCGAGGCGTTCGCGGGCGCCACTGATGTTGTTGTGAGCAAGCTGGGCAAGGGGGCGTAGGGAGGTCGCCAGTTCTTGGCGCGTTTGCATGAGGATTTGGCCGGCGGAGAGCAGCGGTTCATCAAAGGCGTGGATCTGTTTCCAGGCTGGGATGGGCGCTTTGAGTAGCAGGTTTCGCGAACGCAGGGCCCGATCGTAGTCGCGCAGGGCCTTGCGATATGCGGGCTCCATTTGCGATGCAACGAAGTCCATGAAGCGCCGTCTGGTCTCGCCGCCCTCGCGCACAATATCCACATCGGCATTGGAAAACCACATCACCCGGCCGCAACGCAAGTACTCGGTGGCGGAGCGCTGTTCGACAGAATCAAGCGCCAGCTTTTTGCGCTCCGTGCTGTAATAAAACTGGAGGTGGGCGCCGTTAAAAAAGCCGTCCACTAGAAGGCCTCGCTGGTCGTGGCGCACAATTTCGGCGAGCCGCGTGGTGCGCGGGGATTGTAAGCGGAGCAGAATGCAGGCGGCTTCCAAAAGGGACGTTTTCCCCAGACCATTGGCTCCGACAAGGACGTTGCACCCAGGCTGGAGTTCGGCTTCAAACCGCTCAAAACAACGAAACTGGCCTACGAGCAACTTCGTGAGCATTGCGGGGAGAGCCGCGAGTGCGCGGGCTACGAGGTTTTCTGAGCCACAGAATTCGGCTGTGTCGGCTGTGTCGCCTGGTTCGGTTCAACGGGGGGCTGGGGATCCTCGATGGGGCGGTCTAATTCCAAAGGTTCTGTGGGAGCAGTTTTTTTGCGGAATTTCCTAGAAACCAAATAAGTCACCACGGCCACGATGATTGCGCCGAAAATCCAGTTTTTGACCGCATAGAGCCGGTCGTCAAACTCGCTGATACGTTTCCAGAGCACGTACCCGATAACGCCCAGCATGGTTGCCCAGGGAAACAGGCCGGTGCAAATCGAAGCAATAAAACGTGGGTAAGAGAGGTTCTGGAGCCCCCAGAAAATAATGGTTGGATAGCGCGTCCCGTATAAGGGGCGGCAAAACGCCAACTGTAACGGACCCAACTTATTCGCCACCTTCTGAATCGTTGGAGAGAACTTTTTGTACACCTTGCGCTCCCTCACCCAGGTAGCGCGGTTTTTCGCTAGCCAAAATACCGCTATATCGTGGAGTAGGGCTCCCAGAATAGCCGCCGGAAAGCAGGTAAATGGGTTCGCGTAACCGGCGTGCAACAAAGCGCCTACGACCAGAAAAATCAGGTCGGTCTCCAAAAATGACCACAGCAGCACCATCGGTGCGCCATAAGTTTTTAAGAATTCGAGGAGTTGTTCAAACTGATCCATGCGGGAGATGCGGAGCGGTTACAATGCCGCACTTCGTTGAAGATGGCCACGAAAAGCTCCCCGCAGGCATGCAAAAATCTGGAGACAAGCTTGGGCGGTGCGGTGGTCTGTGGGGCGCTTCACTGGTTCCAAAGTGCAACTTGATTTCCAGTGAATTTGCACCCCCCGCGCCCTGCTCGGGGGTGGCATTCTCAGTTATGGCACAAAGATGACTTTAATCCTAAGAATGTGAGCATTCCGTGATGATTCACTAATAGACTATGTTTCCTCAGACACTATTACGTCCTTTTTTGTACGCTTATTTGGTTCTTTTTGCGTGTGGTGTCCCGCAAGGGCAAGGATTTGTTGCGGGGAAGGCTCCTTCTGAAGCCGTCAGTTATTATCAAGATATCCGGCCTATTTTGCAGGCCAATTGTCAAGGGTGCCATCAGCCGGCCAAGAATAAGGGCGGCTATGTGATGACTAATTTTCAGAAGCTGCTGGCCGGGGGTGAAAAAGATGGAGTGGCCATCATTCCAGGAAACGTCGCCAAGGGGGCGCTTTTGGACCAAATCACTCCGGTGAATGGTTCGGCGGAGATGCCTAAGAACAAACCGCCCTTGCCCGAGCATGAGGTCGCCCTGATTCGCCGCTGGATTGGCGAAGGAGCCCTCGACGACACCCCCGCAGACGCCAAAGCCCACTTTGACGCCGAGCATCCGCCTCAGTACGCGCGGCTTCCGGTGGTGAGTTCCCTCGATTTCTCGCCCGATGGCGCGCTTTTGGCCGTCGCCGGCTTCCATGAGATTCTCCTGCATCAGGCGGATGGTATGGCGCTTAAAAACCGCCTTATCGGGATCTCTGAGCGCATCCAGGCGGTGCGTTTTTCGCCTGACGGCAAATGGCTTGGGGCGGTGGGCGGCGATCCCGCTCGGATGGGGGAGGTTCAGATTTGGGAAGTGGCCACTGGTAAGTTGAAGGTGTCCACGCCCATCGGGTACGACACGCTCTACGGCCTGAGCTGGTCGCCCGATAGCAAACTCGTTGCGTTTGGGTGTGCTGACAATACGGTGCGTGCCATCGAGGCGGCCTCCGGCAAGCAGGTCTTTTCCATGGGTTCACACAATGATTGGGTGTTGGACACGGCTTTTTCCGACAAGGGTGATCACATTGTCTCGGTAGGCCGCGACATGACCGCGAAGTTGAGCGAGTTGGCTGGGGAACGTTTCGTGGACAATATTACCTCCATTACTCCAGGCGCGTTGCGTGGTGGGATGAACGCGGTGGATCGCCATCCCGGCTCGGATTCCGTTGTGGTGGGCGGGGCGGATGGAGCGCCTCAATTATTCAAAATTTTCCGCACCACGGCGCGCAAGATCGGCGATAACGCAAATTTGTTAAAGAAGTTCCCCGAGATGACCGGACGAGTTTTCGCGACCCGTTTTTCCGCTAAGGGCGACCGCTTTGTGGCGGGCAGCGCTCTGGATGGACGGGGCGAGGTGGGTGTCTTTTCCACTGAAGGTTCCCTGAGTGTGCCCGAAGCGATACAAGCCATTCGTTCCAAGCCGGTTGGTAAACAGAGCCCAAAGGAAAAGGAAACGCTCCAGCAGTTTGAGGCGAAGGCCGGCGCCCATGTGTTCCTTGCAAAAATCGAGAAATCAACGGTTTACGCAGTTGCCTTTCGGCCGGATGGCGGGGCCGTTGCAGCCGCCGGCAGTGACGGAATGGTGCGACTCTTTGATGCCGCGGACGGCCATCCTCTTTCTGAGTTCGCCGCCGCGCCCGTGGGGAAACAAGCGCCGGCGCCCGTCAAGACGCCCAAGGCCAAGGGGCTGCGTTTGCAACAGCCGACTGACGCGCCTGTGGAGGTGCTGCCTGAAGGTCGCAAGCTCACCGGAATCGAGGTTCAGCCCGCAAGCGTCGAAATTCTTCGCCGCAACGACTACGTGCAATTACTCGTTTTCGCAAAGTATGAAGGTGGCGAGACGGCCGACATTACTCGCTCGGTGGTCGCTTCCCTGGCGGCTCCTCTTGCGGAGTGGACTCCTCGCGGTCAGTTGCATCCCAAGGCGGATGGGAAGACCGAGCTGCGCGTGTCCTTCGGTGGTCAGACGGCGGTGGTGCCAGTCTCGGTGAGCTCGACTGGAGCGGCTTTCGAGGCGGATTTCATCCGGGACGTGAATCCCGTGATGACCAAACTGGGATGCAACCAAGGGACGTGCCATGGCTCGAAGGATGGCAAGTCCGGCTTCAAGCTCTCGCTGCGCGGTTACGATCCGGAGTACGACTTGCGTTCGCTCACCGATGATATGGCTTCGCGCCGGGTCACGGTTGCCTCGCCCGATGATAGCTTGATGCTGCTCAAGGCGGTCGCCGAGGTGCCGCATGAAGGGGGGCGGCGCACTCAGCGGGACGAGAAATACTATCAGATTTTGCGGCAGTGGATCGCCGGGGGCTCCACGCTCAACCGAGCCGCCGCCCGCGTAGAAAAGATCGAACTCTCTCCCTTAAATCCCGTGGTGCAGAAAATTGGAAGCCGCCAACAGGTTCGCGTTCTGGCCCGATTCGCCGACGGAACCCAGCGCGATGTGACCAACGAGGCATTCATGGAGAGCGGCAACACCGACGTCGCTTCCGTGGATGGCACCGGCTTGGTCACTACATTGCGCAGGGGAGAGGCTCCGATGCTGGCCCGATACGAGGGCAATTACGCGGCCACGACGGTCACGGTCATGGGGGATCGCTCCGGCTTTCAGTGGAAGCAACCCGAAAGCTGGACGCCCATTGATAAATTGGTCGCATCCAAATGGCAGCGCATGCAAATCGAGCCCTCCGGCCTTTGCACCGATGGGGAATTTCTGCGCCGCGTAACACTGGATCTCACCGGGTTGCCTCCCAAGCCGGAAAAGCTGCGCGCCTTTCTCTCGGACCCCCGTGAGAGCCGGGTGAAGCGTGAGGAAGTTATCGACGCGCTCATTGGGAGCGTGGATTTCATCGAACACTGGACCAACAAATGGAGCGATTTGTTGCAAGTTAACGCCAAGTTCCTCGGCAAAGAAGGCGCTGAGGGCTTCCGGGCTTGGATCCGGCAGGAGGTGGAGAAAAACACGCCTTACGACCAGTTCGTGCGCGCGATTTTGACCGCAAGCGGCTCCAACAAGGAAAATCCCGCGGCGAGTTACTGGAAAATCCTCCGCCAACCGGCCGAGACGATGGAAAACACCACGCATCTGTTTTTGGCAACGCGTTTTAATTGCAACAAGTGCCATGATCATCCCTTCGAGCGCTGGACCCAAGACCAGTACTATCAGACTACGGCGTATTTCGCGCAGGTGAGTCTTTCGGAGGATCCCGCCAGCAAGGGGCGGAAACTTGGCGGCACGGCGGTGGAAGGGGCCAAACCGCTGTTTGAAATTGTGAAGGAAAATCCGGCGGGCGAGGTAAAGCACGACCGTACGGGGAAGGTCTCTGCACCGCAGTTTCCCTATCCGGCGAAGGGAGTGGTCGCTGAGAAGACTTCTCGTCGCGAACAGCTAGCCCAATGGATGACTGCCCCGGATAACCGTTATTTTGCCTCCAGTTACGTGAACCGGGTGTGGGGTTACCTACTCGGGCGCGGGATCATTGAACCGTTGGACGACATTCGCGCCGGCAACCCTCCTTCCAACCCCGAGCTGCTAGAATATTTGACGGCAGAGTTCCTCAAAAACGGGTTCAACACGAGGGAAGTCTTCCGGCAGATTTGCAAGTCGCGCGCCTACCAGCTTTCCATTTCCACCAATCGCTGGAACGAGGATGACTCGGTAAACTACTCCCACGCTTTAGCGCGTCGGCTCTCGGCTGAGACGCTCTTCGACGCCGTCTTCGCCATCACCGGCTCTACTCCAAACTTGCCGGGCGTCGCTCCAGGTGCCCGCGCCGCGCAGATGGTGGATTCCAGCAGCGAAGGGGCCGCTGGGTTCCTTGCAACTTTGGGCAAGCCCGCCCGTGAAAGCACCTGTGAATGCGAGCGCAGCAGTGAGTTGCGTTTGGGCTCGGTGATGGCCTTGCTTAGTGGCGCCACCGTTTCCGGAGCCATTCAGGATCCCAAAAACGCTCTGGCCAAACTCGTCGCCTCCGAGAAGGACGATTCTCGCCTCACCAACGAACTCTTCCAGCGTGTGCTCTCCCGCGAAGCCTCTCCGCGAGAAATTGCGGCCACGGCTAAGATCATGTCGACCATTGACTCTGATAATACTCAGGTCCTGGCCGAATGGCAGGCGAAGGAAAAGGAGCAGGCGCCCATTATTCTTCAAAAGGAGAAGGAACGTGTCGTCGCGATTGCTGCGGCTGATACGGCGCTGAAAGCTTACGAGGGCTCCACCAAGTTTTACCGGGACGAGCGCGAGGCGGCTCGCAAGGAGCGCGAGGCGCGGGCGACTCGGGCGCTCAAGGCTTGGGACGATGCGCTGCCGGAACGCGTGGAGGGTTGGTGGGCGACCCGTGCCACGGACGTTGCCCAGTGGCAGCCTCTGGTGGCGCAGACGGCTGTGGCGGCGGGTCAGGTGAAGCTGGAGGTGGACAAGGCGGGTGTGGTCACTTCCTCGGGGGCGGCGACTAAGGGCGATTATACGCTGACTTTCAGCGCCAGTCTCAAGGGCGTTACAGGCGTAGTCTTGGAGGTGCTCCCCAATCCTGCGGAGGGGAATTTCGGCCCCGGCCGCTCCAAGGACGGTAACTTTGTGTTGAACGAAGTGTACTTCTCCCATGCTGGCTCGCAGAAGGGTGCAGAAACCAAAATGGAGGAGTTTGGTGGAGCTTGGGCGTCTTTCTCTCAGGACAAATTCCCAGTGGCGGCCGCCATTGATGGCAAGGAGGAGGATGTGCAAAACGGCTGGGCTATTGCGGGTGGTGCGGGGCGGCGGCAGGCGGCGGTTTTCCAGTTCAAAACTGCGCTTGCCGAGGAAGGCGAGCGGACCGTGACGCTCAAACTTGTGCAACGCACCAAGGACGGCGATATCATCGGGCGTTTTCGAGTTTATCTTGTGACGGCCGAGACACCCCTGCGGGAAGGCGTCCCAATCCCAATTCTTACAGCAGGCGCAAAGCCCCTCGCTGAGCGTACTCCCGAGGATAAAGCCACGCTGGAAACTTATGTTCGCAACATCATGCCCGAGCATTGGCGGCTGAAAAAAGAACTCAGCGACGCCAAAGTCGAACTGGCTCCGGATCCCGCCCTCACCGCATTGAAGACGACCTTGGATAGAGCCAACCAAGCGGTTGTGTTGGATCCGCTGCTGGTGCAACTGCGCAAGGATATTGATGCCAGCAAGCAGCAGGTTGCTAACAAGCGACTTACTGTGGTACAAGATCTCACTTGGGCGTTAATTAACAACCCCGCTTTCCTTTTCAACCGCTAACATTCGCTCCTTAGTCAACCCGTACCCCCTCAATCCCTATGATCCATCTCCCCGGCGGAACCTGTACTGACCTCTGCAATCCAGAGTTGAAAATGAACCGGCGCGATTTGTTGCGATTGGGCGGAAGCGGCATACTTGGCATGTCGCTTGGCACCATGCTTAACCTTCAAGCAAAGGCGGCGGAAGGCGGCGCCAAGGGCGGTCCAGGGTGGGGGAAGGCCAAGAGCGTCGTACTCATTTACCTCCAAGGCGGCCCCAGTCACATCGACTTGTGGGATCCCAAAGAAAACGCGCCGGAAAATATCCGCTCGGTGTTTGCCTCTATCCCGACGAAAATTCCGGGGATTAATTACACCGAGATGCTGCCGAAGTTGGCCAAGATTAACGACAAGTTCACGCAGATCCGCTCGATGAGTTACACGCCTAACGGCCTCTTCAACCACACTGCGGCTATTTACCAAATCATGACGGGCTACACCACCGATAAGGTCAGCCCTTCAGGACAGTTGGAACCCCCTGATCCCAAAGATTATCCGAACTTCGGTTCCAACATCGTCCGACTCAAGCCCTCCACAGAGCCCATGCTTCCCTTCGTGATGCTTCCGCGTCCGCTGCAGGAGAGTAACGTCGTGGGCAAGGGTGGCGGAGCCGGTTTCCTTGGCAAGGCGTTCGATCCTTACACGCTCTACCCGCCCGGCGACGATCTCGACATGAACAAGATGGAGCGTCTCGTGGTGGACGATCTCAAACTCCCACCGGAGGTCTTCGCCCTGCGGTTGCAGCGCCGCGCTGAACTGCGCTCCGTGATCGAATCCGCCATGCCTGAAGTAGAGAAGGCCGTGGAGCGTTACAATCTGGATGATTACTACCAGAGGGCGCTGAATCTCATCGTGTCGGGCCGTGCGAGAAAGGCGTTTGATTTGTCGCAGGAATCTGAACAGATGCGGGATAATTACGGGCGCAATACCTTCGGCCAGAGCTGTCTGCTCGCACGCCGTTTGGTGGAAGCCGGAACCCGTGTTGTGGAGGTAATCTGGCCGAAGGTGGCGAATTCCGACACGCATTCTTGGGATCATCACGCAGGATTGACCGACCGGATGCGGGACCGCTCCGCGCCCATGCTGGACAAGGGGTTGTCTGCGTTTATGGCGGACATGGATTCTCGCGGCCTTTTGGACGAAACCTTGGTGGTGGCCATCGGTGAATTCGGCCGCTCGCCAATCAAGGGCGTGAGCACTTCTGGTAACAGTAACAGCGCTGACGGCCGAGATCATTGGCCGTACTGTTATTCAGCGATCATGGCCGGGGCTGGAATTAAACGCGGCTATGTTCACGGGCAGAGTGACAAAACCGGGAGCAGTCCGGCGGAGGATCCAGTCCACCCGACGGAATTGCTTGCGACGATGTACCATGCTTGCGGGATTGATCCTGAAACCATCGTGCATAATCACCTCAATCAACCGCGTGAATTAGTAAAAGCCAAGCCGGTGACCAAGCTCTTCGCGTAAGCGGCAGCGGCGTTTAGTGATCTGTGTGCTTGATTGGGTCAGCGCTCAGGCAGATTGCATCCTCTGATACCAAATCTTGAAGAAAACTGGCGCTGAGGTTTTTTAATCATCCATAAACCTAAAAGAGATGGTATGAGGCGCCCAGTAAAGTTACCTCATCATTGACGAGAGTGGCTTACTTAAAAAGGGGCATCCTCTGCGGGGGTGGCGCGGCAATACAATGGCCGGCTCGGCAAGGTCTACAACTGTCAGGTTGTAGTGTTCGCCGCTCTGGCAACTGAGCCATGCCTTGAGGTATTTATAACACAAGAGAGGTGGGGCGTTTCACCCAGGAACTGCGCTCTTGTTACTACTCCGAGCCCTGTGCTTCCGACCTTTTCCGAAAGGCGAGGGGACTCATTCCATGTACCTTTGCAAAGGTGCGTGTAAAATGGCTCTGATCGTAGAAGCCTGCCTCCAA
>CALQFT020000026.1 GCA_943329925.2 Opitutus sp. GAS368
AGGTTTTGGCTCAGGCTTGGGCTCGGGCTTCTCCTCGGGTTTCGGCTCTGGCTTGGGAACAGGCTTCACCTCAGGCTTGGGCTCAGGCTTGGGCTCAGGCTTGGGCTCAGGCTTGGGCACGGGCTTCACCTCGGGTTTTGGCACTGGCTTGGGAACAGGCTTGGCTACGTGCAATACCAAAGCGCTGGCAGGCTCGTCCTTCACAATAGGCTCGGCCACTGGTGCGAGTTCTTTTGGCTGCGGTTTGACAGGGGGCGCCTTGGCCTCATGTGCAATAGGTTGCGGCGCAGGCTTTGGAGCGGGCGGAGGCAGATCAGGCAACGCCTCTTCAGGCGCGGGAGAAGGCGTCCTCTGGCCACCTTCCGGATTTGCCCCAGCCTCCGCCCCAGAGTTTCCCCCAGAGTTCCCCCCTGCTGCGGAGCCATCCAACCAGAGGACCTCGGGAGCCTTTTGAGGCTTTTGCGCTCGGGAAAAAAACCAAAGGGCGCCGAGACCCAGCGCATGAAGCAGAGCGACAGTGAGCAAATTTCTACGAAAAAACGAGGCGGCCGTCATCGGTGGACTGAGGAGGGCCTACTGCCCCTCTGCGATTTTGGCCAATCCGACCTTGGTGATTTGAGCTGACTTAACGGCGTCGAGAACCTCCATAAGCCGCTGGATGGAAAGTTCTTTATGAGAACGCACCAGTACGGCCACGTCGGGCTTGGCCGCGTGCAAGGCGGCGAGTTTTGCGGGAAGATCATGCAGATCAACCACCTCCGTATTAAGTAAAAGGCGGTTATCGCGGTGGATTGAAATATTCAGAACACTGTTGGGATCCACCGAAGCGCTCTCCTTGCGGCCAGAGGGCAGAATGAGCTCTGTGCTGTTTTCCATAAGCGGCGTCGTGATCATGAAGATGAGCAGGAGCACGAACGCGAGATCAAGCAGCGGGGTCACGTTCAACTCGTTGAGCGTGTGCATGCTGTGCTTATCAGAAAAACGGCGCATGAGAGAAAGTAAGGTAAGGTGATGAAGTCAGCTTGCCGATGCTTAATGGGAGCTATCGGAGCGGTGCGAAACGTAACGGTGTTCCATTGCGCTGATGAGTTCTGCGGCGAAGTTATCTACTTCTACAATCATGCCACGAACAGTGGTCACGAGGTAATTGTAGCCGAACATGGCGGGAATGGCGACCAGAAGGCCGGTCACGGTGGTGATGAGCGCGGCAGAAACGCCCGGCGCCATGGCAGCGAGGCTTGCAGAACCGGCTTTTGCCACGTCTGCGAAGGTTTCCATTACCCCCCACACGGTGCCAAGCAAGCCGACAAAGGGAGCGCCACTCACTGCGGTGGCGAGGATAATCATCTGTGACTCAAGATTTAGTGCAGACTCCCCAACCGCGCGCTCCATGGCTACGGCCACCACACGCATTTGAGACGGAGTCAGGGGCTTGGCGGACTCTAGGCGCAGGGCGAAGCTTTCGTCCACCTCATTGGAACCGAGCAACTGATAGGCGAGCTCCTGGCAGCCAGCCTGATAGACGGTGAAAGCCGGGGTGCCTTCGAATGAAAGTCCTTCGGAAAAAACGCTCATTGGCTGGCGATCCCGCCGGAAAAGCTCCAGAAACAGTTCCCTCTGCTTTTTTGCGACGCGCAGCATGAGCATTTTGCTCAACATCACAGACCAGGAAAATACGGAGCCGATAAAAAGCACCCCAAGCACGAGTTTGCCGGGGAGCGTTGATTGCTGAAACGCAAACACCAAGCCGCCGTCACTGTTGGCAAGGATTGGATGAAGCACCGGCAGTTGTGTGAAGACAAAGTTCGCGAGCATTAGAAAAACGACATTAGGCGGGCGATGTTAACTAAATTAAAAGATTGGTGTCAGAGTGAGCGAAAAGCGTTACCGCCTTGCGACGAAGTTTCGTTAGTGCAAGGTATCTGATTGTTCAAACCGAAACCTTGTGAAACTCATTAAGAAGACTGCCTCAACTTTACGTTTGGTTCTAGTGTGCACTTTGCTCATTTGCAGCGGATCGCTGATTTTGTGCAACCCTCCGGCTCGCGGAGCCACGGCCGAACAGCAAACCGAGGCGGTGCTGATGCCTCTTTTGGACGTTCTCTCCTCCCAACCGGCGGGAACAGCGCGCGCATTTCGCATTCAAGGCCGAGTGGAATCCGTTGGTAAAAAACATTTTCCACCGGAACAGATGCCTGCCTTCGACTTTGCCGTCCAGCCGCCCCTCCGGATGCGGCTGAGCTTCCCTGTGGGCGAGACGCAGATAACTGCCTGTCGCAACGCCCAACACGCTTGGGCGGCCCCCGAGTCCGCGCTGCGACCACTGCTGGAAGGCCTGCCCTCAGGCGGCCAACGCAAAGTGTTCCAGCCCATCGCGCTGCCGTTTTCTGGAAAACAACTAGCACTGCTGCCTGTGCTTTTGGAGGTCCAAGACAAGGGCTCATCTCCTTTGGAGGGAAGCTCTTGCCGGGTTATGGACGTCCGAATGCAGCCGGCCCTGGACCGGTTGCTCCCCCCCGAGGCCCAAAACTGGGCACTGCGGCTGTGGCTGAATATGGCGGGAACCCCGGTGCGCGCCGGAATGAGCACCCCAATGGGCTCAGCGGTGGTGCGGGTGGATCAGGTGGAGTTTTCCGCAGAACTTCCCAGCTCACTTTGGAACACGACTGAAGATGCCAAAATTCTCACTCCAAATGATTTCGAACAAATTGCGGGACGTATTTTTAAATCTGCTCCGCAACGCTAAGGTCTTCGGGGCCACTCCCGGCCGCTGGGCAGCGTGCAGAGACCCATTCCTCTACCACAGAATCCCCCAACAGGTGCTGCTGCAAGATCACCTCGAAGCGCTCCGGTGTGACGCCCCCGTACCAAACTCCTTCTGGGTAAACAGCTAACCACGGACCCCCGGCGCAAATCCGAAAACACGCCGCCTTGGTGCGCATAGCCGCAACTCCCGACTGCTTGACCCTCCGTTTAATCACTTCCCAAAGCAATTCACCCTCGGCTGGAGCGCAGCATTCCGGCCCAATACAAACAAATACATGGCGGCGCGCATGCATTAGCCCAGCCCGCTCAAAGAACTCAGGCGGCACCGCGTTGAGAGAAGATTCCATGACTGACTTTCCCTTGCAACGTGCACAATCTCAAGTCTTGTAAGTGCTGTGGCACGGCATCCGCTTTTAACCCGAAGTCTTATCTATCCATGTACAAGTGGCGCATCATTTTGAGGAACGTAGCCGTTGCGGCTTCACTCGCTTTCAGCCATGGGCTGACTTTTGCGGGCGACTGGCCCGAGTTTCTGGGACCAACGCGGGACAATCGCTCGGCGGAAACCTCCTTAAGGCAAACGTTGCCCGCGGAAGGCGTTCCCGAGCTTTGGCGCAAAAAAGTGGGCACCGGCTACAGTGCGCCGAGTATCCGAGGAAACACACTAGTACTGCACCATCGCATCGGGGGGGAGGAAATCGTCGAGGCCATGGAGGCGTCTAGCGGTGCGCCGCTCTGGAAGCACGCCTATGCGAGTCGCTTTGTGGATCCCTTCGGGTACAACAACGGCCCGCGGTGCACTCCGCTGCTCACGGACACGATGTGCTACACCTTTGGAGCAGAGGGGGTTCTGTTGTGCCTGAAATTGAATGACGGCAGCGTGGTCTGGAGACGGGATTGCCAAAAGGAATTCAACGTGCCGGAGGCATTTTTCGGCGTGGGCAGCACGCCTATTCTAGATGGCGAGCGGCTACTGGTAATGGTTGGTGGCCAGCCGGATGCCGGAGTGGTGGCCCTCGACGCACTCACGGGAAAGACGCTTTGGGAAAATGGCGGAGCGCAAACTTGGAACGGTGAGCCCATGGTCGGCTGGCCGGGAGATCGCCTGATACAGTGGAATGAGTCGGATCCGGCCTTTCAAAAGCAGGCCAGCTACTGTTCGCCAGTGCTGGCGACGATTCACGGAGAGCGTCACCTGCTCTGCTGCACCCGGCAGGGGCTGCTTTCGCTGGACCCCGTCACGGGGAAGCGCCGTTTCGCCTTCTGGTTCCGCTCTCGTCAGGACTCCTCCGTCAACGCGATGACGCCACTGGTTCAGGGCGATTGCATCTTGCTTTCTTCTGCGTATTTCAGGCTGGGCTCCGTCTTGCTGCGAGTGCGCCCGGACGGCAAGGGCGTCGAGGAAGTTTGGCGGGCGGCAACTCTGGAAATGCACTGGAGCCGACCGGTGCTTGCAGACGGTTTTCTTTTTGCGCTGAGCGGGCGCAACGAGCCGGATGCGCGGCTGCGGTGCGTGCGCTGGAGTGACGGCGCGTTAAAATGGGACCGGTACGAGGGCTGGCCCAACGCGGGGCACTCCAAGTTGAGGGAGGGGGAAAAGCCTCCGGAGGTTTACGGGCGTGGCTCGATGATTTTGGCCGAGGGAAAATTGGTGGTGCTGGGAGAAAGCGGCCAGCTTGGGATGTTGGAGCCCGACGGTGAAAAGTTGATAGAACACGGCCATTGGCAAGTTCCTGGAATGAGTTACCCGTGTTGGACTGGGCCGGTGCTCGCAAACGGCCGGCTTTATCTTCGGGACGAAGCGCTTTTGATCAGTTTAGATTGGAAAAAAGCCCCCTCGACCCGCCGCCCCGAATAAAATCATGCTCGTCCCCGAAACAGAGTTAATTATCTCCGCTGAGGGCCAGGAATTACTCAGGCGCACGCTGCAGCCTGGGGAGTTTACGCTGGGGCGCAGCCCTACCTGCGATATCTGCATTCCCTCCAACACGGTGTCGAGGAAGCATGCGCGCCTGACGATCAACTTCAGCAACTTATTTTTGGAGGATCTCGGCAGCTTTAACGGCACCAGTGTCAACGGAGGCCAGATCACGGGCCGCACTCAAATCTGGCACGGGCAGCAGATTCTGGTTGGGACCGTGTTATTGAAGCTGCGCAAAATCTGCACTGACATGGAGCAGGGCGGTTCGCTGGCCCCCGCGCAATCGCTGGTTTTTGAATCCCTGCCCGAGGATGTGACTTTCCAACACGGGGGTTATCAAGTTGGGCAGTTACTGGGCCGCGGCGGCATGGGGGCGGTGCTGCAAGCCGAGGATTCCTCAATTCAACGGCAAGTGGCCATGAAGGTGGTATTGCGGGGAGATTCCACGGGGGACGTGTTGCGGTTCATCCACGAGGCGCGCATCACCGGACAGCTGGAGCACCCCAACATCATTCCGGTTCATACGCTGGGATCCGACGAACACGGGCAGCCGTTTTACACCATGAAACTGGTGCGCGGAGCCACATTGCATCAGGCGCTCAAAGACCTTTCCCGCGGGGAAGAGGACGCAGTGCGACTGCACACCCTGCCGGCGCTTCTGACCGTCTTTCAAAAGGTCTGCGATGCCATTCGCTTTGCCCACAGCCAAAAGGTGATCCACAGGGATCTCAAGCCGGACAATATCATGCTTGGGGACTTCGGCGAGGTGATGGTGATGGACTGGGGTTTGGCAAAAAAAATCGGCCCGAAGGAGCAACCAGAATCCTCTGAGGAGGACCCGTCCGGTGACGCAGGCAATTTACTCGATGGCATTGATTATCGCGCCGAAGCAAACACCATGACCGGCGCAATTTTGGGGACCCCCCAATACATGCCCCCGGAACAGGCAGCCGGAAACATGGAAGTGCTCAACGAACGCGCCGACATCTACTCACTAGGAGCCATTCTTTACCATACGCTCACGCTGCAGCCCCCCGTGATTGCAGACTCCGCCGAACACCTGCTCCAAAAGGTTATCAGCGGCGATATCCTCACCCCCAAGGCGGCAGTGCGCAACAAACACCGGCACTCGGCGCCGGACTCCGAAACCGTTCCAGTGCCTGCGTTTGATGGCGACGATGAGTCCATCGGGGCGCTGCCACATCTCCCTGCGGGGAGGATTCCCGCTTCCTTGGAGGCGGTCGTGCTCAAGGCCATGTCCCACGTGCCGGAAAACCGTTATCCATCAGTGGCCGAATTACAAAAAGACATCACGGCGTATCAAACCGGATTCGCCACAACCGCCGAACACGCAGGAATTCTCAAACTGCTTTATCTGTTCATCAAACGGCACAAGACCATTTCCATTGCAGCAAGTTTGGCAGTGCTTCTCACTGGAGCGTTTACCGTTCAACTTTTTCGCGAAGTAGATCGTTCCTCGCGGGCACTCGCGCGACTGGGAAAAGCAGCCCCGCTGTTTTTTGAAAGTGCCAAGACGCAATTTCACGCCAATCGCTCCGAGGAAGCCCTCGAGAAAGTAGATTTCGCAATTGAAGTCGCCCCTCAAGACCCTGAATATCAACGGTTGCGAGCTCTAATTCTACAAAGGCTCGGGCGCGCGACGGAAGCAGAAGCTGCCACACAAAAGGCCAACCATCTCAGTCAGCCCGCAAAAAACACCACCACCACTGCGCCCTAAAAATCCTGAGTTCCGCCTTGGAATTCAGAAATCTCCTCGCCCAGTATTTTCCGCCAAACTGTGACGCAAACGCTCAAATCACCCCTGTCCCAACCACCTCGACGTTCTCCACTAAAACGGATCGTCACTGGCGTGTTCATTCTTCTAGCCCTGATTTTAGGCGTCGTTTTTTTTGCCCGCATTCTGCGCCCAACGACCCGGCACTCTGCCCTCAAGTTTCAAAAAAATGAACCGAGTGTTGGTGCTCCCGCCCACATCACCCTCAGCTTGGATCGATCCGATTACACCGCCACGCCGGACGAAGACACCGCGCCGATGTGGGTCCACATCGAAAAAGTCGAACCGAAAGAAGACGGCTCCTTTCTCTACCACCTCTCCTACGCGGGCATGGAAAGCGGCGTATTCAACCTTACCGATTACCTGCAGAAATCTGCCACCGAACGGCTTAGCGAACCAGTCATCTCTGTCGGCGTGCGCTCCGCGATTCCCGAAGATGCGCTATATGACTTTGGCGATGTGGGCGCCATCGCACCGCCAAAGGTGTTTCCCTATTCCCGAACGCTTGGGCTGCTCGGAGTACTTTGGTTGGGTTGGGGCATCTGGCTGCTGCGGCAGCGCAAATCCACAGCAAGGGCACAATCAACGGAAGACGCTGACTTGCAGCAAGCCGCTGCGGAGGATGCTGGAGCCGCAGGAAAAGGCCAGCCAGCTCGCCAGCAGCGCCTTTCAGACGTGTTGAGACCCTTGGTCGAGAAGGCTGCGCTCAAGACCATTTCCACAAAGGAAAAGTCACTCATGGAGCATATTCTCTTTTTGTACTGGGGCAAAAGGCTGGAGCTGGATCACCTGGAAGATTCGGAACAACTCCGGCGAATTTTGGAACACGAAGAAGCCGGAGATTTGCTGCGCACTGTGGAACAGTGGCTCTACCAACCGGCGGCGGACATTAGTGCGGATGCCATCAGCGACACATTGGAGCCCTACATGCAGTTGGACATGAAAGATTTGCCTGAACTCGCGGCGGATGCACTCAGAGCGGCTCAGAGTGAAAAGAATTTACTGGCACACGCATGAAAAAGTCCGAATTGCTCTGGATCCTTTTCCCGCTGCTGGCACTGATGTTCCATTTTTCGGTGGGCGAAAAACTGCAACTGGCGGAGAACGCGGCCGCTGTGGAAACAAACGGGCATATCGCTGAGGCCGACGGGCGTTTCGCGAAAGCGGAAGCCCTCTACGTCAAAGCGCTCCGAGTAGCCCATCCAGCCGACTTCCCGCTGAGGGCCCGTTTGGAAATTGCCAAGGCACGCGTAGATATTCATACCGGCGACGCCCCAGCCGCAGCCGACCAATTGGAGCGTCTCCTCGCCAAGCAGTCCTCGAGGTCCCTGCCCAAGGCGCTGCAAACAGAAACGCAGACCATCCGTGCCACGGCCCTTTACTACACCGCCTTCGCGTTGCGCCTCCTCGATCCAAACCCCGAGCGCTGGGCCACAAAAGCGGAAGAAGCACGAACCACGTTTTTAGCTCTCCACCAGAATGCCATCGAACACGGCTCGCCCGAGGCAGTGGCGCGCCTCGAACGCGCACTGGAAGCCGCCTCCAAACTGCTTCATTACCGCGACACCGAAATCGCCGGCATGCGCCGCCCACCTCTCGCGCAAGCCACTCTTGAACGTAATGCGCCCGCTCGCAAATTAGAGTCCGCGGAAGAGGCCCCGTAACGGACCAAAACGTCGAAGTGACACCTCCTACTTTAGACGGAGGGACGGACGAATTTTTCGAGTTCAGCCACGGTGAAAACCAACGCTGCCGTCGCGAGACAGAGGGATAAATCGACCAGCGATAGCGGCTCGGTTTTGAAGATAGAATTAAGTGCGGGAACGTAAACCACGAGAATCTGAAGCGCCGCGCTCAGGCACACCGCACCAAGCAGCGGCATGTTTGAAAAAAGCCCAAGCCGAAATAGCGATTCTCTTTCCGAACGAATGGCCAGCGCGTAGGCGAGTTGAGACAAAGTGAGCGCGGTGAACACCATGGTTTGAGCATGAACGCGTCCGCTCGGAAAGGCTCCGCCGTAAAGTAACAGGCAGGCCCCCGCCATGAGCAGGCCCATTCCTAAAATATGCCAAGTCATCCCTTCAAATAAGCTTTCCTGCGGTGGCCGGGGCGGGCGCCGCATGATGTCGCCTTCCGCCTTTTCCGCCGCCAATGCGAGGCCCGGAAGGCTGTCCGTGACGAGATTTACCCACAGGATGTGGATGGGCAGTAGCGGAATGGGTAGTCCGAGAAACGGAGCCAAAAAAATAAGCCAGATTTCGCCCGTGTTCCCCGTTAGCGAGTAACGCACAAACTTTCGGATGTTATCGTAAATGCGACGTCCCTCGCGCACAGCCACGACGATGGTGGCGAAATTATCGTCCAACAAGACAAGACTGGCGGCTTCACGCGCCACATCGGTGCCGCCAAGTCCCATCGCTACGCCGATCTCAGCCTGCTTCAGCGCCGGCGCATCATTAACGCCATCACCGGTCATTGCGACGAATTCTCCCCGATCCTGCAGGGCTTTAACAATGCGGATTTTTTGAGCCGGATTGACCCGCGCAAACACACGAATCCGCCCGACTCGCTCTTGAAATAATTTGTCATCCAGCGCCTCCAATTCAGTTCCCGTCAGAACTTCGGCGTGCAGCGAATCCACTATGCCAAGACGCTTCGCTATCGCCAGTGCCGTGGCTGGGTGGTCGCCGGTAATCATTAGCGGCGCAATGCCTGCTGTGAGGCAATCCCCAATCGCACTGATGACTTCAGGACGCGGCGGATCCAGCAAACCAATCAGGCCAAGAAAGCTCAGGTTATCCACAAGACAGTGCCGCCCTCTCGCCTCGGGCAGCGCACTGAAGGTGCAACGCGCAAATGCCAGCACCCTCAATCCCTCCGCCGCCATGGAGTGGGCCGCTTGTAGAACCGACCCTACGTTGAGGGAAGGCTCTCCACCATGCGCATCTGGACGCCACTGGCTTTTGCACAATGACAACACCGATTCGGGCGCTCCTTTTGTATAGGCGATGTATCCGTGATCGAGTTGGTGAACCGTCGTCATGCGCTTGTGGCGGGCATCGAAGGATATTTCCTCCACGCGTGGGAACTGGATCTCTAGCGCTATTTTATCGAGGCCGGCGGCTAGGGCGGCTTGCGCCAGTGCGGTTTCGGTTGGGTCGCCTTCCCAGTGTACAATCTGTTCTTTATCAGTTCCATCAGTGGGTGGAGAACCGCGCCGCGCATCATTGCAAAGCGCCGCAGCCTGCAGAGTTTCGAGTAGCAGGTTATGAGGTGGCACTCTCATGGTGGACGCATTTCCGGCGGGTACTTTTGCAGCCAACGGCAAGATTTTCCCTCCGATGAATATCTGTTCCGCACACATTCGGTTTTGGGTGAGCGTGCCGGTTTTGTCCGAACAAATGACAGTCACCGAGCCGAGCGTTTCGACTGCAGGCAGACGACGAATGAGGACCTTTTGGGAAACCATCCTACGAGCGCTTAGGGCCAGCAATACTGAAACGATGGCGGGAAGCGCTTCAGGGATGGCTGCTACGGCCAGACTCAAGGCGGTCATAAACATTAACTTGGGCTCTTCACCGCCAAGAAAACCAACTAGGAAAATCACCGCGCAAATGCAAACAACACACAACGCAATACGCTTTCCCAACACACCAAGGCGCACCTGCAGCGGGGTACTTCGTTGGCTGAGCGGATCTAGTAGCGCGGCGACTTTTCCAAGCTCCGTGCTCATGCCGGTGGCGACCACTACGCCGGTGCCGCGCCCATGCATCGCGGTGGTCCCCTTGAAGGCCATGTTGTGGCGATCGCCCAACGCATGGGCCTCCTGATTCAAGGGCCTCGTGTGCTTTTCCACCGCAACAGATTCGCCCGTTAACGCTGACTCATCCACGTGAAGCTGGACGATGTGAATCAAGCGCAAGTCTGCTGGAATCTGATTGCCAGCCTCAAGCAACACAATGTCGCCGGGCACCAATTCGGAGGCGGGAATGATCGTAGTGCGACCACTACGCAAAACCGTCGCGTGCGCGGCTGCCAGTTGCTGCAGGGCAGCCATGGTACGATCCGCGCGCCAGCTCTGCGCGAAGCCGATGGCGGCGTTGAGCAGCACAATCACCACGATGACCAGCGTATCTACAATGTCGCCGATCCAACCCGACAGCACAGCAGCAGCGAGAAGCACCAGCACCATAAAATCTTTAAACTGATCAGCCAACAGGCCTAGCACAGTACGCCCCTGACGACTGGAAATCACATTTGGGCCGTGTTCTCGGGCAAGTCGGCTCGCGTCCTTGAGATGCAGTCCGTGTTGAGGGTCAACCCGGTGGTGGTGAATTGCCGCCTCAAAGTGATGTAGATGCCAGTCAGTCATTGTTTGACTGAGTATCGCGCTGGAGTTCCACCACGGCGGGTTGATGCCCTTTAACAGCCCGTAAGGACCTCGTATTGCCCCGTGCAGACATCCAGCAGGCCACCGCTGCCGCGCCTTCCATTGCTCATTGCCGGCACCCTTTCGTCCAGACATGGTGGGGGCAATTGCGACAGGCCGACGTTAAATCAAGACTAGCGCAAATCACTAAAATCTAAAATTATAACCCATGACTTCACGCCGCCATTTTCTCACCGGTCTGAGCACGGCCGCTGCCTCCCTTTGGGTCCAGACGCTCCGCGCAGCGCCCGACCCCAAGAAGGACATCATCATCGGGCACGGTACTTTTCGCTACAAAGTAAACAAAGATTGGGTGCCGGCAGGCCAAGGAAGGCATCACCCAATCCTCAACTGCCACGAGATGGTGCAGGCCAAAGACGGCCGCCTATTCATGATTGGTGACCACGCCAGCAACCAGATGTTGATCTTCCATAGGGACGGCACAATCCTCGAGTCTTGGGGCTGCGTTTGGCCCGGAGGCCACGGCTTAACTCTTTCCCAAGAAAACGGCGCGGAGTTTCTATTCGTGACCGACAGCGGTTTGTGGAAAAGCGGCAATGGCGGCTACCGCCAGACAGGTCGCGTCACTAAAACCGACCTCTCGGGGAAGGAGATATTCAGCATCAGCCATCCAATGAACGTTGGTGCTTATGAACCCGAAATGTTCTTCAACCCCACCGAAACAGCCGTTGCTCCAAACGGTGACATTTACATCGCCGACGGGTACGGCTCGCAGTATGTGCTGCGATACGATTCGCGCGGGAAATTCCTCCAGCGGTTTGGAGGCAAGGACAACGTCCCAGCTGGGGAGCGGCTCAACAACGCCCACGGTGTGGCCATAGACTTGCGGGCGGGCGCAGACAAAGCCACCGTGCTGGTCACCTCTCGGGCGGAGCAATGCTTCCGACGCTTCACTCTCGAAGGCCATTATATCGAAACACTTCCAGTACCAGGCTGCATGGTCTGTCGGCCCGTGATTTCCGGACAGGAACTTTACGCTGGCGTCTGCTGGTCCAAAAATCCGGAGCTAAATAAACTGCCAAACAACCCCAGCGGATTCGCCGTCATCCTAGATGCCCACGGGAAGGTCATCAGCGCACCTGGCGGAACGGAACCCGTCTATTCGGATGGCAAGCTGGTTCCGCTTACCCGCGCAGAAGCAGTGTTTGAGCACGGCCACGACGTGTGTGTTCTGGAAAATGGCGACCTCATTGTTTGCCAATGGAACGCGTTTCAGACCTACCCGATTAAACTGGAAAAGCTCGCATAAAATCGAGCGACCGAGCTTCTCCGTTGTGGAACCCAATCCATAGATTCGCTGAAGCGGGAGCGGGATAAAAAAAGCGCAAGCAACCGAAGTCACTTGCGCTTTTTTAAGGGCTGTCGATTGAAAAATCGGCGCGCCTAAGTACTAACGAGAATACAACTCGACGATGAGCTGCTCATTGACGATCGGTGCAATCTCGTCACGACTTGGGATGCGAGTCACGCTGCCGGAATAACTTTCCCGGTCCAGTGCCAGCCAATCCGGTACGGGAGCAATCTGAGTGAGCTCCAAGCCACGAGTCGCCAAAGTGCGCGACCGCGGAGAATCCTTAACCGTGACCTTATCCCCAGGTTTGACGTTGTAGGAGGAGATGTCCACCTTGCGGCCGTTGACTTGAACGTGACCGTGGCCAACCATTTGGCGGGAGGCAGAACGGGAGTTGGCAAAGCCCAACCGAAACACGACGTTGTCGAGGCGGGTTTCAAGCATTTGCAGCAGGATTTCCCCAGTCACTCCGCGCTTGCGCTGAGCCAGAGCAAAATAGCGTCGGAACTGTCGCTCGAGAAGGCCGTACTGATAGCGCAGCTTTTGCTTTTCCGCTAAGGCCACAGAATACTCGCTGTGCTTGCGACGAGACCCCTTGGGGCCGTGCATGCCAGGAGGATAATTCTTCTGTTCCAGTGTCTTGTTTGAGCCGAAAATCGGAACTCCGAAACGGCGGCTGATTTTGTCTTTGGGACCGGTATACCGTGCCATGATGGTTGTCTGTCTTACTTAAAGATTCGAGATGGGAAAACAGTGAGCGTTCAAAAAATCAAACGCGGCGCTGCTTGGGCGGACGGCAACCGTTATGCGGCACCGGGGTAACGTCACGGATGAGGGTGATATCCAATCCGACGGCCTGGACGGCTCGGACTGCAGATTCGCGACCTGAACCAGGTCCCTTGACCCGGACTTCAACTTCGCGCAGACCGTGGCCCATGGCTTGACGGCAGGCATCCTGAGCGACCATCTGCGCCGCATACGCGGTGCTTTTGCGGGAGCCCTTGAATCCAACCTTGCCAGCGCTGGACCAACCAATCACCGCACCATTGTGATCCGTGATAGAGACAATAGTGTTGTTAAAGGAAGCCATTACATGCACCACACCGGCGTGCACATTCTTGGAGCCCTTTGCCTTGATGACCTTGATGGGCTCAATCACCGAATTTGGATCGAGCGAAAGGTTTTCAACCTTCTTCTCTTCGGTGGGGGCGGCGTCTTTCTTGCCCTTTGGTGCCCGTGGCTTAACCACTTTAGGAGCGGCAACGGCGGGCGCAGCAGCAGCGACGGGCGCTGCTACGGCTTCGGTTTCTGGTGCCGCAATCACCGTTTCAGCGGCGACCACAGGTTCAGCGGACTCGGAAGCCGGCGCTGCTGGTGTAATTTCGTTCTCTTCGGACATAATCAATTCTTCTTACTTACCGTCTTTGGCGCGTTGCACACCCACTGTCTTACGCGGACCCTTACGAGTGCGGGCGTTAGTGGAAGTCCGTTGACCGCGAACAGGCAACCCGCGACGATGGCGGATTCCGCGGTAGCAGTTAATGGCCTGAAGGCGCTTCAGGTTGCCTTGGATCTCACGCCGCAAATCCCCTTCGATAGGGAGACCGCTGGCGGTGATGGCCTGAATAATTTGATTGAGTTGCTCAGGCGTTAGGTTCTTGGCACGCACATCAGGACTGATGTTGGCCTGCTCGAGAATACGCTTAGCGGTGGTCGGTCCAATACCGTAGATATAGGGCAACGAAGCTTCAATGCGCTTGTCGCCGGGGATGTCGATTCCAAGAAGTCGGGGCATATTATGATCTCCAATTAAAGGGATTAACCTTGCCGCTGCTTGTGGCGTGCATTCTTACAAATCACACGTACCACGTTCTGGCGCTTCACGATGCGGCATGCTTCGCAAAGGCGTTTAACTGATGCTCTCACTTTCATAAAACAAGGATCCTTCTAAAAATTTCTCTAACTCTAAAAATCTGGGTCTTGAACTAATTCTCCCGCAGTTACTTAAGCTACTTCAGTCGCACCTAACAACTCATGGAGTCGAAGACACAGCCCAGGACAAATTCCCGGAGCTAAACTTAATAGCCTAAGGCACTAACACCTCCAATACCGTCCCGGAGGACAGATCGAAAGCCCTTAACTCTACTAAAACTTTGCTCCCAGGCAAGCATCGTTTGCTGATGAAGCTCCCTTTTCCCGTAGAGTCCCCTCCTCGGTGCGCCAGAAACTGGTGCCCGTTGGAAAGTTCCACACGATATAAGACTTCGCTCACACATTCGATTACTTGTGCCTCGGCTCTCACTACATCAAACCGCTGCATGTCAAAATCTCCGGTTCTCCGCGCGTAATCAGCACGGTGTGCTCAAAATGGGCGGATAACTGATTATCTTGGGTTACAACGGTCCAACCATCGCTTAAAACTCGGACTCCTGGTTTGCCAACATTGACCATCGGCTCAATCGCCAACGTCATTCCCGGCTTCAACTTCGGGCCCTCTCCGGGCACACCAAAGTTAGGAACCTGAGGCTCTTCGTGGAGCTTCTTGCCCACACCATGTCCAACAAATTCACGAACGACTGAAAAACCATGGAACAAAACGGCCTGCTCAATCGCGGAACAAAGATCCCCCAAACGACGACCGCTCTCTGCATGAAGCAATGCCACACGGAGGGCCTCCTGAGTCGCCCCCAACAATTTTGTAGCTCCCGGAGAGATCTGCCCCACCGCCACCGTAGTAGCAGTGTCGCCTATCCACCCGGATTTATTAACTCCAACGTCCAAACTCACAATGTCACCCGGCTGCAAGCGCCGAACGCCTCCGATACCGTGCACAACCTCCTCATTGACGGAAATGCACACCTGCCCCGGAAACCCGCGATAGCCCAAAAAAGCGCTCTTGCACTTTTGCTCCGACATGAAATCCGCGGCCGCCTGATCCAACTCACGCGTTGTGACTCCAGGGCGAACTAACGCAGCAATCTTTTCAAGCACTGTCCTTGCCGCTCGCCCAGCGGAGCGCATCAACTCAATTTCAGCCTCGTTTTTGATCGGAATCACGCCTTATCAACCTCGCAATAATTAGCGCTTGGCTATCGCCAAAATCACTCCAAGTAACAAAACCACAGCGAGGAAAACATACATTCCAACCACAGTCTTTTGCTTGGAAACTTCACCCCGCCCTTCCGGCGTACGCTCAGAGCGTCCACGCACCCCAGAGCGGCGCAGAAAACCATCATAGTTTTTCTGAATCAGATGCGTCTCGACTTGGCGCATGGTATCCAAAACAACACCAACCACAATAAGGAGGCTTGTTCCACCAAAAAACTGAGCCGTAACGTCTGGAACGTTAAGCTGCTTTGAAAGCATCTGTGGCAGAATAGCCACTATCACCAAAAACATAGCACCAGCAAAGGTCAACCGCGTCATCACCGTGTCGAGAAACTTTGCTGTATCCTGACCAGGCCGAACGCCAGGAACATAACCGCCATACTTCTTTAAATCATCAGCAATCTGCTGGGGCTGGAACTGAGTCGCGACCCAAAAATAGCTGAAAAAGAAGATCAAAGCCGAATAAAAAACATAGTGCCAAAAGCCCTGTGCGAGCACGGACGCGACTCTTTGAATCTCAGGCGAATTCCGGAAAGCCATCATCGCAATGGTAGAGGGGAAAATCAGAAGCGCTTGAGCGAAAATGATGGGCATAACGCCCGCATAATTGACCTTCAGCGGCATGTACTGTGTCTGTCCGCCGTAAATCTTTTTACCCACAACCCGCTTGGCGTATTGGACGCTGATGCGCCGTTGGCCTTGGGTCAAACATATGACAGCTGCGATCACCGCAAACAAAAACACTAGCAACAGAACCAAAACAATCGGGCTTACCTGACTCGTCACACGATCACTTGGAACAAATGTCTTCCAAGCCTGAATCAGACCGGCTGGAAAACGACTAAGAATCCCCACACTAATAATCAGAGACATTCCATTGCCAATTCCACGATCAGTGATCTGGTCACCTAGCCACATCAACATCAATGTGCCGGCGGTTAGAGTAACCACAACAATCATTCTGAAAGCCAATCCAGGATGGTTAACTAGGGGCATGCCCAGTTGAGCGATCGTCTGATCAATCCCATGCAAAATCGGACTCTGCCCAGGATTCTCGAAGGAAAGCGCAAGCAAATAGCCCTGAAACAAACAAAGCCCAATAGTGGCGTAGCGGGTTAACTGCGAGATGCGGTGCCGACCACCCTCTTCCCTAGCCAGTTTACCCAAAGTAGGCACAACCGCCGTCAGTAGCTGCATCATGATCGACGCGCTAATATAGGGCATGACTCCCAGAGAAAACACAGCACAATTCTCAAGGGAACCCCCGCTGAAAATGTTAAACAGCGCAGCGACGCTACCGCCGGATTGAGTGTTTAATTGAGTGTCGAACCAATGCTGGAGCACTGAAGCGTTAACCCCAGGACATGTGATAAAAGCACCTACACGAACAACCACTAAAAGTGCGAACGTAAAAAATATCCGAGAGCGCAACTCTGGAATCCGGAATATATTTGTGAAGGCTGAAATCATGGGGCTAGGCGAAAAAGGGGTGACTGTAAAGCCACCCCAATTTTCAAATACTTAAAGGCTTGGGCTTGCGCAAATTAACAAGGATCTATGCCACCGTTCCGCCCGCAGCTTCCACCTTTGCCTTCGCCACAGCGCTGACTGCCACACCCTTAAAGTGAAGCACTTTGGCAACATCACCTACGCTCAAGAGCTTGACAATGCCACGCCGATTCGGAACCAACCCGGCAGACACAAGGTCCGCTGGAGTGATTGTCGCCCCGGCTTCAAAATGAGGAACGACACGACCGATATTCACCGGCAAAAAGCCTTCCCGAAAGCGATTGTTGTTGAACCCGCGCTTGGGCATCTTACGCATCAAAGGCATCTGACCGCCTTCGAAACCCAAACGGATAGAACCCCCTGAACGGGCTTTCTGCCCCTTATGGCCCTTGCCTGATGTTTTACCGTGACCGCTGCTTTCGCCGCAGCCAAGACGCTTGGTACGGTGCTTGGCGCCCGGACGCGGCTTTAAATTACTCAAACTAGTCATAAACTTATCTCCTTAAAAAATGAGCCGAATATCAAGCCTAGGCCTGAGTATGAACCGCTGAAGATGACTTCACGGTAAACCCACGGTCAGCCAAGCGATCCTCGCGGGTACGCAGCTGGGAAAGTGCCGTCAAAGTTGCCTTAACTACATTCGCGTGGTTGCTTGAGCCCATGGACTTCGCAAGCACGTCGCGAATGCCAACAGCTTCCAAAACGGCGCGAACGCCGCCCCCTGCAATAACACCAGTCCCAGGACTGGCTGGGCGCAGCAGCACCTTGCCACCGCCGAATTCGCCGTAAGCGTCATGCGGAATCGTATTCTTAGTGACGGCGATCTTTACCATCGACTTCTTCGCAGACTCGCCAGCTTTCCGGATTGCTTCGGAAACTTCATTAGCTTTGCCGAAACCGCAACCCACTCGTCCAGCCTTGTCGCCAGTCACAATCAAGGCGCTGAATGAAAAGCGCCGTCCGCCCTTCACAACCTTCGCGCATCGATTGATGAAGACAACTTTCTCTACGAGATCGGACTGCTCTTTTTGCCTGTCACCGTCACGACGACGACCGCGATTATTTTGAGGTGCTCCCATAAACGTAACCTTAGAAATTCAAACCCGCTTCGCGAGCCGCATCGGCAAGCGCTTTTACTTTCCCATGATAAAGAAACCCGCCGCGGTCGAAAACGACCTTGGTCACATTGTGAGCCACTGCACGGCTGGCAACTTCCTTGCCCACCCGAACCGCCGTCTCAACATTAGCTGCCACTCGGCCGCCGTCAGAGAATCCCTTCTCAGTAGTACAAACACCCGCAATCGTGATCCCCTTGTCATCATCGATGACCTGGGCATATATATGATTGCCTGAAAAATGCACGGACAAACGAGGCCGCTCTGCCGTCCCAGAAATACGCTTCCGCAACCGGATATGGCGCAATTTGAGAGCTGAAATATTTTTTGATGAAGCCATAACTATTGTACAGTCTTACCTTCCTTACGCTCGATATGTTCTCCGACGTAACGCACGCCCTTGCCTTTATAAGGCTCAGGTGGATAGTAGCCTCGGATGTTTGCGGCTACTTGGCCGACCAACTGGCGATCAATTCCCTCGACTTTGACCTTCGTATTATCAGTGACCGTTACTTTAATTCCCTGAGGAATCGGAAATAACACAGGATGTGAAAATCCTAATGAAAGATCAAGGAATTCTCCCTTTACGGATGCCTTAAAACCCACTCCATGGATTTCCAGGCTGCGGGTGAAACCCTCAGAGACTCCAGTAATCATGTTTGCAATCAAAGCCCGGCTCAGACCGTGCTTGGCACGATCATCACGAGCTTCACTTGCACGAGTCAAAACAACGTCCGTGCCCTCAAGCTTTGCACTCACACTCTTGGGCAGATGCCAAGACAAAGTGCCTTTGGGGCCAGTGACGGAAACTGAACCCGCCTCTTCAAAATGAACCTTTACCGCAGAAGGCAAAGGAATCGGCTTTTTACCAATACGCGACATAATAAGCCTTTCTAATTACCAAACAAATGCGAGAAGCTCTCCGCCGACATTTTTACGACGGGCCTCACGTGAGCTCATCACTCCAGAAGAAGTGGAAAGAATAGCAATACCCACCCCGCTTAAAACGCGAGGAATATCAGTTGCCCCAACATAGCGACGCAAACCAGGGCGACTAACCCGCTTTAACTCTGTAATTACAGAACGGTTGCCTGCATACTTAAGGCCAACACGTAGATGAGGGCGGCCTTCCACAGATTCCACGGAATAAGATTCCACGAACCCTTCCTCCTTAAGAATACGAGCGACCTCACCCTTGAACTTTGAAAACGGAGCCACTATCTCAGGTTTCCCAGAACGCACAGCATTACGCACGCGTGTGAGAAAATCAGCGATAGGGTCAGACACATTTGACATAATGACGATACCCTTCTAATTAAACGTTTACTACAGCTGCCTTCACAGGCTTTGCCTTGTCCGTAAATGGAACACCCAGTTCCATCAGTAGAGACTTTGCTTCGGCGTCTGAACGAGTGCTGGTGACAATAGTCACATCAAACCCAATGTTGCGCTTGATTTTATCAAGTTCAATTTCAGGAAAGATGCTCTGATCGCTCACACCCAAAGTATAATTTCCACCGCCATCGAATGACTTAGTAGAAACACCGCGGAAATCTCGGATACGAGGCAAAGCCATCCGGATTAAACGCTCCAAAAATTCATACATCCGCTCTCCCCGAAGGGTGACACGGGCTCCGATCGGCTGGTACTGCCGGAGTTTGAAATTTGCGATGCTTTTCTTAGAAATTGTCTCAGCGGGCTTTTGGCCTGTGATAGTCGTAAGATCTGCCTTGGCATCCTCTAAAGCCTGCTTGCCGTCAGCCTGACTTCCAACGCAAGTATTCACCACAACCTTCACCACCTTAGGAATCTGATGAATGTTAGTGTAGCCGTGCTTCTCCTGCAGAGCAGGAATCACGCGGTTTTTATAATGGTCTTTTAATGTTTCAGACATATATCCCTTATTGGGCTGCGGCCGGAATTAGTTTCACATTACTGATGTGAATGGTGCCTTCTTTTTCGATAATTCCTCCCTGAGGAAGAGACTCAGAACGACGGGCGTGTTTCTTTACCATCCGCACACCTTCAATGACAACGCGGTCTACACCAGCGACTAATACTTTACCCTGCTTGCCCCGATGGTTGCCGGTAATGACGGTGACCATGTCACCTTTTTTAATGTGAGCGGACATGTTAGAGAACCTCCGGTGCCAGAGACACGATTTTCATGAAATTCTTTTCGCGCAACTCACGAGCCACTGGCCCGAAAATACGAGTGCCTTTTGGATTTCTATCCTTGTCAATGATCACAATCGCGTTGCGATCGAATCTCAAATAGCCGCCGTCTTCACGCCGAACTGGATGACGGGTACGAACAACAACGGCGCGTACGACATCACCTTTCTTTACAGAACCGCCAGTGCTGGCTTCACGAATGTGCGCGGTGATGATATCACCTACACCAGCAACCAGTGTACGCTTCCCGATGACGCCAATCATCTTAGCCATTTTAGCACCTGTATTGTCGGCTACATCGATCCTAGACCTAATCTGCAACATAAATAAATATTCCTTTGGTTAGTGGCTGATCACTGAAACCAACCGCCAACGCTTTAACTTCGAAAGCGGGCGGGACTCCATGATTAAAACGGTATCGCCCAACTTGGCCGTCGAATCCTCGTCATGAGCATAAAATCTCTTGATCTGCTTAACGATTTTACGAAAGCGAGGATGTGGCACGCGAGTGGTGGACTCTACGATGATGGTTTTTGCCATCTTGACTGAGACTACCTGCCCAACCCGCTGCTTGCGCTTGCCGCGAGCTTCGGAAGAGGTGTCCGTTTTGTGAATTTCAACTGCTTGTTCCATGTTCGTCCTTTAGTTTGCGGCAGAATGCTCTTTGGAGACAGTCAAAACCTGAGCCAATTCTTTACGCACGGTACGGGCACGCACAGGATTTTCCAGCTGTCCGACTTGCTTCTGAATCCGGATTGTAAACAACTCTTTGCGGAGTTCTGCCTCACGCTGGCGCAATTCAGAAACGCCCATTGATTTAATTTCTTTCAATTTCATCGAAAAACTTGGTTAGCCTACAGAGGATGCTCCGTGCCGGACAATGAAACGGGTCCTGATAGGCAGCTTGTCGGCGGCCAAACGCAGGGACTCGCGAGCGAGGGACTCCGGAATACCATCCAACTCAAAAAGGACATTTCCTGGACGAATGACCGCGACCCAATACTCTGGAGCGCCTTTACCCTTACCCATTCGGGTTTCTGGGGGGCGTGCAGTTACGGACTTGTCGGGAAACATACGAATCCAGAGCTTCCCCTTACGCTTCATGTTACGCGTAAGCGCCACACGAGCGGCTTCAATTTGAGTATTGGTGATCCAAGCGCGCTCAAGCGTTTGTAGAGCGAAGGCGCCGAAATCAATCTTAGTGGCTCGTGAAGCGACACCACGGCGGCTACCCCGCTGGGTCTTGCGATACTTCACTCTTTTGGGCATCAAAGGCATATAATTCCTCCTGGAAAAAATTAAAGGGCTGGGGCAACTACGGCTACTGGTGCGGGCGGCTCGGGCTGCCGCTCAGAACGATCCTGACGGTCGCCGCGATCCCGATGAGGGCGATCACCGCGTTCACCACGTTCGCGCTGCGGCTGGTTTGGATTGACGGGTGCATCCGCTGGTTTCCATAACCAAACCTTCACTCCGATGATCCCGTACATGGTATGGGCCTCATAAAAACCGTAGTCAATAGGAGCACGGAGAGTGTGCAACGGGATCTTACCTTCGCGGAAAGATTCCGAGCGAGAAATTTCAGCGCCACCAAGACGGCCAGCGCACCGAATCTTGATGCCAATGGCACCAAAATCCATAGTAGCTTGGATGGTCTTCTTCATTGCGCGCCGGAAAGAAATACGCCGTTCAAGCTGCAAGGCAACGTTCTCAGCGACCAACTGGGCGTCGAGCTCAGGAGTCTTGATTTCCTGAATGTCGATTTTCACCGACTTGCCGCCGCTCATCTTACCGATTTCCTCGGTCATGCGCTCAATTTCAGAGCCTTTGCGGCCGATTACCACGCCTGGACGGGCGGTGCAAATCGTGACGCGAATACTGTTCCACGCACGTTCAATGACCACGCGTGAGACTGCTGCCTGGCGCAGTTTATCCTTCACATACTTGCGAATTTGAATATCGCCGTGAAGAAAAGCTGGAAAGTCTTGATGCGAGGCGTACCAACGTGAACGCCAGTCGCGATTGACTGCCAAACGATATCCGATCGGGTTAACTTTCTGGCCCATAAAATAAAGAGAAATGTTGAAAACTAAAAGGCACTACGCCTTCTCAACAAGAATAATTCTAATGTGACTGCTGCGCTTGCGAATTGGTCCGGCACTGCCGCGGGCCTTCGGCTGAAAACGCTTCAAGGTAGGTCCTTCGCCAACCACAGCCTCCTTGACGACAAGAGTGTCGGCGCGAAGATTATTATTGTTTTCGGCGTTGGCAATTGCGCTTTTTAAGGTCTTCTCAATCAACCGCGCCGCTTTCCGGGGCGTATTGGTAAGAACGTCTAAGGCGTGAGAAACGCTCAGACCCTGTATTTCGCGAGTTACCTCGCGGCACTTAAAAGCTGAGAGGCGAGCGCCTTTGTAAATGGAACGTATTTCCATGGCTATATAATAGTATTGGTTTGAAAGTTAACTTAGCGGACAGCCAACCGTACAGGCTTACCCTCTAGTGTGGAAATATTCCCAAGAAACGATTGGTCAACCAGCGCAGCCGAGACCGAACTGCGCACATCGACGACTCTGGCATAAACGGAGCTACCGACTACCAACAACGCACCGGGCAAAGCACCGTTAGACCGCCCAAGAGCCACCATCAAAACTCGCTCCTCGCCGATCGCACGTAGAACAGTACCTTGAACGGACTGTGTCTTTAAAGCACTTGGCGAAACACCCGCATCTGCAAGCTGTGATTCTGCGTCAAGTGCTCTGTTACGCCATTCCGTAAGCTCCCGAACTAGCGACAGTACAGTGCCTTCCCCGCTGCCCAAACCGGCGGCAGCTGACCCAGCAATATCGCTCCGGCCCGTCTGAGCTACCGCCAGAGGCGAAGTCAGAAGCAGCGCACTAGCGCACAGACCCAACCAGGAAGGAAGAGAGAGGCTCAAAGCGGAAAGCTGCGGTGCGGAAAGAATATACATTGCGGTGGAGCCAGGAAAAAACTGACTACTTCGAAACCTTCGCAGTATGAGAGCCGTGCTTTTTGAACACACGGGTCGGAGAAAACTCTCCGAGCTTATGCCCAACCATGTTTTCAGTGACGAAAACAGAGTTGAAAATCTTGCCGTTGTGCACCAAGAAAGTGTGACCGACGAAATCTGGCGTAATCGTAGAACGACGCGACCAAGTTTTGATTGGGCGTTTGATGCCGGAATCGTTAATCTTATCGATCTTTTCGAAGAGATGCTGCTCTACGAAAGGACCTTTTTTGAGAGATCTGCCCATACGGATGGATTAATTAAACTACTTGCGAGCCTTACGGCGTTCGACGATGAAACGATCACTGCCTTTGTGTTTGCGACGTGTTTTGAATCCACGTGCCAATTGCCCCCAAGGGCTGCAAAGATGTTGGCGACCGCCACCACCTTTTGACTTGCCCTGCCCACCACCATTTGGATGGTCGACTGGGTTCATCACCATCCCGCGAACGGTAGGGCGAACTCCCTGCCAGCGACTGCGACCGGCTTTACCGCTGGAAACATTCATGTGGTCCACGTTACCTACCTGACCCATGGTCGCGTAACAGTCTTCGTGGACTCGGCGGATTTCACCGGAAGGCAACTTTAAAAGAGCGTAGCCCTTTTCGCGGTTGGAAAGTACAACGAGCTGGCCGGCGGAACGAGCCAACTGGCCGCCTCGTCCGGGGATCAATTCGACGCAATGGACTGCGGAACCCAAAGGAATGCGGCTCAGGGGAAGCGCATTCCCAACTTGGGGGTCAGCATCTGGACCTGCGACGACTTTCATACCGACGACGAGTCCCACTGGAGCCAAGATATAAGCCTTGTCACCATCAACGTAGTTCAGAAGAGCGAGCCGAGCGGTACGCAAGGGATCATACTCGATTGCAACTACGTCAGCGATAATTGCGCGCTTCTTGCGCTTGAAGTCCACCAAACGGTGCTTCTGCTTGTTGCCTCCACCCACGTGCCGGCAGGTGATACGGCCGTTGTTATTGCGGCCACCGGTTTTTTTCCGAGTCACCACCAAGCTTTTCTCAGGCTTGGACTTGGTGATTTCGTCAAAAGACGGTAGCGCCTTGAAACGGTTGGCCGGGGTAAAGGGCCGGAAGGTTTTGAGTGCCATAAGACGGTCTTAAAGGATTAAACGCCTGTGCGAAGATTAGGCTAATTCGAGAGTTTCGCCTGCGGCGAGAGTCACAACAGCTTTTTTCCAGTCTGCAGTGTATCCGGCTGCGGCAGTTCGCTTGCGGCGAGCCTTCCCGTAGTGGTTTGAGGTGTTTACAGAAACAACCTTCTTGCCGAACAATTCCTCAATAGCCTTTCGGATCTCGATCTTGTTGGCATGTACGGCCACTTCAAAGACGTACTTATTGAGGCTCTCCGTCAGAAGGGAAGCCTTCTCCGTTAGGCGGACATTTCGAATGATTTGTGAAGAAAGGTGCATAGCAAATTAGCTGTTAATGCGCTTGGCGATATCGGCCAAGGCCGTGTTTGTCAGGATCACTTTCTTGTACCGGAGCAAATCTTCTGCGTTCACATCTGCAGAGCGCACAAGGTGTGCCCATTGAACATTTCGGGCGGCTAGAAATGTGTTTTCAGTGAATTCTTGGGAAACAATCAAGACGCTTTCGGTCCCGCTTAGTCCATGAATCAGAGCAATGAAATCTTTAGTCTTAGGGTTCTCAACAGAAACCGACTCAACGGTCAGTACCGTGGAGGACTTGATACGCTCAGAGAGCGCCTTTTTCAAGGCAGCCCGCCGGACACTTTTGGAAACAATCTTCCTGTAATCACGAGGCTTGGGGCCGAATACAACGCCGCCGCCAACCCAAATTGGAGAAGATTTGTAGCCCGCACGAGCGCGGCCCGTGCCCTTTTGGCGCCAAGGCTTTGCTCCGGAGAGATTTACATCAGCCTTCGACTTGGTGTTGGCGCTTCCGCTGCGGCGGGCCGCGCGGTACGCGACAACAACGTCGTGAAGTGCTTGGGTGTAACGCCCATTTTCAACTACGGGAACACCAGCCGACTTCGCGGCCTCAATGGTTAGTATGGTTGCACTCATGGTGTATTACTTTGCGGATTGACCCTTAATTGCAGGACGGACCACCACGTAGGCGCCGTTAGGACCTGGGATTGCCCCAGAGACCAAAATCACACCCTCTTCGGAGCGGACTTGAACCACACGAAGGTTCTGTACGGTGACACGCTCATCACCCATGTGACCTGGCATTGAGGCGTTCTTCCAAACACGACCTGGGGTAGAGCGCATCCCGATGGCACCGGTACGGCGATGCATCATCGAACCGTGCGAGGCAGGCTGACCGGCGGAGTTGTGCTTGCGCATTACGCCCTGGAAACCCTTGCCCTTTGACTTGCCGATCACATCGACAATGTCACCTACTTCAAACTGAGTCACTTCCAGAGTGGCGCCTTCGAACTCTGAGCCGTCTCCGGCAGAGCGAAACTCTTTGAGGAGTTTCTTAGGGGCGGCACCGCCCTTTTTGAAATGACCTAGCTCTGGCTTGGTAAGACGCTGGGGCTTCTGGTCCTCGAACCCGACTTGGATGGCTGCATAGCCTTCCTTCTCGTGGGTCTTGGTCTGCACCACCACATTACCGCCGGCTTCGATCACCGTTACTGCAGTTGCACGCCCCGAAGCGTCATAGACGCGGGTCATGCCAAGCTTTTTTCCTAAAAGTCCAATCTTCATGTCAGCTGCGAAAAGTTGCGATCCGCTCAGATCTTGATTGTGATGTCCACGCCAGCAGGAAGGTTGAGCTTCTTAAGCTCATCAACCGTTTTGGCGGTAGGTTCAACGATATCCAGCAACCGCTTATGGGTGCGAATTTCAAACTGGTCCATGGACTTCTTGTCCACGTGGGGGGAGCGGTTCACTGTGAACTTTTCCACCCGGGTCGGAAGCGGAATGGGCCCCGCGACTTTCGCGCCAGTGCGCTTGGCGGTCTCGACGATTTCGCCTGCGGATTGATCCAGCATGCGATAATCGAAGGATTTGAGGCGGATGCGTATGCGTTGTCCGGTCATATTGATTAAATGGGTTCCAGTTTATCTGTTGCCAGATGCGGTTAATTAGAAAGATTTAGCGGCCTACTTCTCTTTTTGTTCAAGGATGGCAGCCTTCACATTTTCAGGCACCTGCTCAAACTTACACGGCTCCATTGAATAGCTTGAGCGGCCTTTGGAGAGCGAGCGAATCGCCGTGGAATATCCAAACATTTCAGCTAGCGGAACTTCAGCCGTTACGATTGAAAGACCAGCCTTGTGTTCGATTTGAGAAATACGACCACGGCGGCGGTTGAGATCCCCCATGATGTCGCCTTGAAATTCTTCAGGGGTGGAGTTTTCCACACGCATAATTGGTTCCAAGAGAATCGGCTTTGCGCGCTTCATGCCGTCCTTGACGGCGAAGATCGCAGCCATCTTGAAGGCCATTTCGTTCGAGTCAACTTCATGGTAACTTCCGTCAATGATATCAACATTGATATCGATAACAGGGTAACCACCAACCACACCGTTCAAAACAGCTTCTTCAATTCCCTTCTTAACGGCAGGAATAAAGTCTTTAGGGATGGTCCCACCGATAACTTTGTTTTCGATAGTCAAACCTTTGCCCTGTTCGTTCGGCGTAACTTTCACCACCACATGGCCGTACTGCCCACGCCCGCCCGACTGCTTAACCAACTTACCTTCCCCAGGGGAGGCTGTGGTGATTGTTTCGCGGTAAGCGATCTGAGGCTTGCCGGAGTTGGCTTCGACTTTGAACTCACGGAGCAAACGATCGCGAATAATTTCGAGATGTAGCTCGCCCATTCCGGCTATAATGGTCTGGCCGGTATCTATGTTGGTGAAAACGCGGAAAGTTGGATCTTCTTCAGCCAAGCGACCGAGGGCGTTACCCATTTTTTCCTGGTCCTGCTTGGTTTTTGGCTCGATGGACATCGAGATAACCGGATCAGGGAAGGAAGGTGGCTCCAAAAGAATGCCGTGATCTTCGTCGCAAAGAGTATCTCCCGTGGTGATATTCTTAATCCCAACGATTGCGGCGATATCGCCGGAATAAACCGTGTCAACGTCGTCACGCTTGTCAGCCTGAATCTGAATGATACGGCTAATCCGCTCACGCTTGTTTGTGCGAGGATTATAAACCGTATCGCCTTTAGAAAGCTTGCCGGAATAAACTCGGAAGAACACTAATTTACCAACGAAAGGGTCACTCCAAAGCTTAAATGCGAGGGAGCAGAAGTTCCCAGCGTCATCAGTGACAACCGCAATAGGCTCATGAGTGTCTGGATCCTGCCCATTAGCGGGAGGAATATCCAGAGGACCGGGGAGGTAATCAATAACGGTGTCCACCAAGTACTGGACGCCCTTATTTTTGAAAGCGGAGCCTCCAACCACTGGGCAAAATTTGTTCGCAATTGTCTGACGGCGAATCCCTGCTTTTAATTGCTCGTTTGAAACGGGCTGCTCTTCAAGGAAAAGTGCGCCGACTTCATCGTCGAGGTTCGCGATCTGCTCAACGAGGTCAGCGCGTGCTTTGACTGCACTTTCCACGAGTTCAGCGGGAATTTCTTCGATGCTGTATGTCGACCCGAACTGATCGCTATCGCTGTAAACAACTGCCTTTTGATTAACAACGTCGATCTGTCCCTTAAGGTAGTCTTCCTTTCCGATCGGTATAAGAACTGGCCAAGCATTCGCGGCTAGCTTCTTGCGCATCGAATCGATTGCGGCATTAAAATCAGATCCCACGCGGTCCATCTTATTGATGAAGGCGATCCTTGGGACATTGTACTTCATAGCCTGGCGCCAAACTGTTTCAGATTGGGGCTGGACACCTGCCACAGCATCAAACACGGCGATCGCACCATCAAGAACGCGCAATGAACGCTCTACTTCGGCCGTAAAATCCACATGGCCGGGAGTATCAATGATGTTCACCCGCATTTTCTGGCCGGAATACAGCTTGGTAATTTCGGGCTGATCAACCTGGAGCCAGAAACACGTGGTTGCCGCTGAAGTAATTGTGATCCCGCGCTCACGCTCCTGCTCCATCCAATCGGTAACAGTGGTCCCTTCGTGCACCTCACCCATCCGGTGAATACAGCCAGTATAGAACAAAATACGTTCCGTTAACGTCGTCTTGCCAGCGTCAATGTGCGCTGCGATACCGATGTTCCTCGTTTTTTCTAGAGGATACGCGCGGTTTGGTGAATTAGGATTGGTAGACACGGTTGTCGGTGGCTTGCGCCAAAAAAAATCAGAAAGAGTTGGTAAACAGTCGGAGCGACTAGAAACGGAAGTGAGCAAAGGCACGGTTTGCCTGAGCCATCTTATGGGTGTCGTCACGCTTCTTAATGGCGTTCCCCTGCCCGTTGGCGGCGTCGCGCAGTTCGTTGGCGAGGGCATCGGAGATACCTGTGGCCTTGCGAGACTTTGCGTAGTTCACCAACCAGCGCATCGCCAGAGCGAGTGCACGGGCTGGAGCCACTTCCATAGGCACTTGATAAGTTGCACCGCCAACGCGGCGG
>CALQFT020000027.1 GCA_943329925.2 Opitutus sp. GAS368
AGATGTCAGTGAGATGGACTGTAGCCAGCGTATTGTCCGGATCGGCAAACGCCCTTCTGGATTGACCACAGGGGCAGGCCACGGGCGATAGTTCATCGAGTTGGGCGATGCGCACCTTTGGCTTTGGGGCGTTGATGATGGCCGCTGGATGGGGCGTTGTCGGAGTCATTTTAAAAATGCGAAAAGGCGTTTTCCGCCCCTCGCCACGGCGGTTGGCTGCGCTACCAGTTGCTAATCCACGCAGCAGGCTTACCCGGCGTACCCGCGATACACCACACGTCGAAGGTAATATTGTGACCTACCGTTGGATCGTCTGCCCCGTTCTTCTCCAATGCAGCATTTCGTTTTGTGGAGTAACCGTAGGGATAAGCCTTGCCCCAAGGATCGCGCGCAAAAAGCACATTGCCACTCCCATTGACACCACCCGACCAAGATAACTGGGCTGCCTTGAACGTCATGTAAAGGGGCAAAGCGCCCGTTTTCCCCTCCGTCGAATCGGGACGCCCATTCTTATCAGCGTCCCCCGTAAGCATTACATAAAGAGCGAGATTCGAGTCTTTGTAGTCCTGCCCAGGATCCGACGGAGCGGAATCGTTAACTCCGCTGAGAGCATCAGTTTCCGTGGAGCGTGGAAAACTGCCATTATCCGCTTTGTAAGCCTCCGCTGCGGCGGAGATCGCGGCTATCTCAGCCTCCGCACGACTGCGATTGGCCTTGGTTTGGGCGTAACGCTGGATGCCCAAGATCATCGACATCAGGATGCCCAAAATGCTGATAACCACCATCAACTCAATGAGAGTGAAGGCTGTTCGACGCTCGAGCGAATGGGTGCGCATGGGATGTTTGGTTGGAGGAAAATAGACTACAAGAAAGTGCGACTAACCGCCGGCGCCGCCGGGCGCACTCATGTTCTTGAGCAGATCCACCATGGGCAGGAACAACGCGATAACGATGGTACCGACGATCACGGCGAGGAAAACAATCATCAAGGGCTCCAAAAGGGAAGTGAGCGCCTCGACTGTCGTATCCACTTCGTCATCATAAACGTCAGCGACTTTGAGCAACATGTCTGGCAATTGACCAGTCTCCTCGCCCACATCCACCATGGAAATCACGATGGGAGGAAACACACCGCTGGCCTCCAAAGGCGTCACAATGGATTCCCCTTCTTTCACCGCGTCATGAACTTTGGTAACAGCATCCGCAATTACTGAGTTGCCGGCGGTCTCGCGCGTGATGATGAGCGCCTGCAAAATCGGCACACCGCTGGTAACCAAGGTTCCCAACGTCCGACTGAATCGGGAGATAGAGCTTTTGCGGGTCAAATCGCCAAAGAGCGGCAACGACAATGCCAGCTTATCTAGAGTAATCTGCCCTTTGGCGGAACTGCTGAACATCTTCCACCCCACAACCAAAGCCACCACGACGGCAATGACGATGTACCAGTTCGCTACAATGTTTCCGCTCAGCCCCATGATGATCCGGGTCAAATCAGGCAAGGGCTTGTTTCCTAGCAGATCTTTAAAAATCTGTTCGAATTTCGGCACGATAAACGCCAGCAAGAAAACCAAAATGATCATGGCAATGGCCAATACGATAACAGGATACGTCATCGCAGACTTCACCTTGTTACGCAGCTTCTGAGCCTTTTCCTGAAATTCGGCCAGACGATTGAGCACAACATCCAGAACCCCGCCCAACTCTCCTGCTTTAACCATGTTGACGTACAAACGGTTAAAGACTTTTGGATGCGAGGTAAGAGACTCTGAAAAAGTGCTTCCGCTCTGAACTGCATCAGAAATCGAAGTAATGATCTTTTTAAGAACCGGATCTTTTTCCTGCTTTCCAAGCACATCAAGTCCACGCAAAAGCGGCAGGCCAGCGTCGATGAGTGTCGCCAATTGACGAGTAAAAATCATCAAGATTGCGGACTCAACTGTCGTCTTCTCAAAAAACTTGCTGCCCCCTTTGGATTTCGCCTTCCCTTTCGAGGCAACCGCCACGGCAACCGCCCCGCCGCTTGATCCAGCTTTTTTTGCCACCATCACGGCCGTCGCGGCTCCCCCGCCCTTGCCTGCATCCGTCACGCTCGTGGGGAATAAGCCCGACTTACGCAACCCCGCAACCGCATCATTGGTAGAAGCTGCATCCACTGTGCCGCGAGATTCCTGACCGCGTGCATCCAACGCTACATAATCAAACTTTGGCATATATTCCGGGGGGACAGTTTTTGGTTAGCGGGACTAAGTGTACTTCAAAATTTCTTCGATGGAAGTCTCTCCATCATAAATGAGGCGTAAGCCGTCATCTCGAAGTGTGGTCATCCCAAGCTCGATGGCTTTTTGCTTCAACACCAAACTGGGCGCCCGCTGATTGATCAACTCTCGGATAGGCTCGGTGACATCGAGCAGTTCGTAGATACCTTTCCGACCCCGATAGCCCGTACTGTTACAAACCGCACAGCCCGCACCGTAATAGAATTGTTTGTCACCAATCTCATGGGGAGAAAGTCCCAATTGAGATAATACCGCTTCAGTCGGCTCGTAAGCAGTCCGGCAGAGAGCGCAAACTTTTCGAATCAAACGTTGCCCGAGCACCCCTTCCAAAGCGGCCGAGATCATAAAGGGCTCAACGCCCATGTCGATGAGACGGGTCACCGCTCCTGGGGCATCGTTGGTGTGCAGCGTGGTGAGCACCAAGTGACCGGTGAGTGAGGCCTGAATCGCGATTTGAGCCGTCTCCACATCGCGGGTTTCCCCAACCATGATGCGGTCGGGATCCTGCCGCAAAAATGCGCGGAGCACTCTGGCAAACGTCAATCCCATGCCCTCGTTAATCGGAACCTGGATGATGCCATCAATATCAAACTCAACGGGGTCTTCAGCCGTTAACACCTTCGCGTCGATTGTGTTAATTTTTTCTAAACAGGCGTACAGCGTAGTCGTCTTACCCGATCCAGTCGGCCCGGTGACGATAAAAATGCCGTTTGGCAATTCGACCGTTCGCAGAAGGTAATTGTAAATAGGCGTCGGCAACCCGAGCGCCTCCAGACTCAAGTTTACGCTGGAACGATCCAACACACGGAGCACCACGCTCTCACCGAACTGCGTTGGGAGCGTGGAAACACGCATATCCACCGAGCGCCCGTTTACCTCGCGCTGAATGCGCCCGTCCTGGGGAAGACGGCGTTCCGCGATGTTCAAATTCGCCATCACTTTCACGCGAGAGATGATGGAGGAAGCCAAATGCCGCGGAGGCGGCGCCATTTCATACAACGCCCCATCAACACGGTAGCGAATCTTGAAATCGTGTTCGAAGGGTTCAAAATGAATATCCGAAGCACGGTCCACGATGGCCTGTTGCATCACCAAATCGACGTACTTGATGATAGGAGCGTCGTTGAGGACATCGGTGTCACTGTCCATCTCGCCGGTGTCCATTTGGGTTAGGACTGCCTTAAGTTCGTCCGCGCCGCGGCTGTAATGATGACGCAGCAATTCAGCGACTTCATCCACCGGCGCAATCACCAGATGAACGTCGAACCCCAGCGCGAAGCGCAGGTCTTCCACCGATTGATGATGGAAGGGGTCATCCAGAGCCACTTGCAACGAATTCCCATCCCAACCCACCGGAACCGCCCGATGCAACTGCGCCAAGCCCACGGGCAGTAAATCCAACAACTCCTTCGGAGGCACGAATCCAGCCAAACTGACCGCTTCCGTCCCGATCATCTGAGCAATGGTGAGGTGAAACTGATCCTCGGTCATGAGGTTCTGTTTCTGGAGCACTTTCGCCAAAGAAAGGCCCGTTTGGGCAATTTCAAAGGCAACTTCTCCAATGGCGTCCTCGGAGATCAGCCCCTGTTCGGCGAGTGATTCGAGTATGAAGGAGTGGTTCATGGGGGCTAAAAGAGGTTCGGTTGGAGGTGTGGCTGAAGAGAATCCGTACGGTTTGGCTACTCTTTGTCTCCCATCGTGGCGCTGATGACTTCATCGGCTGTCGTCATTCCTGAAAGCACCTTGCGTATCCCGTCTTCACGCAGGGTGCGCATCCCCATTTCCCTCGCCCGTTTGCGCAGTTGAATCGTGGTGTAACGTTCGTTGATCATGCGGCGAACCTCGTCATCGACGACAAAAAACTCAAAGATGCCCGCTCGCCCTTTGTAGCCGCCATTGCGGCAATTCTCACAACCCGTCCCACGAGATACAGAGGAGCTGGAAATTTGGAGCGCATCGATTCCCAAAGCGCGCATGTCCGAAGGTAGAAGTTCTGCGGGGGCCTTGCATTTTCCACAGATGCGTCGAACCAACCGCTGCGCCACCACCGCACGCACCGCAGAGGAAACCAAAAAGGGCTGAACCCCGATGTCAACCAAACGGGCAACAGCCCCCGGCGCGTCGTTAGTGTGTAGGGTCGAAAACACTAAGTGGCCGGTGAGTGAGGCATTGATGGCAATGTTGGCGGTGTCCGCATCGCGAATTTCTCCCACCATGATGATGTTCGGCGCCTGACGCAGCATGGAACGCAGGGCTGCGGGAAACGTCATGCCAATTTCTGTGTTCACTTGAACCTGATTAATCCCGGCCATCTGATACTCGACGGGATCCTCCACAGTGATGAGCTTTTTGTCCGGCCTGTTGATATAGTTCAGGCAGGCGTAAAGAGTAGTCGTCTTGCCCGAACCGGTCGGGCCGGTGACCAGCAAGATGCCATCAGGGAACCCGATAAGTTTTTCAAAGATGGCTTGGTCATCAGACAGGAAGCCCAACTGAGGCAACCCCAGCTGCAGCGCCGACTTATCCAAAATACGCATCACGATACTCTCGCCGTGCGTGGTGGGTACGGTGGAAACGCGCAAGTCCACCTGCCGGTTCCCCACAGTGACCTGAATGCGGCCGTCTTGAGGAAGTCGCTTTTCGGCAATCGACATCGTCCCAGACATGATTTTGAGACGCGAAATAATCGCCGCCTGCAATCGTTTGGGCGGACTTTGCATCTCCTGCAAAACTCCGTCCACACGGAAGCGCACGCGAAACACCTTCTCCATCGGTTCCAAGTGGATATCACTGGCCCGCATGGTGTAGGCTTCCATCAAGAGAGACGTGACCATCCGAATAATCGGAGCGTCGCCTGCGTCGGTTTCGCTGGCCTGATCCTCGTACACATTTGAGCTCGTCGGCTTGGAGGGATCCGTCCCGATCCCGTACCACTTGAAAAGCGCCTCGCGCACGGCACCAGGCGCGCCGCATACAAATTCCGGCGTAATTCCCAACAGGTGAGAAAGGCTGTCGAAGGTGTCGAAATCCAAGGGGTTTGAGACCGCCACCACCAGCCCACCTTCGGTCCTTGCAACCGGCACAACCTTAAACCGCTCGGCGAGTTCTTTGGGCAACTCAGCCAAAACGTCCTCTTTGACATCCAAAGCAAGAACGTCGACAAATTCCATGGAGGCGTGCGCCGCAAGTGCGCGCATATAATCTTCCTCTGTCAAAATCCCCTCTTGAACAAGATGTTCCACCAACCCGGAGCCGTGACCGCCACCGCGCGCCTCGTCTAACTGCACCTTGGACACAAGTCCGCTCTCCAACAGGATTTCGAGAATAAACTCTTGGTTAATACTCACTGGGCAGGAATGGATACTGGTGGGATTCAACAACTCGCCGCACAGATCTAAACGCTTACTCAGCAAGACGCTTGCCTAAGCACAAGAGTCACAAGAGTCACAGGAGGAACGCAGAATCGCGACGGATGAACGAGCCCTCATCGGGTCGCCAAGTCCCCACAATAGGGCATCCATCAACCAAAAGTCAAAGCCCGACCCCTAGCAATCCTGCTGGTATGGCCTTCAAATTGCCGGCGGGTAATTTTCTCGTAAATCGCCACGTATTCCTGAGCAATATTCGCCCAAAGGAAATCGGCGGCCCGCCCTCTTTGCCCTGAGACGACACCCATTTCACTCTCATTTGCGAGCCATACGATGCCGCGCGCCAGTTGCGGAACATCACCCGGCGCTACATGCCGCGCCCCCGGCCCCTCAGGCACAATCTCCCTCAACCCGCCCACCGCACTAACCACCAGCGGTTTGCCCGCAGCCATCCCCTCCAGCGCGACGATCCCCATCGGCTCGCGAAGCGAGGGCACGACCAGTCCGACACACCCTGAAAACAACGAGCGCACCTGCGCCCGATCAGCCCGCCCCACAAAATGCACTTTCCCAGAGAGCCCGAGGCTGTCGCGCAATTCTGTGAGTGCCGCCTTTTCTGGCCCCTCACCCGCCAGCAACAAATCCACTCCCGGCACATCCGCCAAGGCGAAAGCTTTCAGCAGTTCTGAAAATCCCTTTTGTTTTACCAACCGCCCCAAGGCAAAAATGTATGGGGCCGTGTGCGGCCATGGGGATACCGCACCAAAAGCATCCTCCCCCACCCCGCCGTACACGACGCTTTTACCGTTCGGAAATTCACGCCCCCAATAGGTTTCCAGATCCCCAAGCGTGGCCTTTGAACAGGCAGTAACCCAATGCGCTCTGCCCAGAACGTCGCGTAAAACTCGATTGTACAGAGGCGAATGGTCGTAGATCCCATTTGCGTCCATGGTGCGCTCCCCGTGCGCGCTGACCACCAACGGCAACCCCAACGCCTCCGCCGCACGAGCGGCGTACCAGGCGTTGCCACTAACACAGTGAACATGAACCACCTCTGCACGAAACCTCTCTAATGTTCGAACAACCTCTCCCAAAATACGCATCCCAGTGAGCCGAAAACTAACCCGCGCCTTCAGGTTGTCCTCAGGCAACCTAAAGCGGAAGCGATGCACCACAACGCCCTTCCACAACTCACGCACAGATAAGGTTCGAGGCCAACAATTTGTGCAAATCAGCACACCGCCTCCCCTTTTGACCATTTGCAAGGCGAGTTGCCCAGTCAACTCCTCCACCCCGCCCAAACTTGGATGAAAAGCACTTGGAAATAGCGCCACCCGCTTCATACCGCCTCCCGTTCTAAAACCGAATTCAAAGTCGATATCTCGCCCCCCGCGTAAAGCATTTCGTACCCCGCGCAAACCTGATCCCAGCCGTACTTTCTGGATTGCCGAATCCCAGCCGCTTCCAAGTAACGCCGCAAAGCAGGATTGCGCAGCACCTGTACCAGCGCAGAACCCAAGCGGTGATCCGCCACGACTAAACCACACGTTCCTCGACGCAAAACCTCTACCGCGCCGCGATTCGGCGTCGCAACCACAGCCGTTCCAGAGGCCATCGCCTCAATGTACGGCACACCAAATCCCTCATACGAACTGGGCAAACAAAACACCCACGCACTTCGATATAATTCACTGAGCACTTCAGTGGGAACCTTCCCAAACCAATGCACCCCGTCCCCTTTGACAGGCTCCTCGCAAACGGCCCAAAGAACCGCCTTTGGGAGCACTGGGAGTACACGTTCCCGGAAAGTTTGAACCAGAAATTCCCCTCGCTTGCGACCGTGCATAGTCCCCACGAATAAAATAGAGGGGTGATCAGACTTCTGCTCACTCGGGTGAAATCTTTCCAGATCCACGCCATTAGGGATTACCGCTCGCACCAATGGAACATACGCACGGGTGTTTTCCGAAACCGCTACAGCGACATTACAAAGTGCCGTTGAAGTCGTTTCACACACGGCAAGCCCCAACATTCTAATTTGTTCACGCAAAATTGTTTGATGCTCAAACTCAGCCAGACATGAACCGTGGTACGTGTGTATATGCCTTGGAAGGTTCTTCCCCCATAGAAACCAGTCGTCTCCATGCGCGTGAAGTACATCAAACTTCGAGAAGTCCACCGCCCGGAGATCCCAAGCAAATCCCAAAGTTCGCAACCGCTTGCGAGGCAGCACCAACTGCAGCTCATATAAAGGAGACTCGCCTGCAGCACATTGCGAAAAAACGGTTACCTCATGGCCACGCAGCACCATTTGGTTAGCCATATTGTGAACCTGATAGCCCACCCCAATCTTACTTCCGCCAGGAAGATACAGCGAAGTCATCGCAATCTTCATGCGACCTCCTTTTTAAAGGCCTCCAGAAGCAACTCCACACCCCTCGCCCCACCACATTGAAGCGACTGCCCCAGCGCCATTTTATTTTCCACAACAGTTCCCATCTCTCTTCCCCCCTCTTATGAGCTCCACTGTTGGCAGCCTTCAAACTTGCCGCCCCCCAGAAAAGCCCTCCCACTCAAACTTTGCATTAAATTGAATCGCCCCGCCGATAATCGCGGCGTCTCCAGCAAGCCCCTTGGCGCCGCTGTCCCAGCGTGAGCTCCACAAATACGCTGACACTCAAAAACAAATTGTTCTATCCAACAGGGAAACAACAGTCAGCGCGGTTGAAGAAACCAAAGGCCTCCAAAAAGCACATCAACATTCAAAAAGAAACATGAACATTAAGCGAACTTCGCGGAGATACAGCGTTTTTACTAAAAATTGAAATTAGCTTCATTCAACGGCTTACTGCATACCCCACAACTCAAAAGTGATATCTCAATAATAGGTCCAAAAACCATCTACACCCGCACCCCAGATCCGCTCGCCTCGCCATGTGCATTCAGAGATTTACACCTCGGCACATGGCATCCGTAGCGTCCGGCGACGTGATCGAAAAATCCATCCATCGCCCCCTCTAAAAATTCCCTTCTACTTTCCCCGGAGCGGCGTAACGCCTCGCGAAAATGCCGCCACAGGACCAAGACAACCGTGCGCAGATAGCCTACCAAGCCAGCATGCTTTGCCGAAAGCAAAAGACTATTGCGCACATTGTAATAACAGCTCCTGCCGTGCAACTTCGCCTGCGAACGCCCTACTTTATGACAAATACGAGCGCTCGGAACCACCTTGATTTCCCAACCCACTTCGCTCATCCGCACACACCAATCAACGTCCTCCCAGTTGAGGTAGAAACGGTCATCAAAACCGCCAACTTGCTCCACTGCAACCATACGCACAAGCATTGCACAACCACTCACCCAAGGAGAGACGTAGGGTTTGCTCAGCCTTCCAGGTTGCAGCGAAAGATCATGTAATGCCTCACCCGCACTGATGCGCAATGTTGCGCCAGCGAACCAGATTTCCCCCGGGATATCATAATAGTGGATCACTGGAGACAAAATCCCCGCTGCCGGCTGCAATTCTGCAGCCTCGACTAAGGCGCTAAGCGCTTCCGGCTCAACGGTAGTGTCGTTGTTTAACAGGAATGCATAGCGGGCGCCGCACTTTTGAGCCTCGCTCAACCCTAAATTGTTGCCACCTGTAAATCCTAAATTTGACTCACTGCGAATGATTTTAACATCAAAACCACGCGATTTTATTATTCCAGAAGAGCCGTCTGTGGAACCATTATCGACGATTATAACTTCCTTATTTAAATATAAATCAAGCTGAAGTGATTCAAGGCACTCCAGCGTGTCTTCTACTCCATTCCAGACAACGATCACGACTGCAATTTTAGGTTTCATTATGGAAAGGCTTCTTCATCGAAAGATCAATGGGCAGGAAGTTATCCTGTTGGACTTTCGCTAACCGCCGGCCCGCCGCCACCTCAGAGCCAGGCCCGATAGCCCTAGGCAAGGGTATCGGACAAACCCTCAGAGCAGGCCAAACACCCCCAAAAAAAGGATGAAGGTTGCGCATCCAACGCCATGTCCAGACAGAGGGAAGCCAACGGCCCCAATAATAAACCCAAGCACGCGCACTGGCATGACTCCAAGACGCAAGCTTGCGCCTCAAATCCGCGGGGGAGCGCGCCCAGGAGTTGTGGATGATCGCCTCCTCTGCATTTAACAACTCCTCACGCAACTCACCTGCAGCCAGAGGACGGCTCAACTGCACACTGGAGCGATCACCTCGTACCACAGCCCTCAGCACGGCCCCATTTGTTTGACGGGAATGCACCAAGCGCTTCCCAGAACGTACCGCAATTGGAGCAATGTACTCGAAGTGATCCCCGCCATCGCGCCCGCAAATCTCCAAGGCCTCGCCCTTTGGTAAGTTGCGGTAAAGTACACGCATAGGCCACTCCACCGCTCCAATCCCCAGCAAGTCGGCCTTCTGAATCGCACCAAATAAGGCAGAAGGAGACGGCAAATACTCGTCCGTATCCAATTGCAACACCCAGTCGGCGCCCTCGCTGGCCAACTGTAAGGCAACGTTTCTTTGCAAGGTATCATTTTCCATTGGATCCCGAACAGATCCGGAAAAATCACCAGGCGAAAATCTCATTTTCCCATCAACATCAATCGCCCGCAGCCGCTCCAAACTTTCATCCAGCGCCACGGGCGCACCGGTCCACCCGAGACCCCTCCGGTCATAAGAAACCACAATTTCTTGAACATAAGGATAATAAGCCGACACGGAAATTTCAACCCACGTCGGATCCGCAGCCAAGATATAAGCTTTGATTCGTTTCAAAACGCCCACCTTTCATTTAGCTTAGAAACACGAAATAAAATAAAAAAATCAAAAATAAAATATTTAAATTAATTAATAGCTAATCTTAAACAATAAATCATAGATAAACCATTCCACTCGCATCGGCCTAGCGATCTAGGTTTTTATTTTCACTAATACAACACCGTATCTCACCTGTCCCCTATAGCTCATCCACTGATGGACACTGAATGCTGATTGCCTTGCCTTGGTGTCGCCCGCTCTTTTGAAAGCGAATCAGCAGAAATCGAGGTGGAACGAATTTGAAAGTCTGCAAATACGACCCCGTGGGCCACCGCTTCAGCGTCCGTTGTGGCTGGATAAGGAAAAATGGGCAAAACATCCAACGCGGCAGCGTTTTCGCACTGGTCCAAAATTCCAGAGGAACAAAGGAAAATATCCACGTGGTAAGACCCCGGCTTTAACCAAGGCGAGCTGAAGCAGAACTCCATTTCCAAATCGCGTTCCGGATCGAACCACCCACCCAAAAATCTAGAGTCGCATTGGGCCACCACGGCACCCATCGAATCGAGAAGTTTTAGGGAGACAAAAAAGGGTGCGAAAAACGGTTTTACTTTCTCAAGACTGAAGCGCAGCACTTTTTCTTCCGCGCATTCAAAAAATGCCTTGGTGAAATTGGCTCTCACTACCCGTAGCTCCCCCGTGCCAGAACGTTGCTCACCCGCTAGAGAGCGTTTACCCGCCACACTTAGCCCTGCCATGTAGCGCTCAATTCCCATTTGAACGGCTCCATCATGAACCAGTTGCCCCGCCTCCAGAACGAGCAAGCGACTGCACAACGCCGCCACTGACTGCAAGTGGTGACTCACAAAAAGAACGGTCCGCCCACTGCAAGCCACGTCCCGCATTTTTCCTAGGCATCGCTTTTGAAATTCAACGTCCCCCACAGCAAGAACCTCGTCGACTAACAAAATCTCAGATCGCAAGTGCGCTGCCACAGCGAAAGCGAGACGCACGTACATGCCGCTGGAGTAACGCTTAACAGGCGTATCGAGGAACGATTCCACGCCTGCAAACGCGACAATTGCATCAAACTCAGAGCGGATTTCAGAGCGGCGCATCCCAAGAATGCACCCGTTGAGGAATATATTTTCTCGCCCCGACAACTCCGGATGAAAGCCAGTGCCAACTTCAAGCAAACTCCCCACCCTCCCGCGGAGGTCAGCCTCGCCGCGCGTGGGCGGAGTGATGCGGGTGAGAATTTTCAAAAGGGTGCTTTTGCCCGCTCCGTTACGCCCCACGATTCCCACGACTTCACCCGGAGCGACACGAAAGGAAATATCCTTTAGCGCTTGGAACTGAGTAAACCTCCCGCCACCGCCCCACCATTTTTGCGGGCTCTCCTGAATTGTATAATCCTTGGAAAGTTGGCGTACATCAATTGCTTGAGCGATATTAGAAGACATCTGCAAAGCTCCTCTCCATTTTGCGGAAACACAGCACTCCCAAGCCAAACAAAGTCACGGAACAGCCTAGGGCGTACGCCATCCACAGTCCGCTAACGGTGGGAGTTCCCAGCAGAGCGGACCTCGCCCCCTCAAGCATCCAAGTGACAGGATTCCAATAAAAAAACGCCCGCCACCTTTCCGGAACAGCACTCAGTGCGTAGGCGACTGGACTGGCATACATCAGGAAGGTGAGTAGCGTTGGCAGCGCGTGCTGGACGTCACGGAACCTTGTCATGAGCGCTGCAGAAAGAAGCCCGATTCCTGTGGATGCGAATAAAGCTGAAGCCAGCCAAATAGGCAGTGTGAGCAGTCCTGGCCATTCTGGGCGCCAGCCGGTGCACAAACCAGCGACCGTAAAAACAACCAGCCCGATGGCAAAGTCCACCAAAGTAGAAAGAAGTGTGGAAAGAGGCAGCAGAAGTCTGGGAAAATAAACCTTCGATACCAATGCCGCATTTCCGAGAAGGACCATGCTAGACTTCGAGAGAGTGGATTGAAAGGCGGTCCAGACGAGTAAACCGGCCAGAGAGAAGACGAAGTAGGATTGCTTGGCCGACGCCATCCCAGCCACCCAACCAAAGACAAGAGCGAACACCCCAGCCCCCGCAACCGGCTGAAATACAACCCACAAGACACCAAGCGATGTCTGGCGATAGCGCAATTTCAAGTCGCGCACAGCCAAAGTCCAGAGGAGATCGCGGTACTCCCACATTTCCCCAAAATTAACAAAGGCCCAATGCGCTTGTGGCCGAATTTTCAGGATGCCTTGCTCGGAGGCCTTGTCAGGCAAGGAGTCCTTGTCTGGCATCCACGACCGCTTGGAATGCTTCAAAAGCCCTTTTTCAGACGGCTCACACTCCTCCAAACCAACAAAGTGAGCGGCAATTGAGTTTAAATTGGCTGTGCTGGATCCCATTTGAAGACCCTGACTTTCCCCAAAGCCCACCCCCGCTTTAACCGGCGACTGAGTTGGTTCCTCATTAAATTCCCCCATCTGTAACCTCCCTCTTTAGGCTCCTTTTTTTCCTACGTTTGTGCCGTATCTTTGTGCCGTATCTTTGTGCCCCCACTTCAATGCCCGCCCAAAGATTACAAGAAGAGACACTTCAAGTAGGAATCGAAAAGTTCCCACCAGCATTCGCAACTCCCCTTCCTGAACTACTACGGAAACAAGCCACGAAATGGCCTTAACAAAATACCCCTATTTTAACCGCAGCCGGCGCCAAACATGGGAGTGCCTCTCTGAATGTTTGCCTCCCCGCTGATTTACTGCCCATTATTGTAGCCCTTATGAGCCAACCTATCGGATTCGCCATTGTCGGCACTGGGATGATCGCAGAGTTTCACGCCCAAGCCATTGCCCAGATCCCCGAAGCGAGGCTCATTGCAGTCTTCAGTCGGGACAGCAAAAAGTGCGCGGAATTCGCTCAAAAAGTCGGCGCCAAAGCCGCTGAGAGTTTGGACGCTTTAGCTCAGGATCCGTTGGTTCAAGCCGTCTGCATCACCACCCCAAGCGGGGCGCATGCGGATGGAGCGGTACCCCTGCTGACGGCGGGAAAGGCCGTGTTGTGCGAAAAGCCACTAGAGGTTTCCCTCGCTGCGGTAGATCGGATTTTGAACGCGGCCAAACAAGGGGGCGGGCTTCTGGCGGGCGTTTTCCAAAACAGGCTTGGAAGCGGGGCGCAATTGCTTAAGGCAGCAGTGGAAGCGGGGCGGTTTGGACGGGTGAGCCTCAGCAGTGCGTATATTAAGTGGTGGCGTTCCGACGCTTATTACACCTCATCAAACTGGAAGGGAACGTGGAAACTGGATGGAGGCGGGGCGCTGATGAATCAGGGAATTCATGCAGTTGATTTGCTACAATGGCTGGTGGGTTTACCCAAACGCGTGGGTGCATTTGCCGCGACGCGCGCCCATGGCATGATCGAAACCGAGGACACGCTCTCGGCAACACTCCAGTTTCCAGACGGATCTTTGGGAGTAATCGAGGCGGCGACTTCTAGCTTTCCCGGGTCAGATCTGCGCATTGAAATTACCGGAGACAAGGGCAGCGCCGCTCTGGTAAACGACAAAATTGTGCGTTGGGATTTTGCAGAGGCGCTCCCAGGAGATGAATCCGTTTTACTCAACGGAGAAGGAGGCAAGATAGGCGGCGGCACAGCAGATCCAAAAGCCATCAGCGTGGAGGGGCACCGTCGGCTGATTGAAGATCTCGCGCTGGCCATTCGGGACAAACGCGCTCCGATGATTCCCGGAGCGGAAGCACGGCGGGCCATTTCCCTAGTGTTGGCGTGTTATGAGAGTGCTCGCACCGGAACTTTCGTGGACGTTCTCTGACGAACCCGGCGTGCCCGGGAAAACAGCATGATTCCAAAGCTGATAAGAGCCGCGATCCGACAGACATTAATTTTGCTCGGTTTGGCAGGCATTCCCTCACTTTTGACGGTGGTTTTTGACTGGAAATGGCAGGCACCAACGGAATTCGTGGAGCTGAGTGCGTTGCAGACGGAACGCCAGATGGCGGATTTATTGTGGGTGGATGTTCGCGATCCAGAGCGATTCGAGCAAGGGCACGTGAGGGGGGCGATCACTTTCGAGGAGACAACGCCTGAGCCCGCTTTGGATCGCCTCCGAACCGAATGGAAGCCGGGTAGAGGGATCATCGTTTACGGGGAAGGCTCCGGCAGCGAGCGCGCAGTGCGAGTGGGACGGTTGCTCAAGCGTGAATTCCACACCCAAAACGTGCTGCTTTTGAAGGGCGGCTGGGCTGCGTGGCCCCGAGAGCGAGGCATTGAAGGCATACCACAAACCGTATCGCCGCAATGAACCCGCTCAGACTACTGTTACGCACTCTTGTTTCTGGGCTCTTTATAGTCGCAGGGCTGCTCAAATTAAGAGATGCCGACCTTACGCTCATTGCAGTTTATCAGTACCAGCTCATGTCTTGGGAAAGTGCCGGAGTGCTCGCAGCGACCCTGCCGTGGATTGAGATCGCAGGCGGGGTTGGAATCTGGATTTCCAAAGTACGACTCGGCGGAGCCACACTTTGTCTCGGGCTGACTGCGCTTTTCATCGTGGCACTGGGTTCGGCTGTTGCTCGAGATCTGGACGTAAGCTGTGGGTGTTTTGGCACCTCAGATCTGCACGTGACCGCCTTGAAGCGGTTGGGGGAGGATATTGGGCTTCTGGTTTTGTGCGTGGGATTGTGGCGTTCAGAGTTACATCGCCTTCGAGCACAGTTGCAATTTGAAGCCGACACTGTCTAGGTAGCGGGGTGAAACTTCACTCTATGATCAGCCGTCGTGACGCTCTGAAGACTCTCGCGCTCACCTCTGGAGTGCTCTCGATAATCACGCCCTCGGCAGAAGCGCAGCAACTCCCCGGAGAAGTTCATAAACTACCTCCACTTGGATATGATTATGATGCGCTGGAACCGTTTATCGATGCAGAGACCATGAAACTGCACCACGACAAACATCACGCAGCCTACGTGGCGAAGCTCAATCAGGCACTGGAAAAAGAGCCGGCCCTTGCGGCGCGTCCGCTGGAAGAATTACTCAAAAATCTCGAGACGTTGCCCGAAACGGTGCGCACCGAAATCCGCAACCAAGGTGGAGGCCACTACAATCATACGCTTCTGTGGCAGTCTCTCCGAAAAAAAGAAAACTCCGCGCCGGAAGGTGATCTAGCCAAAGCCATTGCGTCAGCATTTGGAACACAGGCCACCTTAGAGGAGCAACTTCAAGCCGCTGCAATGAAACAATTTGGCAGCGGTTGGGCATGGCTGGTCCTGCGCGCCGGAAAGCTGGTTGTTGAGGCCAGCGCAAATCAAGACTCGCCCCTGAGTTCTGGGGGCTTCCCGCTGCTGGGCTTAGACGTCTGGGAACATGCTTATTATCTCAAATACCAGAACCGACGGGCGGAATACCTCAAGGCGATGCTTCAAGTGTTGAACTGGGATTTTGTCGGGGAGCGGTTTCGGCAAGTAAAAGCCTGATAAAAGGCCGCTAAAGCCAGTTCTCGCCGTCCCTGGCCATGACATCCGCCCTCCCCGCGAATTCTCCACCACAAAGCCGCCTGCACACCTGGTTGCAGCTACTGCGGGCACCCAATCTTTTCACTGTTCCAGGCGACCCGATAGCGGGTTACCTCGTCGCAAACTCCGGATTCATCGACGCCTCTTTGGCGTTGGTGGCCTTGGCGAGCCTCGCCTTCTACGCTGCCGGACTTTTACTCAACGACCTCGTTGACATCGCCGAGGATCGCGCCGACCGCCCCAACCGTCCACTGCCCGCGGGACGGGTTTCTTCTGGGAACGTGCGCCGTGTACTCTGGATGTTAAACGCCGTTGGCCTCCTGCTTCTAACCGCGACGGGCAGCTCCCAAGCGCTGCTGGCGGGCGTGGCGACCGTCGTGGCCGTTTGGTCATACAACGTACTGACAAAAAAAACGCCCCTGCTTGGTGCTCTTAATATGGGGGCCTGTCGGACGCTTAGTATGCTTACAGGTGCGCTTGCGGGCCCCAGTCCCTCTGCCTTTCTGATCGCTATGCTCATCGCTGTCTCCTCCGGGCTTTTTATTGCTGCGGTGACAAATTTAGCTCGGTTTGAAACCAAGAGCACGCTCCCCTGGCTACCTCGCTTTTTTCCAGTACTGGCGCTCCTGCCCGGAGTGTGGATCGGACTGCAAAACGCACGATACTCGCCGGACAAGACGCCCGCGGTGTGGTTATTCATTCTCACGGTGGCGGGCGGGCTTTTTTTATTACAAAAACTGCTCAGAAATCCCTCTCCTCTGCCGCCTCTCATCGGAGCACATATTCGTCTGCTATTACCGCTTCAGGCGGCGGCGTGTTGGTTTGGTGCGTCTCAAGGCATCGGTCCAGAGTGCGCAGCGATCCTCCTGACGCTTTGGCCGGTGAGCCGACTGGTTTCAAAGCGTTTCTACGCCAGTTGACCTTTCCCAACCACATCACCCGGCTCCTTGCTGGGCGGTTTCTTGCTTCCCTCATTATCTCCGCTTCTCAGCGCTGCCACTGTCTGTTTCACTCAGTTTGACCCACTCCTTTTCGATGAGCCAACGTACCGCCCTGATCCAACGCAACACAGCCGAAACGCGGATCCGCCTCCACCTCAAAATAGACGGCCACGGAAAAAGTTCCATTCGCACCAAGATCCCCTTCTTTGACCACATGTTGACCCTCTTCGCCCGCCACAGTTTGGTGGATCTCGAGGTGGAAACAGACGGCGATATCGAAGTGGATTTTCACCACACCGTCGAAGACACCGGCATTGCCTTAGGACAAGCCTTTGCGCAAGCGCTTGGCGATAAGCGGGGAATCAGCCGCTATGGGCATGCCTACGTGCCGATGGACGAAACCCTCGCCCGCGCGGTGGTGGACTTTAGTGGACGGCCTTTCCTGCATTACGGGGGACCTGAAGGCGTGGCGTCGATGGGCGAATTTTCCTTCACGTTGGTGGAGGAGTTTTTACGGGCTTTCACCAACCACGCCCAGTGCAACCTCCATCTGCAACTGCTTTACGGCCGCGACGGACATCACTTGGCGGAGGCTGCATTCAAGAGTCTAGCCAAAGCAGTGGATCTTGCCTGCCGCCTGGATCCCCGGGTGCAAGGTGTTCCCAGCACCAAGGGACTTCTCTAAACTGCGTTACCGCGCTATTTCATCGCTTAAATGATCGCTCTCATTGACTACGGTTCGGGCAACTTGCGCAGCGTCTTCAACGCACTAAACGCTCACGGCGCGGATGTCGAAATCCTCGCCACCCCTGAGCGCTTAAATCTAGCCGAAGGCATCGTGCTTCCTGGAGTCGGTGCCTTTGGGGATTGTGTCCAACAAATCCGGCAGCGTGGCTTCTGGGAGCCGCTTCAAGAATGGATCGCTGCGGACCGCCCATTTTTGGGGATTTGCGTGGGTTATCAGGTGCTGTTTGAGGGCAGTGAGGAATCGCCAGGGGAACTGGGCATGGGAGTGTTCAAGGGGCAAGTTCGCAAGTTCGCAACGCCCGGCCTTAAAGTGCCGCAAATTGGATGGAACGCGTTGGAATTAGCGGAAAAAGAACACTCGCTCTGGAGGGGACTTCCGAGCGACCCATACGTTTACTTTGTGCATTCCTATTATCCCGAAGTCACAGAGGAAACCCCCGTCATTGCGCGCTGCACTTACGGCGAAACTTTTGCCGCTGCCGCCTCAAGGGGCCGAGTGAGCGGGGTGCAATTTCACCCAGAAAAAAGCCAGTCAGTGGGGCTACGAATTCTCCGCAATTTTCTGCAATTTGAAGCTCAAACCCAATGGGTGCCTGCTGAGGAAAAAGGCGCCTTAGCCGGAGTTTAAGCCCGGGTCTTTTTATCTACATTAATCTACCACTATGCTCTTATTCCCAGCCATCGACCTTATGGGCGGACAAGTCGTCCGCCTGCGCCAAGGCAAAGCAGAAGAAAAAACCGTTTACCCAGCCCCGCCCCTTGCCTACGCAAGGCGCTGGCGGGAGGAAGGCGGCGATTGGCTGCACATCGTCGATCTGGATGCCGCCTTCACGGGAGTTCAAGCGAACTTGGAAATTGTGCGCGGCATCACCAAGGCGCTCATGGTGCCAGTGCAACTGGGCGGAGGAATGCGCTCCTCAGCGGCCATTCGCTCGGCTATCGAAGCGGGAGTCGCCAGAGTCGTGATCGGGACCAAGGCGGCCGAATCGCTCTCATTTGTCAGCGATATGGTCGAGGAGTTCGGGGCAGACAAAATCGCCGTGGGCATTGACGCAAAAGATGGGTTCGTCTCAGTTAAAGGATGGACCGAGGTGAGCGAAATGGACGCCTTGGATTTGGCCCGCCGGGCGGAAGACTGCGGGGTGGGAACGATCATTTATACAGACATTGCAACGGACGGGATGATGTCTGGGCCGAATTTCCGGGGCTTGGAGCGAATGCTAGGGGCGATTCGCTGCCAGTTGATTGCCAGCGGCGGGGTGTCGAGTTTGGCGGATATTCAGCGCTTGGAGCAAAACCCGCGAATCCATGGAGCCATCATCGGAAAAGCGCTGTACGACAATGCAATTCGCCTGCATGACGTGGTCAACAATCGGGATCGCCTGCTGTAAGCTTAAAAAACACACACCATGAAAGTACTGTATTTTGACTGTTTTTCTGGAATTAGCGGCGACATGGCGGTCGGCGCACTATGCGATTTAGGGGTAAAACCCTCCACGCTGGAATGGGAGCTTTCCAAGTTGGACTTGGGCGATTTCCACATGCATTTTGAGCGCGAGAAGCGCGCCGAAATTGAAGGGGTCAAGTTTGGAATTCATGCGGGAGCCACGCATGAAGAGTCCGGCGAACATGGGCATGAACATACCCACACAGAGGCGCATGAGCACGCCCACAGTCATCCCCACCAACACGGTCCGGGGTGCAATCACGAACACGCTCATGAACACGCTCACGAACACGCTCACGAACACGCTCACGAACACGCTCACGAACACGCTCACGAACACGCTCACGAACACGCTCACGAACACGCTCACGAACACGGCCCAGAGTGTGACCACGACCACACCGGACATTCCCACTCCCACTCAGAGCCCGCGCGCAGCCACTCCGACATACAGGCCCTGCTCCAACGCAGTGAGCTTTCCCCTTTCGTCAAAAAGCATTCCCTCTCCATCTTCCACCGCATCGCCGTGGCGGAGGCTAAAATCCATGGCACTACGCCCGAAGCCGTACATTTTCATGAAGTAGGAGCGTTGGATTCCATCGCCGACATCGTTTGCGTATGCGTCGGACTGGAAACACTGGGAATTGAAGCCCTCTATGTCTCTGAACTTGAGGAGGGACGCGGCTGGATCGAATGTCAGCATGGACGTTTCCCGATTCCGGCTCCGGCGACGCTGGAGATTCTCAGCGGCATTCCCCTGCGCCAAGGCGAGGAAACACATGAGCTCATCACGCCCACAGGAGCCGCCATTGTGGCCGAGTTCGGCAAACAGTTCGGCAAGATGCCCGCACTCCGCACTGAGCGCATTGGGTACGGTGTAGGGACTCGCCATCTAGCCTCGCGCCCGAACGTATTGAGGGCGGTACTCGGAGAGTTGGCTGAGGGTTGATTCGGACAAAGCGATGAATGACGCGGGCTACGAGACGGACCGAGTGCTCCAAATCGAAACGAATTTGGACGACATCTCCCCCGAGCTCGTCGGCCATGTCACGGGGCTGTTGTTAGCAGCTGGGGCGCTGGATGTCTGGACTACTGCCGTTCAGATGAAAAAACAGCGCCCGGGGATGCTGCTTTCAGTATTGTGCCAACCGCCTGACGCGGAAAAGTTTGCAGATTTAATCTTCACACACACAAGCGCCTTCGGACTGCGAATGAGCGAGGTTACACGCTGGAAGTTACGTCGCGACTTTGTGAAGGTTGCCACTCCATACGGCGAGATTGCAGTGAAACGCGGCTTTCGAGGCGAGGAGCTACTACAAATTGCCCCTGAGTATGAATCCTGTCGTGCGGCCGCCCAAACACACGACTGCCCCCTGCAAAGCGTTTATGATGCCGCGCGTGCTGCGCTCAGGAACAGCACCATCAAGCCGTTTTGAGATCGAAGCCACACTGAAGTTGGGTTACGGTGAAGCGCATTCTTTTCCTTTTGGCAGCCGCTTTTTCCCATGATCTACCTAGACGCCAACGCCACTACGCCGATTGATCCGCTGGTGCTGGAGGCCATGCTGCCCTGTCTCTCCAAGCACTTCGGCAACCCGTCCTCCACTCATTACGCCGGACGGCAATCCCGCGCGCTGATTGACTCTTCGCGCGACACCCTGGCGGGCCTCTTGGGCTGCAAGTCGCACGAAGTCATCTTTACCGCTGGGGGAACGGAGTCAGACAATCTGGCCATCCTCGGTCTGGCGCGCGCCCACGTCACCAAAGGTCGCCATTTAATCACCTGCGCTTCGGAGCACCACGCGGTCCTGCACGCTTTCGACTTCCTCGAAAAACGCGAGGGCTTCTCCGTCACGCGCCTTCCCGTCAACCCCGACGGCACCCTTGATCCCGCCTCTCTCCAAGCGGCAATACTTCCCGAAACAACCCTCGTTTCCCTGATGACGGCCAACAACGAAACCGGCGTACGCCATCCGGTTTCCGCGCTCAGCGCCATTTGCCGTGCACGCGGCGTTCTTTTTCACTCCGACGCAGTTCAATCCTTTGGAAAAGAACCCCTAGATTTGCCTCTTTTCGACGCGGTAACACTGGCCGCTCACAAGTTTTACGGTCCAAAAGGGGCAGGACTACTATTCTTAAAAAGCGGCGTTTCTATCGAAGCGTTACAGTTGGGGGGAACTCAGGAAGGACAGCGCCGCCCGGGGACAGAGAACCCCGCAGCGATTGTCGGGATGGCCGCAGCCGCCCAATTAGCAGTGGCGCGCCTTTCGGACGACGCCACCACGCTGGGCCCCTTGCGCGACCGCTTGGAACAAGGTCTTCTAAGCCGCTGCGCCGGCGTATGGGCCAACGGTGCCAGTGCGCCACGGTTATGGAACACGAGTAGCGTCACATTTCCCGGCTCGGACGCAGAAAGTCTGCTTATGGCGTTGGATTTGGAAGGAGTCTGCGCCTCGAGTGGATCGGCTTGCATGGTCGGCTCTATGCAGCCTTCCCACGTTCTGGAGGCCATGGGGCTATCTTCCCCCTGTGCGGGCAGTTCACTGCGATTCTCATTAGGACGCAGCATTACAACGGAAGCCATCGATGTGGCTATCCAGAAGGTGGGGCGCGTCTGGGACAGACTCTGCGCATGAACTCAACTGCATTTCGAAAGCCAAATCCGACTGGATCCACCGTGACGATTCAGCCTTTGCACACCCGCCGCGCCCAGATGCCGGCCCCAGAACTCCACACCCTGGCGGTGCTGAAGCTCCAAGCCCTTGGACTCAGCCATTTGGCCACAAAACTTGTGGTTATTTGGAATCCTCGCATGCGAAGCACCGCAGGACTGGCATATCCAACCACCACTCAGATTGTATTGAATCCAAAGCTCCAGATTTTCGGTGCCGAGGAAGTCGAGCGCACTCTTTTGCACGAACTGGCACACCTCATTGCCCATCATCGGGGAGGCCGCCGCCGTATTGCGCCCCACGGCGTGGAATGGCGCCTCGCCTGTACAGAACTCGGACTCAACAACGAGGCCCGCTGCCACAATCTTCCCCTACCCCGCCGCAAAATGGCGCGCACCTGCGTCTATCAATGCCCGAATTGCAAAACGGAACTCGCCCGCGTGCGCGCCTTCCGACGAGCTGCGGCGTGCATGAGTTGCTGTCGCAGCCTGAACGCCGGACGCTACGACGAGCGCTTCAAACTGGTGAAACTCCCCTACCACAACGTCTAAAATCTAAATGGGGCGGTGCCACGGATTTCTTCCATGGATCAAGGTATCCACATTGGCACCCTAACGCGGAAGAGCAACACGCGCATCCGCGCACAAGGCCAAAGCGGGGCGGTTTAACCCGCCCCCCTTAATTGACCTTCAACGACTCTAGGTAAGCCAGAATGCTCAAAAGATCCTCGGCGGATATGTTGTTTACCAGCCCTTCGGGCATAATCGACTTTTCACGTTTTTCACGTTTCAAGACGTTGGCTTTTTCCAAAATGGTTGTCGCGCCCACGAGGTTACGTACCTCCACAGAATCTCCACCTTCTTTAACGACAAACCCTTCGAGCTCCTCACCCGTTTTCATCTTGAAATATTGGGACTCAAAGCCCTGCGCAATTTTTGCACTGGGCTTAAGAATCGACTCGCAAAGCTCTGCCCGACTGTAACGCGTCGCAATCCCGGCCAGCATCGGCCCCTTGGGCGGTTCGGCCGCAGAAGTCGTGTGGCAGGCAATGCAGCCCTGTTTGAGAAAGTATTCCTGCCCAGCTTTGGCATCCCCTTTGTGTGTCAAAGCGCTCTTGAGCACATCCTCGTAGGCCATCGTGCCAATCAACGCGCTCACCGAAACGCCGGCACGGTCCAGCCCCAACTTGGTCAGCGCAAACTCCGCCGCCTCGGCCACCTCGTGATCTTTATGATTAAGTTGCCCCTTCACATCGGCCCCAAACTGCGTGGCACGGGTCCTGCCAATCGCCCCTAGGAGACTGGCTGCTTGCTCGGAATTTTTCCACAACTCCCCAATGGCTTTTCCCGCCTGATCCTTGCTTTTTTGGTCCTTGTTTACGGTGCTAGTCACCAAGTTGAGCAGCACGGTCGCCCCTAGCGTACGCTTGGTCGAATCCTTGTCTTTCGCCAGAGAGGCAAAGTCGCCCACCTTTTTCGCCAACCGTGCGTCTCGGGTGAACTCCTCCCAAACCACCGCCAAGACTCCTTGCGGCTCCTGCGCTGCCAGCGGCAAAAATGCGGCTATGACGCTTGTGCTGTTTTTCTCTCCAACACTCAGGAGTAAACGCAAGGCGCGGACCCGGATTTCAGGCTGCTCGCTTGTGGATTTCGATATATCAACCAACGCACTAAGCACATCCTGAGGAGCGGGCGTTTTGGGAGAAAGCAGTTTCGCAATCACATCCAACCGGGAGGAAGTGTCGTTCCCGGCCTTGGCGAGCATCAACTCAGTCAACCCATGAAAGGAGACCTTGGTGCGCATCACTTCCGTGACTAAAGCCTGCGCCTCGGCTCCCGTGGCCGTTTCCAATTCCTTCTTAAGCGCCACCTCAATCTTCTCGCTCTCCGACCAGCGCTCTGGCTTGTAAATCGGTCCGCTAGTGTCCGGACGGGTGCCCCACCACATTTTAGGATCCGAGAAGGGCGCTTCCTTGGTAGCCAAGCGGCAAAGCGCCTGAGTGATTCCGGCGTGCAGTTCGGGATTATTACGGTTAAGTCGCCCCAAAAGCCCCTCCACTACGGAGGGTTCATAGATGGAAAACAGCACGCGAAGCGCCCCCTTGTAGAGTTTGGAATTCGAGGAATCCAGCGCCTGAAAGCAGACCTCTGAGGCAGAAAGCCAGCGCACCGATTGCACCGCAATGTGGGCCACCGTGTAATCGCTATCAGCCGTACACTGTAGTAATTCAAAAGCAGCTTCCTTTTTCCCCAAGTGCCCCAGAGCGGTCACTGCCTGCAACCGCACCCGAGGATTTGTGTCGGAAAGAGCCGCCACTAGAGGGGCTGTGGGGATTTGTGCAGCGCACCGAGGATCGTCTCCGAGGACTTTCAAAGCGTATTCACGAAGCGCTTCATCTTTCAGGCTGCCCAGCAGAAAACCGGTCGATTCAGCACCCAACAACTGTTTGAGCGTGTACATCGCCGCCACCCGCGCCCCGATGTTGCCGCTATTTCTCACTATTGCCTCCAGCCCCCCAGTGAAAACCGCCTTCTGTCCGCGCACCAACAACTCGCGTTGGGCCGCCTGCCGCCATACTGCGCTGGGCGCTCCTACGGTTGCGACAAGTTCGGCATCGGAGAGCTTTTTGAAGTTGGGAGCCTCCACTGGCTTGGCTCCCTTCGGAGCAAGTTTCACAATGTACCCGACATTCGGCCCGACATACTTAAAGGTCGCCCCGTCCCAGCTCGCGGCGTAAAGATTGCCGCGACCATCCACTTCGAGGTCCGTGGCGCGGGTCATGCGAAGCAACTGCTTGGTCTCTGCCGTGTAACTCGCCCCCGAGGGGGTTAGAGGATGCAGATCGATCTCGCTCCGGCCCCATTCGACCGAATAAAATCCATGAGCCCAAGCGGAAGGAAGGCTGGGTTCATCAATAAAAATGGAACCTACCGGCGAGCCTCCACCGAAATCAATCATTGCGGGAATCGTTTCATCTGCAAAATTCCTAAACAAAGTGGGATAGCCCATTTGAGCACCAAACGGATTATAACTCAAACGATCATTCCAATCATCACCATCATTTGTATTATCACGCGTAAAAATTTCCATCGTTGGACTGAGCGCCACTGAAAGTATATTCCGAGTCCCCTTCACGACTAATTCCATTCCTGTCCCATCGGGGCGGATACGCACAATGCCGCCGCCTCGCAACTCAAATGCCCGTCCGTCTTTGCCCTTCGCAAAAACAGCGCCATAATCACCGCAGGCGATATAGATCCACCCATCAATTCCGAGACGACAGCCATTAATCGTGTGATCCGCCCCTCGGAAATCGAGTCCAAATCCCAATCCGCTAATGAGATCCTCCTGTCGGTTTGAAACGCCGACACCCTGATCGTCGTGGTAGGCCGTCAAAAACGGCGGATGCATGACATACAGGGTTTGCGTACTTCCATCCCAGGCAACACCTCGGGGGCTGTCTACGTTGCAGAACGTCGTGAATTTGTCCGCCTTACCATCTCCATCGGTGTCCTTGCACATGATGACTTTTCCACGCCCAGGGGCCTGATCCAAAGAGCCATTACCGTCGCAGCCTACAAACAAAGTGCCATCCGGCGCAGAACTCAAAAAGATGGGGTAGGAAATATCCGGAGGCGAGGCAAACACCGTGGCATCAAATTCATCCCTAGGCCACGTGACTTTATTTAAAATCTGCTCTGAAGTGAGCTTGGGAGCATCTTCGGCAAAGAGCGGACTCGCCGTTAAGAGAAATAACAGAGCGTTTTTAAGAATAGAACGATGCATAGTGGTCAAAGGGAATCCACTAATTCATATTTTCTTAGTGGATTCTGAAAATTATTATTTTAACCGCTCTCAACGGCAAGAACGCTGCTATAAAGAGATAAAAAGGTTGAATTTGTATTTTTTTAACTGTGTCAATGGCTGTCCTGCACTAAAAAATCACGATCCTTTTACTCGGCCCCCAATTCTCCAAGATGAACCGACGCGCCTTTCTCGCCACCTCCGCCGCTCTTCTTAGCCCCCTGCTCAAAAAGAACGCTTTTGCGCAAGCGCCACAACTCTCCTCCAAGCGCCATCGAGTCGCCGTTCTAGGACACACCGGCCATGGCAATTACGGGCACGGCTTGGACGCCGTTTGGCGTCTGATTCCCCAAACCCAAGTCGTCGCCCTCGCAGATCCCGATCCAGTAGGACGCGCCGCAGCAAAGGCCAAGTTGGGAGGAGTCGCTGACTACGCCGACTACACGGTTCTTTTGCGCGAAGTGCAGCCCGACATCGTCGCCGTCTGTCCACGCCATGCCCATGAACACCACGGCATGATCCTGGCTGCAATCGCCGCCGGTGCGAGGGGAATCTATGTCGAAAAACCCTTCGTGCGCACCCCGGCGGAAGCCGACGAGGTTCAGCGGTTGTGCCGCGAAAAAGGAGTCAAACTGGCCGTCGCCCACCGCAATCGATACCATCCTGCCCTCCCCGTGCTTGCCGATTTATTGGCTAACGGAGCCTTTGGCAGTCCTTTGGAAATTCGAGCCCGAGGCAAAGAAGACCAGCGCGGCGGCGGTCTGGACTTATGGGTGCTAGGCCCGCACGTGTTGAATCTTGGCACGTATTTTGCCGGCAAACCACGCGCCTGCAGCGCCTCTATTTTCGAACAGGGCCGCCCCGCCACCGACGCCGACATCCGTGAAGGCGACGAGGGCCTCGGACTCCTTCTCGGGGACGAGATCCACGCGCGCTTCGAGATGGAACGCGGCCTGCCTCTGTTTTTTGATTCCAAAAAAAACGCAGGGGCCCGCACCGCAGGTTTTGGCCTGCAACTCATTTGTACTGCAGGAGTAATAGACTTACGCATCGACACAGAGCCTCTCATCCATTGGCTTGCCGGACACCCTTTCAAGCCGACAACCGATTCACGCCAGTGGGTGCCGCTCACCAGCGCGGGACTCGAGAAGCCCGAGCCACTCAAGTCCATTGGAGACCTCGTCGCCAAGCACGTCGGCCCCGTTCAAGATCTGCTCCACGCCATGGAATATGGCGGTGAACCACTTTGCGGCCCCGAGGCGGCCGCAGACACCGTTGAAATGATCCACGGAGTATTCACGTCCTACAAGCGCGGCGGAGCCAGTGTCACCCTCCCGTTGGAAAGCAGACTCCACGCGCTTCAAGGGTAACCGACCTTTGGCGCTCTGTCATTGCGGAGCTTTTTGGCGCGCTAGAAGCATGCGTTCATGCTCGGCCTCCTCCATGCCCTCTTTGATCAACTCTTCGCCCACGGTGGGATCATCCTCTCTGGAAATCCGCCCAAGAGCAGCCCTCAACTCGGGAAATGACTCCTGCAACTCCGCAAGAGTCGCCCCCGCCTCACTGGGCCCAGACTCAATCTCTAGGGCAAACTCCTGCCCGCTGCCAAAGCCGTGAAGCTCCCGGTGCGCCTCGGCCCAATCTGCGGCATTGGGAAAGGGATGCTCCTGAATTTCGGCGACTTCCCGTGCCCGCTTTTCAACCAAGTCCATGTCCGGGGTTCCCAAGCCATGAGGCCCCACGATAATTTTTGCTGAGATAGGTTTGTAAACGACCATACGCACTCATACCGACAAACGAGCGACTCGCAAGGGAGCCTCAAGCAAGTCACGGAGCGGGCGTTGGCGCAAAACTCAGGCGATTTACAGAGAGCGCCACCCCCCCCCCTCCCCAACCCTCAGGGGTGTGGACTACCTACACAACCCTGGAAGTAGCTTAGTCGATTGCAGGGGGCGCTGCCCATCGAGGGATCCCGCCCCTACTGCCCATACAGGCAGCAAAAACCCGCCGTCCCTTTCGAGACGGCGGGCATTGAGTGTGTCGCTTGTGCCCCAGCACTTAGGCTAAGCCTTCAAGCTCACTCTTTTTTACTTACGCCTCAATCTTGGCCCCAGTCCGCTTGCGCAGACCCGCGTCGAGGATCTTTTTACGCAAGCGAAGGCTCTTGGGCGTGGCTTCGACATACTCGTCAGAGCCGATATACTCGATGCAGCGCTCCAAAGTCATAACCAAAGGAGGGGCGAGGGAGATGCCCTTGCC
>CALQFT020000028.1 GCA_943329925.2 Opitutus sp. GAS368
ACGCGTGGACTTTCTCGTCATCGGCGGAGGCGCCGCCGGTTACTTCGGTGCCATCACCGCCGCTCAGGCGCGCCCAGGTGCCCGCATTCTCATAGTAGAGCGCGGCAGCCAACCGCTCGCCAAGGTCCGTATTTCCGGGGGAGGCCGCTGCAACGTCACCCATGCCTGTTTCGAGCCACGACCTCTTTCCTCTCGTTATCCTCGGGGCGCGCGCGCACTACTCTCCGCCTTCTCCCGGTTCCAACCCTCTGACACCGTCCACTGGTTTGAGCAGCGCGGCGTGCAACTAAAAACCGAACCCGATGGGCGCATGTTCCCAATCACAGACGACTCGGAAACCATCATCGCTTGCCTTGAACGCGAAGCCAAAAACGCAGGCGTTGAACTCCGATTACGCTGCGGCGTCGACGCTCTACGCCCTGATCCCGCAGGTGGCTGGCTCGCGGAAATTACAGGCTCCAATCACACAGTCATCCATGCGCAACGCGTGCTGTTGGCCACCGGCGGCTGGCGCTCTGGACCTCTCTCTGAAATTCTTCAAACTCTTGGTCATGAAATACTTCAGCCGGTGCCATCGCTCTTTACTTTCCACGTTGAAGATCGCTGGGTGCGGGATCTTGCGGGCCTCGCCGTACCGCAGCTCGAAGTGAGCGTGCCAGGAACAACACTGCGCGAGACCGGGCCGGTACTTTTCACACATTGGGGCCTGAGCGGCCCAGCCATTCTGCGGCTCTCCGCGTGGGGCGCACGCGAACTGGCTGAGGTGGATTATCAATTCGAAGTGCGGTTGAAATGGGTGCCCGGCGAGTCTGCCGAAAACGTCGCTCAACTATTTCAAAAGATGAGAGAAAACCACCCGGGTAAGGCGGTGGAGAATACGCCCATGTTTCAACTCCCAGCGCGACTCTGGGAACAGCTCGTGCTGCAGGCCGGAATTGAGACGGGCGAACGTTGGAACCAGCTTCCCCGTGCCAAGGCTCAGGAATTAGGCGCATTGCTCCTCCACAGCGAATTAGCGGTGACTGGAAAAAGCATGCACAAAGACGAGTTTGTGACCTGCGGTGGGATCAGTTTAAAACAGGTGGATTTAAAGACCATGGAGAGCCGTGTGTGTCCCGGCCTGCATTTCGCTGGCGAAGTTCTTGATGTAGACGGCATTACCGGTGGCTTTAACTTTCAGGCGGCCTGGACAACTGGCTGGCTTGCGGGCAACGCCATGGCGCGGCTCAACCTTCCTGCGTAGCCTGTCCGCATTGCTATCGCCGGGTTGCACCGCGGCTCGGCAGTGCGTAACCTACGAGCATGCCCAAACCACGCCGCGAAGTTATGGCCGATGCGCAGGCCATCGCCGAGGTCAAAGCCGTGTACGCTGACCTAGCCCAGCGCCCGCTGGAACGCGACTGCCTGCGCCGCACTGAGTGCTGCCAATTCAAGCTTACGGGGAAAACTCCCTACCTCACAGCAGGCGAAGCTCTGATCGCTGCCAACGCCATCCGCGCCACTGGCAAAAACAGGCTCCCGGAAAAAAAAGATGGATCGTGCCCCATGCTCACCCCCGGAACCGGACTTTGCATGATTTATGAAGATCGCCCGTTTGGTTGCCGCTCTCATTTTTGCGCAGCCGCCGGCGGACCTTACACCCGCCGCGAGGTTGTCGACTTGGTGCGCCGTCTGGAAGACGTGGATCATGCCATGGGCGGCTGCGGCCCCCAAACGCTTCCTGCGGCGATAAAAAGCGCCTTGGAACGTCCCCGCTTTTCCAACGGAGTAAGTGCTACGGCCTCACCACGTTCACGCGGCCGGTGATTCCAGAGATCAGCACCGCGGCTAAATCCTTTTCATTCGGAATCAACTTTCCCTCCACGGTCCGGCCAAGACCAAAAAGTAAATACTGTTCCGGCAATGGAAGCGCTCCGGCTGAACCTGTCTCCAGCAAGGCCTCGCCACGCGGAGTGAAGAGAACCAGTTTATCAAACGTCATGTCTCCGGTTCCGCCCGCGCCGCCCCACTTCAATGGAATAGAGCTCGCCGTAGATGCCGACATGTCCACCGCCGTGTCTGGCACCGACGCAGAAACTACGGACGGCAGGTCTGCTTTTTTCACCAATCCGACCCCCTCGATCCGCTGCAGAATGGAGGTCGGTATGATGCTGGTTGCTTCCGTTGGCACACGGTTCTCGCCCTTGGTTGCCCGGAAAGTCATCACCCACAACTCGTCCTGGCCACTCGTCGTCGGCTTGGATTTCGGCACGGCAGCTACTCCAGTCCAATAATACGAGTTCTGAGTAATTGCGTCCATCCGAGCACTTTCCAAAATGCCGGACAAAGCTCCAATAGCCTGTTCTACTTTTTTCCCCTTAAGCACACCCACGATCGCCGGAGCCGCAAACCCCAAAATCATGGCGATAATACCCATTACCACCATGAGTTCCGTCAGCGAGAAACCACGGCGGTTTCCTAAAAGAGGGGGGAGCGCGCGCATAGGAGAAAGTTCTGGGAAACGTTTGATGGAGGAATTTGGCGGGATGTTTCGGGGGGCGTACAATCCCGTTTTGAACATTCAGACCCAACCGAGATCATCACCCATTCACGCCGCTCAGTAAAGCTTCCGCATGTTGCTGGGCAGGATGTTCAATTCCGCGCGGTACTTCGCCACGGTGCGACGCGCTATGGGAATACCCTTAGCCAAGAGCGTCTCAACTATCTCCTTGTCGCTTAATGGACTGCGATGATTTTCGTTTTGGACCAGGTCCGCTATTTCGCCTTTGACGCTGGTGTTAGACATTTCGCCACCATCGGAAGTGTGATAGCCGGGAGTGAAAAAGTATTTCATGTCAAAAACACCATGCGGCGTTGCCATGTACTTTCCTGAAATCGCGCGACTTACGGTGGTTTCATGCACCCCAACCGCCTCTGCCACCTGCACCATGGTCATGGGCCGCAACGCGCTCGGACCAGCTGACATGAAGCCGTCCTGCCGTTTCACAATCTCCACCGCTATGTTTGAAATGGTCTGCTGCCGCTGATGGATGCTCTTGATTAAAAACTTGCCGCTGCGAATCTTGTCCCGGATGTAATCCTTTACATCACTTGCACTTCCTTCCTGTGACATCAAATCCTTGTACGTATTCGAGATGCGAAGATGCGGAATCTGGTCGCCGTTCAATGCCACCACCCAGTCCCCGCTGTTGTACTCAACGGTTACATCGGGCAAAACATAGTTGTTTGGATCTGCGGTAAAGATCTGGCCGGGCTTAGGATCCAACGTGGCGATAAAATTCGCAGCCCGCTGCACCTGTTCGGGGGTGGTGGAAAGGCGCCGCGCCATTTCTGGGAAACGGCGTTTGCCAAGGTCATCGAGGAAGCGATCCACAACGCGCCACTCCAGAGAGTTTTCCTTCCCCAATCGCTTGAGTTGAATCAGCAGGCAATCCCGCAAATTCCTTGCCCCAACTCCCACAGGATGAAACATCTGCACTATCTCCAAAACCCGCTCGACCTCCTCCAGCTCTACTCCGCTAGTGAGCGCGATTTCCTCGGTGGAGGCCTGTAAAAAGCCCACGTCATCGATGTTGCCAATGAGCAGCTCAGCAACTTTGCGGTCGGTCTCCTTGAGATCATTCGTCCCGATTTGCTCCAACAAATGCTGCTGCAGTGTTTCCTCACGAACCAATGAGTCGAAGAAAAACTGGCGCCGCTCCTCATCCTCCGAAGAGCGCCCTGCGTAACTGCTGCTCTGCGCCATGTAATCCCGCCACTCCTCATCTAGCTTCGAAAGACGCTCAAACTCCTCCTGAAATTCTTCGTGTTCTCGCTTCCGATCCTCAAGAGAGAGTTCCAGCGACTCCTCTTCCAAAGTGGGATTCGTCTGAATCTCCTGCTGAATGAGGTTGCGCAACTCCAACACGGGCGCCTGCAGAATAATCAGACTCTGTTGGAGTTGTGGCGCAAGAACTTGCGTTTGGGCAAGGCTCTGCGTTTGCGATAGACTGGGCATGGCAGGAGTCTTAGCCCGAAGTCGGGATTTCGCAAGCAAACAGCGGGCCAATCTTACATTAAAAAATAGAATTTTATTTGAACATCAAACAAAGCTGTGAACACCGCCCCGAGAATCCCAGCCTCCCAATTCGCCACAGTGCAATGTGAGGCAAAAAGATGCGCCTTGAGCCGCAAGATCCCGCCCTATAATTTTTCAGATTCTCCTTGTGCCCTTCGCGCAGACGGCTCATTGTAACTCCTCATCAATCGCGGGGTGGAGCAGCCTGGTAGCTCGTCAGGCTCATAACCTGAAGGTCGTAGGTTCAAATCCTACCCCCGCAACCACTTTAACACAGCGTGTTAAAGATTTTGAGCTCAACAAACAAGCCAAACCCAGACTGTGCTCTATGGTTTAGGCCGGTGTAAACATTGCCCCTCAACCGCTAAAAGCGTGCCTGCGCCGTTTTGCAGCTCTTTTAAGAGTGGCCACAACGCTGTTGGCTTACACCGCCTTGTATCTTTACACTAACTTTTTACCGTACACCCCATGATGACCAGCACTCAGATCCGTCAGTCTTTCCTCGATTTCTTCCGCGAGAAAAAACACACCCTCGTCTCCTCTTCGAGTCTGCTGCCTGATTCGCCTAACCTGCTATTCACTAACGCTGGGATGAATCAATTCGTCCCCATTTTCCTTGGCCGCAAAGCCCCTGACGTCTCCCGCTGGGCAAATGCCATCCCCAGCCTAGACTCGCGCGCCGCTGACACCCAAAAATGCATCCGCGCAGGCGGCAAGCATAACGACCTCGAAGACGTCGGATTAGATACCTACCACCATACGTTTTTCGAGATGCTAGGAAATTGGTCCTTCGGGGATTATTTCAAAAAAGAAGCCATCGAATGGGCGTGGGAACTCATCGTCGGGCGCTGGAAATTCCCCCCGCAGCGCCTTTACGCCACCATCTACCAGCCCGACGCTTCCCAAGGCGACCCGGCGAGCCGCGACCAAGAGGCCTGGGATATCTGGGCAGCACTTTTTCGCAGTGTAAATCTGGATCCAGACGTCCACATCGTTAACGGTAACAAAAAAGACAACTTTTGGATGATGGGCGACACCGGCCCCTGTGGTCCATGCTCCGAATTACACGTCGATTTAACCCCCAGCGGTGATACTCGGGGCGCTCTAGTCAACATGGGGTCGAGCGACTGTATTGAAATTTGGAACCTTGTTTTCATTCAATTCAACGCCAACCCGGATGGCACATTTTCTGCGTTACCAGCGCAACACGTGGATACCGGGATGGGCTTTGAGCGTGTATGTTCCATCATCCAAGGTACTCGCGACTTCTCCGACTTTGCGAATGCCTCCATATCTAATTACGATACAGACGTATTTCGTCCAATTTTTGATGAATTGGAAAAGCTCTGTGGCAAAAAATACGAAAGTACTTTGCCAAAAAAGAATGCCGCCGGCCAATTCGCCGCGAGCACGCCCCAAGAAAATTTGGACGTCGCATTCCGAGTCATCGCCGACCACATTCGCACGCTTACTTTCGCGATTGCCGACAACATCCAGCCAGGCAATACCGACCGCCATTACGTGCTCCGCCGCATCTTGCGTCGTGCAATCCGCTACGGTCGCATTTTGGGATTCCGCGAGCCGTTCTTCTACAAACTCGTCGCTGTTCTCGCCAGAACCATGGGCGACGTATTTCCAGAACTTCGGGTCCGCCAAACGGTTGTAGAACAAGTTCTCAAACGGGAAGAAGACGCCTTCAACCGCACGCTGGACCGTGGTATCGCTCTGTTTTCTGAAGAACTCACCCGTCTGAGTACCCTAGGCTCCCACGAGGTCTCTGGAGAATTCGCGTTCCAACTTTATGACACCTCCGGCTTTCCTCTGGATTTGACAGAACTGATGGCTCGCGAGCGCGGCTTTACAGTCGATCACTCAGGTTTTGAGCATCTTATGGACCAACAGCGCGCTCGGGCACGTGCCGCGCAAAAGAAGGAAATCATCGAATTGTCGCAAATTGAAACCGTTCAACCCACGCATTTTGTGGGTTACGAGACGCTTCAAACTCAGGCCAAGGTGATTGAAGTGGTTTCCGTCTCCCATAAAACCGCCGTTATTTTAGATAATACGGCCGCCTATGCTGAACTTGGCGGTCAAGTCGGGGATTATGGGCTCCTAGAAGCCGGCGCGGATGTTTGGACCATTAACCAAACCTCAAAAAGCGGGGGTGTCTGGTTGCATTTCATCAGCGATGATTCTGCTCCGGTGCTCGGTCAACAGGTTCAAGTAACCGTTGATCAAACACGGCGACGGGCCGTAGAGCGCCATCACACCGCCACGCATCTTTTGCACTGGGCGTTGCATGAAGTCGTGTCCAAAGACGCGTCTCAAAAAGGCTCTTTTGTCGGACCTGACAAATTAACATTCGATTTTTCGAGCGCGGCTCTTACTGCGGAGCAAGTTTCACAGATTGAAACATTAGTTAATGAAAGAATTTTGGAAAACGCCCCAGTGTTCGGCTCCGAAGTTCCTTACGCCGAAGTAAAACAGCACTCCGAAATTCTCCAGTTTTTCGGCGATAAATACGGTGATCTCGTGCGGGTCGTACAAATCGGAGGAGCCGCCACGGCTTTCAACGGCTATTCCATGGAACTGTGCGGCGGCACGCACACCCGCGCCACGGGCGAAATCGGGCTTTTCCGCATCGTGTCCGAGGGCGCTGTGGCAGCAGGAATACGCCGAATTGAAGCCATTGCAGGCCGCGCAGCATATCAACAGACCGTTTCAGAGGCGAATCGATTGGATATATTAGCCCATAAGTTAGGCACCCCGCTGGTAGACTTGGAGCGGAAAGTTGAGGCAATGGTTTTACAGACGCGGGAATTGGAACGTCGTCTTAAAGCCGCTCAACAACGTCAAGCGGCGCATAAGGCGCAGGAATTGGTATCTCTCCAAGAGACACTTGCGGGCACTCCATTTTTAGCTGCCACTTTAACAGATGTTTCAGGTGATGACCTGCAGGCCATTGCAGACGCTTTAAAAGCCATCTTTTCTGGTGTCGTTTTCCTTGTAGGTTCACAGGAGGCTACTGTTTCACTAGCAGCTACCGTATCCCCGCCATTTATCAGCAAGTTTGCCGCTGGGAAATTAATCCAACTGGCAGCTCCTCTGGTGGAAGGTAAAGGCGGCGGGCGGCCTGATGCTGCGAGAGGTGCGGGAAAACATCTTCAAGGCATTCCAGCGGCTATTGCAGCGGTTCGCGCAGCGGTTGGCGGCTAGATTAAGCAAAATATTTGTATGAACCCCCTTGAGCAACGAATTGAATATAAGTTTCGCAATCCTTTGCTTTTAGCAGAAGCGTTGACACACCCGAGTCTTGGCTACGAAACACAACGCCATCATTTTGATAATCAACGCTTGGAGTTTCTTGGGGATGCAGTTCTCCAACTTATTTTTACCGAGTTTCTTTTTGACGCTTATCCAGATCTTCCAGAAGGTGATCTTACCAAACTTCGTGCACGCTTGGTTTCTAGAGAGGGCCTGAAAATCAATGCGGAGGAATTGGATCTTGGAAAGTATTTGATGCTTGGGCGGGGCGAAGAAGCTACTGGCGGTAGAACACGCGCATCTTCATTAGCAGACGCTTATGAGGCTCTTATCGGGGCGCTTTATTTGGATTCGGATTACGTTACGGTTCGCCGCATTGTTCTTACTGATTCGCGCGAACGTCTTGAAAATTTGTGTCTAGAAGACATGAGCGCGAATCCTAAAGGACGTCTTCAAGAGATTCTTCAGGCTATTACTCCTATAAGTCCTATTTACGAAATAGTTGAGCAATCAGGCCCTGAACATATGAAAGAGTTTGTTTCACGAATCATTTGGAATGGTCGGGAATTGGCTCGTGGCCAGGGACGCAGCAAAAAGGACGCTGAAGTTCGTGCAGCTCGCGCGGCCATTGACACAGCCGCTTGGGACTCCGAGGTTACCACCCCTCCAGACAGCTCAAACACGGCCTCAACAACTTTGTCAAAAACCACCCAATAACCGCCCATAACTTCTAACAACTCCGCCCAGCCCCCTTCTTTTGAGTTGTTATGCGTACTTCTTCACAGGCTATACGCACTTCTTTTTCCAATCTAACTTCCTATCCTTGAACGTTGATCTGCTGTTTCTCTCTACTTATTAACACTGAGAAGAAGAAGAAGAATGACTTTAAATTTTCATCTCTTCTTCAGAAGTTGTGAACAGTTTCACTGACACACCCCTCGCCCCTTCTGCCTTTCAAGTTCCACAAAAAGTTTCGATGTCTCTTCCACTCCCTGTCATCTACCTCGACAACAACGCAACTACTCAGACTGATCCAGCCGTTGTAGAGGCCATGCTGCCTTATCTGACGGTCCGGTATGGAAATCCTTCCAGCCCCTATGCCTTGGGCAAGGAAAGCGCTACAGCGATCCAAACAGCACGGGAACAAGTCGCAGCTCTGTTAAGATGTGAAGCCGCAGAAATTATTTTCACAAGCAGCGGAACCGAATCCACAAATGCGGCCATTATGTCAGCGATCGCAGCGGATCCTGATAGACAGCATATAGTCACGACACGCGTAGAACATTCGGCAACGCTCAAGACGTGTGAAATGTTAGCCAAGCGAGGATATGAAATCACTTGGCTTGGGGTGGACAGTAAAGGACAAGTAAATCCAAGAGACGTCGAAAAGGCGCTTCGTTCAGATACAGCGTTATTGAGCGTAATGTGGGCTAATAACGAAACAGGAACGATATTTCCAATCTCCGAGTTAGTGGAAATTGCGCACCGCAAAGGAGTTTATTTCCATACAGATGCTGTTCAAGCGATAGGAAAAATCCCTATTACATTGAATACTTTAGGAATTCAATTTTTGTCTTTATCAGGGCATAAGTTGCATTGTCCAAAAGGTGTAGGAGCTTTGTACATCAACAAAAAAACTCGATTTACACCTTTTTTGATTGGTGGGAGTCAGGAAAACAACAAGCGTGGCGGGACGGAGAATGTGGCCTCGATTGTAGCGTTAGGTAAAGCGTGCGAATTAGCCCGGGAAAGAGCCGCAATGGAAAATGAAAAGATATTACATTTCCGAAACACATTCGAAGCCGCGCTGCTAAACTCTATTTCAGACGTCAAAATAAATGGAGACGTTGATCATAGACTTCCAAATACGACGAATCTGACTTTCAATGGGGTAGATTCAGAGGCTTTGTTGATGTTGTTAGACGAGAGACAAATTTACTGTTCCGCCGGTTCAGCCTGTACTTCAGGCTCTCATGCGCCTTCCCATGTTCTAAAGGCGATGGGTATTTCAGATACACAAGCGCGGTCGAGTCTGAGATTTTCGTTTTCGCATTTTAATACCGAGACAGAATTACAGCAAGCGGCTGAACAAATCACATTACTTGTGAAAAAGATTAGAAATCTAGCGGTATAACATAGGCTTTTAATGCGTTGGATTTTTCCTAAGCCGTTTTGCAGCGATTCAAGAAGCATACTTGAAACCGCGCTGGAAATACATCCGAGCATCGCGCTTTTGTTGGTGCAACGTGGTGTGGATGATGTTGAAAAAGCGATGTTAATGTTACATCCTAAACTTAGCGGTTTAGCAGATCCTTTTTTATTGCCAGACATGGAGCCGGCCGTTTCCCGCATTTTAAAAGCGGTTGATACAGGTGAACAAATTCTACTTTACGGTGATTATGATGTCGACGGAGTCACGTCAGTAACGCTTTTGCATCGGGTATTAACAGAGTTTGGTGCAAATGTAAGAAGTTTTCTTCCAAACCGGTTGCGGAATGGATACGGCCTTTCAAAAAAAGGCATGGATGAGAGCTTTGCCGCAGGCAAGCCGGACTTGTTAATTACTTTGGATTGTGGAACTTCCTCGAAGCAGGAAATTGCGGCGGCTTACGCTATGGGCGTCGAGGTGATCGTTATAGACCACCATGAATGTCCAAAAGAATTGCCCGAATGTGTTGCGATAGTGAATCCAAAACGCGGGTCTAATTTTGAATATCTGTGCACTGTTGGAATAGCGTTTAAGGTGGCGCATGCGTTGCTCAAAACCCGGCGTGAAGTTCCTGTACAACTAAAAGACTATCTGGATTTAGTCGCCCTAGGAACCGTAGCGGATGTCGTGCCCTTGATTGCTGAAAACCGCCTGTTTGTCATCAAAGGACTGGAGCAAGCGGCTCATTCCAAATGGGCTGGATTAAGGGCATTAGGCCGCATTGCCGGACTGTCAAAAACACTTAGAGCGCCGGATGTCAGCTTCAAGATTGCTCCGCGTATCAATGCAGCCGGGCGGTTGGAGTCCGCGGGGATTGCTTTGGATTTAATGTTATCTTCAGACGAGAAGATCGTTCAAACGCTTGCCGAACAATTAGAGCAATTAAACACGCGGCGCCGCGCAATGGCAGATTTGGTATTTGAGCAGGCTGAAGCCGCTGTCTCGGCTGGGTATGATGTAAAGAAACACAAAGCGATTGTCGTGGGAGGTAAAGACTGGCATCCAGGCCTGATCGGGATCGTCGCGGCGAAGATGGTTCAAAAGTATCATTGTCCAGTCATTGTGATTGGATTTGATGCGGCAGGTGTTGGCAAAGGGAGTGCCAGAAGTGTCGAAGGCTTTTCCCTAGTCGATGCATTGCGGCACTGCGACGCATGCTTACTCAAACACGGCGGCCATCATATGGCGGCAGGTGTGAGTTTGGAGGAAAGTCGAATGGCGGAATTTCAAAGGACGTTCGGCGAATACGCGATAAATGCATTCAGTCAAATACCATCCGAGCGAGCAGTGTCGCCTGACATTGAATTGCAACTGAGTGATATTACGATGCACTTACTGGAAGGCTACGAGTCATTTGGACCTTTCGGGACGAACCATCCCGAACCACTTTTTTTGTTAACACAAGTGCACGCCGCCACCGCTCCGACTGTCATAAAGGAAAAGCATCGCAGCTTCACTTTCCGGCAAAATGGGACCACGGCCCGCGCTATTTGGTTCAACTCGGCTGACGAACCCCTGCCTGCGCTGCCGTGGGATGTTGCGTTTACGCTAGGCCGCAACGACTTCAGAGGCACCTCGTCTCCCTCAATTTACGTTCAATACCTTCGTTCCGCCGGCGAATCCTCCGAATAGGCTTGGCTCGAGGATGTTTAAAGGACTGGGTCGTGCCCGTCTGTGGCACCGAGCAACCCCGCGATTAAGTTTCGATAAGCTTCACCCGTTGGATCTTCTATTGGAGACATCGCCACGGGTTTCATGAAGCGAATGTGAACCGTTGAGAAAGGCTTTGGGATACGGAATTTGTCCCAACTGCGTGTGGCCCAATAAGCCTCGTAATCCACTTGAATGGTCATGATGGGCAGGCCGGTTTTAGCCGCGAGATACAGCAGGCCAGGATTGAGCTGGTAGACTGGCCCGCGTGGCCCATCCGGAGTGATCGCCACGTCCGAGCCCTCTTTAATGGCCGCTTCCAGCCGCCGAATCGCGGCGACGCCCTTGCGTGAACTTGAGCCCAAAACGGAGTGCATACCGAAATTATCCACAAATTCAGCCAACAACTGTCCATCGCGACTTGGACTGGTAAGTATTGTGACCTTGCGATGGCGGCGGCAAATCCACTCAAAACACAGCGGCAAAATGAGGATGCGATTGTGCCAGATGCCCACCAGCACCGGATGGGTGAACGCGGACTGCAGGTAGCCGGCTTCATCCGAAACTTTCCAGCGCAAAGTTCCGCCTAGTAGCTTTAACACTATGCTGCCCAAAACTGTGATGCAGCGATTGAGTAGAGCACGAGTCATTATTCCAAGGGTTCTTTCCAGCGGAACATCCCAGGAGAAGGCAAGTTAAGCTGATCGAGAATGCGGTCCACGACCGTGTCGGCAAGCGCCTCCAGCGTGGTGGCGCCGCCATAAAAGGAGGGGCAGGCAGGCAGAACAATCGCGCCGGCCTCCATGACGCTGACCACGTTGCGCGCGTGAATGAGGTTCCAGGGCATTTCGCGTGGTACAAGAAGGAGCTTGCGACGCTCCTTCAAGAAGACGTCTGCTGCGCGTAAAATCGTCGAATCGCTCACTCCGGCGGCAATGCGGCCCAGAGTGCCCATCGAGCAGGGGACGATAACCATGGCATCGAAGCGAGCGGAACCGCTCACGAAGGGGACGTTCATCGTCTTGTCGTTGTGCTGATGAACGTTGGGATGCACCTGCAATTGTTCCAACTCCTCATGGACCACCTGTTTGGCATAAGTGCTAAAGACCAAATGCACCTCATGCTCAGAGGCGTCTACCCGCTGGAGAAGACGCTGAAGATAAATTGCGCCACTGGCACCGGTGGCTGCAAAGACAAGTTTCATGCAAGGAAAGAGAACGGGACAGACTAGAGCAATCCTGCGGAATGCAAACGGTGTGTAAGGTCACCTTGTCTGGAAAGCAAGGGCGCGTATACATCCGCATGAGCGTCTTTTGGAACGCATCGGGTTGATATGTCCAGTTGTACCAAGCGCGCACACAGGTCGCGGAACGTCACCGGTTTGCCGTGGGCAGCATGCCATGCGTAGGCGGCCTGAACGGCGGCTCCCAACGCAGCGCCCTCGGCACTTTTGAGACAAACCGTTGGCACGCCAAAGATATCCGCGCAAATCTGCCGCCACACCTTACTCTTGCTCCCCCCGCCAGTGAGGCGGATTTCCGTGGGACGAATCCCCAAGGAGCGAAAGCGGTTCAGGCCGTAAGCAAGCCCGAGCGTGACACCTTCCATGACGGACCGTGCCATAAAGGCCGGGGTCATGGTGGTGGTGGTCAGACCGTGGAACATGGCAGTGCTCGCGGGCAGGTTTGGGGTACGTTCGCCGTTTAGGTAGGGCAAGAAAAGCAGGCCGCCGGAGCCGGCCGGGCATGAGAGGATCTGCTTTTCCATCTCGTCGTGGCTCCAGCCAAAAAGGGTGCGTACCTGTTCCGTGGCTGAGGTCACGTTCATGGAGCAGGACAGCGGCATCCATTTGTCGATGGAATCGCAAAAAGCTGCAATTTCTCCCTCTGGATCCACCACGGGCTCCGCAGAGTGTGCGAACACCGTGCCGGAAGTACCGAGACTGACGGTCACGACTCCCGGTTGAACGTTCCCTGTGCCAATTGCCCCCATCATGTTGTCGCCGCCGCCGGCGCTGATGATTGGGCTGCGCTCCAGACCCCATTTAGTCCGCAAATTATCCCGTAGTAAACCGATGGCGCGGCGAGAGGACGCCACAGCGGGCAGGGCGCCTGCGAGGTCCGGATCGATGAATTCAATAAGTGGCTGGCACCAGGTTCGGGTGCGAATGTCGAGCAGACCGGTGCCCGAGGCGTCTCCGAACTCCATGGTCCGCTCGCCGGAGAGGTGGAAGTTTAAGTAATCGTGCGGGAGGAGCACGGTTTCAAGGGCGCGGAAGTGATGCGGCTCGTTTTGTTTGAGCCAGAGAATTTTAGGGGCGGTGTAGCCCGGCAACATGGCGTTACCAGCAAGCTTAATGAGTTCGTCGGGCCCACCAAATTCGGCATCAAACTCGCGGCACTGCTCGGTAGTGGAGGTGTCGCACCACAGTTTGGCCGGGCGAATGACACGCCCCTGCGCGTCCAAGGGCACAAACCCGTGCTGCTGGCCGCTCACGCCAATGGCCGCGACATCCTGTTTGCGCGTGCCCAGTTCGTGGAGCACCTGAGTCACAGTGGAATCCACAGCGTCTACCCATTCCTGGGGATCCTGCTCCATGTGGCCCTGTGGCAAACCTTCTATCATGCCGTAACTTTGTTGAGCCGACGCCACTACCAGTCCTGTGGCCAAATCCACAGCAATGGTCTTTGTGGACTGCGTACCGCTGTCGATGCCTAGCGCGATCATAAGTGTAATTAACCCAAACTGCCGGAAAATGCGCTGAATCTAACCACAAAGGCCAATCAGAATACAAAGGGAATGAGCAGGCGGTGCTTCTACACTACGCGCCCACCACGCTTTCTTTGACATGGCCCTTCCAAAACGTACGATGAAAAATATGATCACGCGCCTGCTCCACACCCGTTACCGCGTTGAAGATCTTGCGCGCACCGTTGATTTTTATACCAAGGTGCTTGGTTTGGAGGAGGTCTCGCGGCACCGCTCGCCTCGCGGATCCGAGCTGGTCTTTCTCAAGGCGCCCCAGAGCGAGGAGTTGATTGAGATTTGTTACTTTCCTGCGTCAGGCAAAGTTATCGTGGGGCCGGATCTCACGCATCTGGCATTTGAAGTAGCAGATCTTAATCAGTTTGCAGCCCATAGCGCCGCTCTAGGTTATCCCCTGTCTGATGGCCCCACAAAGACATCCTCCGGCAGTCTCATCGCCTTCGTGGATGCGCCCGAGGGTTATGAGATAGAATTAATTCAACGGGCTGTTTTATAACTCGGCTTGCCGAAAGCCCCGTCCTGAGGTGTTCTGCCCATCATGCGGAAGACCAAAATCATCGCCACGCTCGGTCCTGCCACGGAATCCGAAGCGGTCCTTAGAGATTTAATTCACGCCGGGACAAACGTTTTTCGGCTGAACATGAGCCATGCACCCCATGACTGGGTGCGCATCGTTGTCCCGCGCATCCGAGCGCTCGCGGCTGCTACCAAACAGGTGATAGGCATCCTAATGGACACCCAAGGCCCCGCCATTCGCACCGGGGACTTGTCTGCCAAGCTCAACCTTAAGCCGCATGACATTTTTGAGTTCACCGTGCGCGGCGCAAAGAATGAGGAAGCGTATTCCGTGGATGTGAATTACGACGGGTTAATCGACGACATTTCCGTGGGCGACACCGTGTTGGTGGACAACGGCGTCATCCACATGAAAGTGCTTTCCAAGTCGGGGCATCATATTAAGTGCGAAGTCCTTACCGAGGGCGTTATGGGCTCCAAGCGGCATATCAATTTGCCGGGTGTTAAAGTCAACTTGCCTCCCTTGACGGAGAAAGACTTGGCCGATGTGGAGCTGGGCTGTGAGTTGGGGGTGGATTTCGTCGCGCTGTCTTTTTGCCGGGAAGGCAGTGACGTACAGCAGCTTCGCGAAGTCCTCGCCAGCCATGGAAGTAGTGCCCGGATAGTGGCCAAGATAGAAGACCAGCTGGCCGTTAAAAATTTGGACGAAATCATCCGCGCCGCAAACGTGATCATGGTGGCGCGCGGGGATCTGGGGATTGAATGTCCGATGGAAGATCTACCGATTATCCAGCGTCGTATTGTGAAGCGGTGCATTCGGATGGGACGCCCCGTGATAGTCGCGACGCACATGCTCGAGTCCATGATCGTTAATCCGATTCCCACGCGCGCCGAAGTCACCGACGTGGCCAACGCCGTCTTTGAGCAGGCAGACGCCATCATGCTTTCCGGCGAGACCACCGTGGGCAAATACCCCATCAAGTGCGTGGAAGTTTTAGACCGCGTCGCACGTCGCATCGAGCGCAGCGGCGGGGCTGGGTTTGCGGAGCAGGCATTCCTTGCGGATGACCGGCAAAAGACAGTTCATGCGGCCGTTGTCTTGGCGAACTCGCTGCCAGGCTCGCGGTTGGTCGTCTTTACTCGACGTGGAATCATCGCGGATTTTGTGGCCAACCAGCGTCCTTCCCATGCGCCCATTTTCGCGTTCGCGCCCACCGCGGCTGTTGCAGCGCGTCTCACTCTCAATCGGGGTACTGTTCCGTTTTTTCTTCCTTTCGAAGCATCCTCAGATCGCTCCATCCCCGACGCTGAGGCGATGCTGCTGGCTGGGGGCTTTGTGCAAGTAGGAGACCGTCTGGTTATTGTGACTGATGCGCCCGGCAAGGACGCACAGTTCGACGCGGTTCAGCTGCGCGTGGTGCATTGATGACACCTGTATTTTGGCTTCAAGCCGGGGCGCTACTTTCTTGAGGCGTCTTCCGCGAAGATACGTTAGAATAAGGCTTCGAGGTCCCGCATGAAAAAAGTGTTATTGCTGCTGGGGATAGTGCTGGCGTTCGGTGCGTTAAAGGCGCCGGCCGAGCACGCTCTTTTGCTCCGGCAACGCGGGCTCGGTTTTCAGATGGCTCGCCTGAATTTGAACGTGCGTTCTCAATTGGGGCAGATCGGATTTGTGGCGGCTCTCAGTGGGTTTCGGGCGCTGATGGCGGATATTTTGTGGATTCGCGCCGGGGTAGCTTTTGATCAGATGGCCTGGCCACGGATGCAGTTGCTGTTGCATTCGGCAACTCAGTTGCAGCCTCGAGCGGAGTTGTTCTGGGAGATGGCGCATTTCCACATGGCCTACGACGCCGCCACCGCTGTGCGCTCCGATGAAAAGCGGGAGCCCTTAGCGGCGCTGCGCCGGAAGGCGGAGTTGGAATACATGCACATTGGGGAGGCCTTTTTACAGGATGGCCTAACCTTTAATCCGGAAAGCTCGCGGCTTTGGGAGCGGCTGGGAACTTTGTACGGCAACAGGCTTCACGATCACGCGGCGGCAGCGGATGCCTTTTTGAAGGCATCGCAGAAACCTAATGCGATGACGTATCTGCGCCGGTTTGCAGCTTATGAAACGGCGCAGGTTCCCGGGCGCGAGCGCGAAGCTTATGATTTATTGCGCAAGCTGTATTTAGAGGGCGATGCGCAGCGCCTCCCAAACCTCCTGCGACACGTTTCGCAACTTGAGCAAAAATTGGCTGTCCCCACAGCAGAGCGGGTTTACATTCCCAGAACCGCCGACGAGCCTGCTCAACCGCAATTAAACCGTTAGCGCGATCCCTTCCCGATCCCTTCCCGATCCCTCCCCTTTACAAAGCCAGCTCCACCCCGCTCATTAGAGCAAAATACAAGGCAACGCCCCACTCCTTCATGCGCTACGCAATATTTGGCGATATTCATGCGAATCTCGAAGCTTTTCAGACGGTTTTAGACGATGCGCGCTCCCAGGGCGCCACGGAATTTGTCTGTTTGGGGGACATCGTGGGCTACAATGCGGATCCCATTGCCTGCCTCGAAATGGTGCGCGAGTTGCAGTGCCCGGTGGTCAAGGGCAATCACGACGAACAAGCTTCTGAAAACACCGAGCTGACTTATTTTAATCCACTCGCGGCAAGAGCCATTCAGTGGACTCGTGACCAGCTTTCCTCCGCTCATAAAGATTGGCTCCGCGCCCTGAAGTTCAACCGTCTGGTGCGTAACTTCACCATCGTGCACGCCACCTTGGACTCCCCTTCTAGCTGGGGTTACATCATCTCGGACTTGGATGCCTCTGCGAGCTTCAGCTACCAGCACACCCAAGTGTGTTTTTATGGTCACACGCATGTGCCGCGGGCTTTCGTGCGGGATGTGCGTGTCAACGAGTTGCCTCCCGATTCGCTGGTGATTGAACCGGGAAAAAAATATTTCATCAATGCAGGCTCTGTCGGCCAGCCGCGCGACGAAGACTGGCGTGCCTCGTACGTTCTCTATTCGCCCACCCAACAAACGGTGGAATGGCGCCGCTTGGAGTACGACATCTCCACCGCACAATCCAAGATCATCGCGGCCGGTTTGCCGGAGCGTCTGGCTACCCGTCTTTCCGAAGGCCGGTGAAGCGCCGGTGGGGCCTCGGAGACTGATATTACAAACCGGTTTTTTATGCGGGCCGCCCCGGAGTCTGTCCTGATCCTCAAGCCGAGCTCGCTGGGGGATGTCCTCCATACGCTCCCTGCCGTTGCCGCGCTCAAACAGCATTGGCCCAGTTCTCGGATCCGTTGGCTCGTGAATCCCGAATGGGCGCCGATGCTGGATGGAAATCCGGTGGTTGACGAAGTGTTACACTTTCCAAGGCAGCAGTTTAAAGGGCCCATCGGCCCGCTGCGAATGCTTCGTTGGGCCCAGCAGTTTGCCCCTGGAGCAGCAGCCCCGCTGGTGTTGGATTTTCAGGGACTGCTGCGTTCGGCGCTCATCGGTCGATTGTGTCGGACGGCTCTCTTTTACGGACTTTCCGATGCGAGGGAGGGGGCCGGTTATTTTTACGATGCCGCGGCTGAGGTGCACGGGAGGGTGCATGCGGTCGAACGTTATTTAGCATTGGTGCAGATGGTGGGTGTGCCCGCGGACGCTCCGTTGCAGTGGCCGTTGCCAAAAACTAGATTGCCCGCTGGGTTTGACTGCACGTCGTCGTTTGTGGCGCTTCATCCGTTTTCACGTGGGAAGGGCAAGTCCCTTTCGGTGGCCGAGGTGCAGCAAATTTGCGAGGTGCTGGCCCCGATGCGCGTGGTGGTGGTTGGGCGCTCCGAATTGGAGCTTCCAGCAGCTGGCAATCTGGATAATTGGTTGAATCGGACGTCGCTTTCAGAATTGTTGGCGCTGTTGGGGGCGGCGCAGTGGAGCGTCAGCGTCGACAGCGGCCCGATGCATATGGCCGCGGCGTTGTCTGCTCGGGTGCTTGCCTTGCACACTTGGAGCGATCCGCAAAAAGTGGGACCTTTTCCCAAAGAGGCCTGGGTGTGGAAAAAAGGGGCGCTTTATCAACGCGGCTTCCCAGAAACGACTGTTTCGAGGGCTACTTTGCTCGAAGCGGTGACATTTTGTGCAGCTTTATTTTCGCGTCAGTGACGGTGCACCTCCGGTTTATGCGACGAGGAATGCTACTTGCGTACTATGCCATGCAGTCGTAAATCCCGCCCAATCCGCCGGTATTGGGTGTTTATCAACTCCACCCTTCCAGCCCCTAAACCTCCCACCGCCACCTGGCTCCCTCCGCACAAAAGCGGGGCCATGTAGAAACAGACTTCATCCACGAGGTTCGCATCGAATAAACCGCCAAGTATCTCTCCCCCGCCTTCTGCCAAAACGGACGTCACCTGATAAGTGTCTCCAAGTTCATGGAGAACCTCCGGCAAAGACTTATTGAGATAAACTAACGTGCGCTCTTTGTGAATATCCGTGAAAATTTTAGCATCTGGGGGCAACGGCTCACCGCCACGGCTTAACACCACCCGCCATGGTTGCGCTTTGTGCTCGGGCAAGGGTACGTCCCGGATGGTCAAAGAAGGATCGTCGGCGCGCAAGGTTCCCGCCCCGATAAGCACAGCGTCCGCAGCGGCCCGTAAGCGGTGGGCATCCTGGCGGGCGGCCTGTCCCGTTAGCCACTGCCCTTCTCCGGGCGGGCGGGTGATCCTCCCATCCAGCGAAAGGCCGGCCTTGGCCACCACCCAAGGACAGCCCGTGGTGATCCATTTGAAAAACGCCCGGTTCAGGTGCGCGCAAGCCTCTTGCAAAACACCCACCACCACTTCCACTCCACCCTCGCGCAGCTTTTCCAGCCCTAGTCCAGCGTGCGCAGGATGCGGATCCACCACGCCCACCACCACCCGCCGAATTCCTGCGGCAAGAATCGCTTCAGTGCAAGGCGGCGTCCGGCCCTGCGTACAACAGGGCTCCAAGGTCACGTAAAGTGTCGCCCCCTTGGCCAGGCTTGGGTTTGGCAAGGCCTTCAGCGCCTCAATCTCAGCATGCGGTCCTCCTGCTTTGCGGTGCCATCCCCGCGCGATGATCCGTCCCCGGCGCACAATCACACAGCCCACGGCAGGGTTCGGACTGGTGCACCCGTGGCCCTTGAGCGCTTCTCGCAGAGCCGCACGCATAAATCGAATATCCTGCATATTCGCAGACTATCGGGGGAGTGGTGCCGGGATCGAAAAAGTTTTTTCATTTTGTGCAGACTTTTTTCCCGTTTGTTCCGTAGCCAACAGTGAGGGGTTGTCCGGCAAACCCCCGCCTCAAGGCGCGCCTAGGGCGGCTGGAGCAGCGAAAGCGGTAAAGGTCGGCACCAAAGCCGCCGGTCGCTCACGCACGCACGCAACCGCCAAAACAGCCAAAACAGCCAAAACAGCCAAAAGTCGCGCGTAGAGCCACTTAAAATCGCTTGGGCAGCAGCAGTCTCGCAGCAGTCTCGCAGCAGTCTCGCAGCAGTCTCGCTTAGGGCGGGAATTAGCGGCGGGAATTAGCGGCGGTGGCGGCCCGCAGCTCGCAAAGCGCGGTGGCAGTGCCCCTCGATCGCAGTGGCGGAATAGAGTTGGATCGCAAGTCTAGATCGTAAGTTTTGTCGTAAGTTTTGTCGTAAGTTTTGTCGTAAGTGCTTCTCGCTAAATCAGGTTTTGCATCGCAATAGGCGCGGGTGACTTTGCGCCAACAGTGCAGCCGCGGGTTTGGAGGGCTTTTGCCAAGGAGGGTTCGAGCCACCCCCATAGGCCACGGCTCCTCAAAAAGCGAAGGCCTTAAAATCCAACCAAACCGCCAAACCGCGACCTTCAACTCCTTTCCACCCAGTCCCATTAGCCCCATCAGCTTCGTTCGCAGCCAACCACAAAATCCAAAATCCAAATCCTATGACCACTACAACCACACTCAAATCCGCCCAACAGCCCACCACCTTCTGGCCCACCACCGCCTCGGCGGTCGGCGCACCTTCGCTCTCAAATCTGTCTCAAATGTCTCCCCTGGAAAAACTAGCTTCCCTCCGCCAAGACATGGACCGGCTCTGGGAGCTGACGTTCTCGGGCAGGGCAGGGACGACCTTCGGGACCTTGGGTCAATCGGCGCAAAACATCCAGTGGTGCCCAGCGGTGGATCTCTATGATGAAACTGAACGCCTTGTCGTAAAGGTCGAATTGCCCGGCATGACCCGCGAGCAGATTCAAATCAACTATCAGGACGGTGTTTTGAGTATCTCTGGGGAACGCAAATCCGACTACGAACAGGGCAAGGAACCCGACGCATACCGCTCGGAGCGGGCGGTGGGTAAGTTCGCACGGGATTTGGCGCTTCCGGTGCCAATCGAAGCTGAGAAAATCAATGCCACTTACAAGGACGGCGTTCTCACCGTGCTTTTACCCAAAAGCGAGGACGCTAAGCCGCACAAGGTGGAAGTGAAAATCGCTTAGCCAGAGAGCCTGCGCCGAGGGATGCGGAGCCCCAGCTTCGCGACGGGTAATTAATCGGCTTACTCTAAAGGTGTGCCGGGCTGTGGAGCTGGGGCTCCAAGCCCGGGGCAGGGGCCGCAAGATGGGGCCGAGCACCTGAGCACCGCGAGTTATCTGTGGGGCGCTGTTTAGGGGGCGTGGGCGGCGGTTTAGCGCAAGCCCATGGCTTGCCGGACACGGTCCATGGTCGGCCGTGCCACGGCACGAGCGCGGTCGGCTCCGCTTGCGAGGATGGCGTCCAAGGCGGCCGGGTCGGCGGCGAGTTTAGCTCGGCGAGCCCGTAGCGGGGCGAAGCGGGACCAGAGGGCCTCGAAGAGGCGCTTTTTGAAGTCACCGTAGCCCACGCCGCCGGCGCGGAATTGGTCTTCCATGAGGGCCACGGCCGCCGGTTCGGCGCAAAGCCTGTAGAGGGCTAGGATGGAGGAGGAAGCAGGGTCCTTGGGGGCCTCAACGGGAGAGGAATCCGTGACGATGCTCATGACCTTTTTGCGAAGCACTTTTTCTTCCTCAAACAGGCCTATCGTGTTGTTGTAACTCTTGCTCATCTTCTGGCCGTCAAGGCCAATAACGGTGGCTACCTCTGCGACAATACTGGCTTCGGGAACAGTGAAAATCGGGCCGAAGGTGCGATTGGCCTTCTCTGCGAGGTCGCGGGTGACTTCCACGTGCTGCTTTTGGTCGCGTCCAACGGGAACGATGTTGCTGTTATAAAGTAGGATATCTGCCGCCATCAAAACTGGGTATGCAAACAGGCCGTGCGAGGGAACTTTACCCTTGGTGAGGTGATCCTTGTACGCGTGGCAGTTTTCAAGCATTGGCATGGGAGTCAGGCACGTCAAAAGCCAGGCGAGTTCGGTGACTTCGGGGACGTCGCTTTGGCGAAAGAGCACGGCTTTGGTCGGATCCAAGCCGCAGGCCAGAAAATCGAGGGCTACGCTGCGCGAATATTCCCGCAGGAGCGCCGGTTCGTGAACGGTGGTCAGGGCGTGATAGTCGGCTATGAAATAGAAGGCTTCGCCTTTGTGCTGCCATTCGATGCCGGGCCGCATCATTCCGAAGTAGTTGCCGAGGTGGGGTCTCCCTGTGGGTTTGATGCCGGAGAGAATGCGTGGAACTACCATAAAAAACGACGCGTTGAATAAACTATGCCCTTCGCCCCTAGGCGTTGGGCAGCGGAGCCAAGGCTGCGCGCGCTTTGGCAGCGGCTTCTTCAGCGCGCCGGGCAATTTCCTGCGGAGATGGGAGCGCTGCGAGGACTTCAGGCGGAATATCCGCGGAAAGTGCGGCGAGTTTGGTAAGGCATTTCTGGCGCTCTGCCAGCGCCTTATCGGCATCGCGCTCTTTGGAAAAGCGGCTTTGGGCCTTTGCTGTGCGTTCGCGCAAAAGGGAATAAACATCACCTCCCAGTAGGGCGGAGATATCCACCTTCATCTTTTCCCTTTCTAAATCAGCGTCGCTGACCACATCGCCGTTGATTGGACCTGCTTTGTATTTTGGAAAAAGAATGGCGGCTTCCGGGCAGACTCTGGAACAGGCGGGACAGTTGGTTTTGCAATTGTCTTGGTTTTGAACCTGCAATTTGCGGTCGGCATCCACGCCATAAACACCGAAAAGACAGAAGGAAAGGCACTGCATGCAGTTGGTGCAGCGATCGTAGTCAATGACAGGGAACCACGGTTTCCACTGGCCCGATGGTGCCGCGTGAACCTTTGTGCGGGAAGTCTCGACGGCTTCGGCGAGGCTTGGCTCGTTGAGGGGCAGCCTTAACGTGGCCGACTCCGGCGCGTTAGTGACAGCGTCAAAGTCGCCTACCCACACCGCAGCGGTTCCAGGATTTTCTGCCCGGCGAACCGAGCAACCCTGAGCGAGGAGCGTTTTGAGGGTCTCAAAACGAGCCGCTCCAGAAAGTTTTTTGGCGCCGGCACCTTCGTAAAGAGCTATTCGGAGAGCGGGTTGTGAAAGGGACATGAGCTGGAATGGTTAAATGGCAGGGGGCGCACCCTTACCGGCAGGTAAATTTGGCAGGAGCTCCCCATGGAGTAATTGCTGGACGGCGGCGGCGGCTGTTTCGACCCGAAGATTGCACACCTGAGTGTGGTCAGCTTGCAGAGGCGAACCAGTGGCAGCGAACAACCATTTCACTGCGCGGGGAAAGCACGCAGCAATCTTAAGCGGGCCGCCCTCAGCGAGTTCTTTGAGCAACGGGTCACGTCGCGCCGATAACTCGCAAAGATCCGCCACAGCTTCAAACTCTACACCGGCCTCGCAGAGGGCCTGTAGCACGGCTTCCTTCGTCTCCTTGGGAAGCACTTGTGCGAATTGACAATGGCAGTATAGCAGGCGCGGGGTGGCGTCCATGAGATGGCAGGGGAAAAGCCGGGTTTAGCGGCTAGGGGCGTCCTACCCCGTGGTAGGTGAATCCCATATCTCGCATTGTTTTAGGGTTGAGTAAATTGCGGCCGTCAAAAAGCAACGGCGTGTGCATGGCCGCTTTGACCGCAGCGAAATCCTGGCTGGCGAACTCTTTCCATTCTGTTGCCAGTAAAAGTGCTTCTGCACCCTCCACTGCCTCTAGCGGGGAATGGGCCAGCTTCAAGCTCGCGGGGAGCAACTTGTATTCGACGGCTTTTTCCATCCCCTTAGGGTCGTAGGCGGTCACTTGAGCGCCTTCGGCCACCAAGCGGTTGACCAGTTCGATGGCCACGGAGTTGCGCACGTCGTCAGTATCGGGCTTGAAAGTCAGGCCCCAGACGGCAATGCGTTTGTCGCGCAGCACCCAGAGGGCGTCTTTGATTTTTTTGAGGAACACGTCGAGCTGTCCGGCGTTAATGCGTTCCACTTCCTGCAGGAGGCGGAAGGGCACCCCTAGCTCTTCGGAAATGGCAATGAACGCCTTCACATCCTTGGGGAAGCAGGAGCCGCCGTAGCCCAGTCCCGCGTTGAGGAAGTTGCGTCCGATGCGCCGATCCATCCCGATGCCGTCGGCGACCATCTCCACATCCGCCCCGCTGGCTTCGCAAATGGCCGAGACAGCGTTGATGTAGGAAATCTTAAGCGAGAGGAACGAGTTGGCCGCGTGCTTAATCAGTTCGGCGGAACTCACATCCGTGACGAGAATAGGCACCTGAAAAGGCTCGTACATCCGTTTCATCAAATCCGTGGCCCGCTGGGAGGCGGATCCCACCACGATGCGGTCGGGCTTCATCAAATCCGGCACGGCGCACCCTTCCCGCAAGAACTCCGGATTGGAGACGACGTCGAACTCCGCATTGGGGTTGTAGCGGCGAATCGTGGCATCCACCTTTTCGCCGGTCTTGACGGGCACCGTGGACTTGTCGACAACCACCCGATACTGGCCTGGCTTGAGAACGCCGGCGATTTCCCGGGCGACGCGCTCTATGTAAGTCAGGTCGACGCTTCCGTCGGCTTGGGGTGGGGTGGGCACTGCGATGAACACAATTTGGCTGTTATCCACACCATCCTCGATGGAATGGGTAAAACGTAGCCGACCGGCGGCCACGTTGCGGAGGACGAGCTCTTCGAGGCCGGGTTCGTAAATAGGGATTTGCCCACGGTGCAACATGTCGATTTTGCGCAGATCGTTGTCCACGCAAATAACCGTGTGGCCCACTTCAGCGAAGCAGGCGCCTGAAACCAAACCAACGTAGCCAGAGCCAATAATGCAGAGATCCATAAGTTGAAAAAAGTAAGCTATTCTTAATCGTGATCCGGAGGGCGGCTCAGCGGTTTTTGCTGCTGCTGGCGCTGCCGGTGGCATCCGGATCGAAGTGAAGAGGCAGCTTAAACTTGGGGATGTCCTTTAACGTGAGCGTGAGCAGGACGGCGACATCGGTTTTGGTGGTGTTTTCACGCAGAACCAGACTCAAAGAGGCTATCCAGGAACGCAAATCGCGATCGAGGCTGTAACGCTGAAACTCCGCATTTTTGGTTACGAACTCGTAGTTCTCCTCAAAACCAATCGTCCAGTTGTCGCTCATGCGCAGACGTGCTCCGCCGGTGACCAAGTTGGAGTTATTAAAATAGCGGTTTCCAGAAACGTATCGGTTGCCGAGATTCATGGTGAGATCCCGGGTGACTTGTACGTTGGAGCTGGAGTTGAATTCAGAGAAGCCTTGGTCGGCGACGGGCAGCTGGCTGTCAAGGTCTACCCCGAGCCAAGGTAGCGGATTCCAACGCAGGCGGTTGGATAGGTTGGAATAACCCCCTCCGTCGGCGGATGTGGCCGCGCCGTATTCGGGCTGTTTGATGCGCATATCCATGAAGGATTCAAGCTCCAGCCAGTTGAGCGTTTCTTCGTCACGCCGGGTCTGAAGTCGGTTGCGCACCCCAAACCGTAGAATGTCCCAACTGGTTATGGAGTCCACGGAGTTGAACTGAGGGAAGTCGATGGCGGGTAGTTTGGAAGAGGGATTAAGCGTATCGATGGGCAGTAGTTTGGTGGGGTCGTCCGAGGCCGACACTAACGAAAGGTTCCCGAAGGGCTGGAAAATGTGGCGCAAGCCGTCCAGGCCCCAAGTGCGATTTTCCACGGAATCAAAGCTGCGCGAAAGCTTGAAGGAAGCCTCCACTCCCGCGTTGCCCACGAAGCGTTCCAGAGAACCGCCCTTGCCGTAAAGCGGATCGCCAGGAGCGAGACGCCCTTCGGTGAGAGAGGCGCTGTAATGGGTGGCGCGCACGCCCACCTTGGGAACCACCGATAACCAGCCTCCCCAGGTTTGCGGGTAGGTTAACTGGTGAAAACTGTCGATCCGGACTGTATCGTAGGTGAAATAGTCAAACGGCGTGGTGGTATTACCCGGGTTCTCTTTGGCCTGTCTGCGGCGCAATTTTGCCACGGTGGTTTCGCCGTCGTAGAACACTTTGGATCCCAGAATGGGCTGCCGTTTCAAATCCAGTGCAAGGGAGGGAAGCGCTTCGTTGCTTTCGTAGTCGTTGTTAAACTGCTTGCGCATTTCCAACGTAAGGGTGTGGTTTTCTTCCAAGTGCGTGAGGGCAAGGACGCTTTCAGGGTTGGGATCGCGTTGCAGCTCGGAGGGCGAGAAATCCCTATAGAAATTGATGTCGCTGAGCTTGTTAAAGTTGATCGAGGTGTAGACGGTTTCTGAGAGAAAGGAGCGATCCTGGATGGATACTCTAAACCGCTTTGGATCGATGGGGTTCGTGGGTAAACCTAGTTCTGGCGGCTTGTTTCCAGGTATTTGATCATCGATGTAATAGGAACGGAAGCGTCCCCAAGAGCCGTTTGCCTTGTTTTCTTGCGCCAAATCCACACCAAAACCAGCGCCCCGCTTGGCTAGGTAATCAAGCCGCAAGCCTCCGATTGTATTGGCTGACACTGGAAAGGCGAAGCGCGTCAGAAGGAATGCGCCCCAAGTGCTGCGCGAGCCTGGCGCGAGGGAGAAGCTTTGGTCGCTGCTCGCCGGTTGGTACAGGTAAGGCAGCCAGAATACAGGCGTGCGCCCCACGTACACCATGACGTCCTCATACTCCGTGTGATCGTTGCGAAAAATCCGCACCTTTCGTGCTCGCAGATGGAAACCCGGGTCGCTGCTGTTGTCGGTGGTAAAGAGGCCGCCAGATGCCTCAAACGTGTCGGGACCCGTAGAGACTAGCGAGTGGGTCTGCGCCATAAAGGGTCCTGCCGCCGTGCGGAACTCCGAGCCCGAGATGCGCTTGGTATCAAGGTTGTAAATGGCTCTATCGCCGGAAAAAATCTTGTCCCCGCGATAAATCCGGACATCCCCGGAGACCATTACATCCCGCGTGGTGGTGTCGCATTGAGCGTAATCACAATAAATAACGGTATCCCCCACCGAAATGACCACGTCACCTTGGGCGATGGCGAGGTTGCCCTCACGGCTTGTCTGACGGGACTCAATTTGGAGGGGAGCGTCACTCGCGAAGAGCTTCCCAGAAGCCTCCCGGTCGGCCGGCGCGGCATTTGCGCTCAAGTTCGTGCATAATAATGCCCAGCTCAGAAGCGCGAAAAACGCCCGGAAATGGACAATAAAAAGGGGGTGACGAACAACCATGGTGCGAACAAGGAGGCGAACCTTAACAAAGGTTTGTCATCTTTCCAGCCGCATTCCGTGCAATACAAGCCCTCAAGCCGAATGTTATCACTTTAGAGAGCAAGAAATAATAGACGAGATTAAGGAAAAGCCTTGGTGGAAATGACTAAATAGCTTCCCGCTCGTTGAGTTCTGCGTTCCGTCTCTCCAATACCTTCTTAACCTCCCGGCAATACCCAGCCAAATCCTCCGCCTGCAAAATACCGGAAACCACCACGACGCGGCGTGCCCCTGCGATCAAAACCTGTTCGAGGTTCTCGCGTTTGATCCCACCGATGCAGAAAATCGGAATATTCACCGC
>CALQFT020000029.1 GCA_943329925.2 Opitutus sp. GAS368
GCTGTGACTTCGGCCAACCAAAAAGTGGAGTGTAGCATAAGTTTTGTCAGATTTGCGGAGCTTTAAAAAAGGATGAAAGACGGAAAGGCGGTATCAAAGTGTACCTACGCGGGCTTTAGGGAAGTTTTTAAGATGTAGAGCGTTATGTATATTCCCAAGCTGATCTAAAGCACCAAGTTAAACCTCCAACCGTTTTAAACAGTCAGCTCGGGGCGCGGGGGCGTTAGATATGGGGTTTGTCAGCGTAACCTTCGAGAGAACTTTGTCCAAGATTTTCCATGTGCGAAATGTAGCAACCCAGTCATTGCACGTCTGACTTGGGCGCCGCCATCGCACCGCTCGTTCTCAAGGGCTAAACCCGCCCGGGTTGAACGGCTCAAAATTCGGGGCGAGTCGGATATTTCCGCCTAATCCTGCTGCGGTAACGAGGCTACAGGGAAAGTTCCCAAAATCTTAACCTGCGTGCAGCGCCTGCCTAATTCGGTCAGCACTTCTTGGAGATGCGCCTCAGAGGCATGTCCGTCTACATCTAGGAAGAAGCAGTATTCCCAAGCCTTGCGGCGCGAGGGGCGGCTTTCGATTTTGCCAATATTGATTTTTTGAAGATAGAAGGGCTCCAAGGCCCGGTAAAGTGCGCCCGGTTCGTGCGAAACACTGAAGAGCAGCGAGGTGCGATCCGTTCCTGTTGCCGGAGATGGCCGCATGCCGATGACCAGAAAACGCGTCGTATTGTCCGCGGAATCCTGAATTCCGGACTCCAACACGTCCAAGCCGTGCAACTCCCCTGCGAGATGTCCGGCGATAGCTGCTGCCCCGTCCTCACGCGCCGCACACTCCGCCGCGCGGGTGGTGCTGGAGACTTCCACGCACTCGACTCCGGGCAGGTTGGCACGAAGCCAATTGCGCGTTTGGGCGAAAGCCTGAGGGTGACTGTACACTGTGCGTATTTGGCTTTTAGCACAGCGCGCCAGCAAGTGGTGCTCGATCCGTAAGAGCACTTGGGCGCAAACCTGCGCTTCACTGTCGATAAACATATCCAAAGTATGGTTTACAGCGCCTTCCCATGAGTTTTCCACAGGCACCACTCCGTAGTCGGCTTGTCCGCGTGTGACGGCTTCAAATACATCGCCGATGCCGGGTTGAGGGGTGTACTTGACACTCGCGCCGAATTTCGAGCGCGCTGCCTGATGCGTGAAGGTGGCTTCCGGGCCGAGATAGGCGATCCTCAGATCCTTCTCCAACGCCAAAGACGCGGACATGATTTCCCGGTACACAGCCCGTACAGCGCCCTCTGGCAAGCGGCCCCCGATACGACTATTGCGTTCCGCCAGTGAGCGATAGACCTGCTCTTCACGTTCTGGAGCGTAAATCTCTAATCCTTCCGCCTTCTTGTACTCGCCGACTTCGTGAACACATTCCGCTCGAGCGTTGAGCAGTTGGAGGATCTGTTCGTCCAGAGAGTCTATCTTTTTTCGGATATCAACGAGGTTCATTTGAAAAGTCGGTTGCTTCGTCGGCAGGTTGGGAAGGTGGCTCAATCTCCGGCGCGAGTCCATGGGCGGCCTCGGTAAAAAATGGCTCTTGCGAGGCGGACGCTTCAGAGGAGCTCGTTTCTTGGGAGGACGCTTCTTGGGAGGACGCTTCTTGGGAGCTCGGCGCAGTTTCGTCGATGAAAGGTAATTCCGGGGAGGCTTCCAGCGCAGCTTCTTCGTCTTTGGCCCCCTTGCGTTTGGAGGCTTTCTCTTCTGGCGGAGGGGCTTTTGGCAGGTTAATGCGGCCCAGTTCGGCTGAGTTGGGCAGCTCCTGAGTGGATTTTAGACCGAAATGCTCCAAAAAATAATCCGTTGTGGCGTACAAGAGCGGCCGACCTGGAACGTCGGCTCGGCCCGTAATCCGCACGAGGCTGCGATCCAGAAGCACCTGCATAACCCCGTCAACGGCCACGCCGCGCACGGCCTCGATGTCCGCGCGCGTCACGGGTTGTCGGTAGGCAATGATCGCAAGCGTCTCCAACGCTGGCCCGCTGAGGCGCGCTGGCTTAGCCTCTGGGTAGAGGCTGCGTACCCACGGAGCGAATTCGGGGCGCGTGACTAAGTTCCACCCGCTAGCCTGTTCCACAAGGCGGAACGAGCGACCGCTTTGCTCGAAGGCCTCCCCCAAGTGAGTCAAAGCCTGTAGCACCTCCTCGGGAGAAGCCGTCGCGAGGGCTTGTGCGGCCTCCGCCTCACAAGAGGCGCCGGCAGACTGGATTGCCGACAGCATTTCGCCGGTAGAAAGCGGCTTTGGGGCGGCGAAAATTAACGCTTCAAGCACTTGGAGCAAGGTCATCGCTGTCCCTTCTAGGCTCGGGTGAGCTCGATTTTTCCAAACGGCTCCAATTGCACCGCTTTTAATTGCTTAAGCCGGATCAACTCCAGCACCGCCAAAAACGTCACCACAATTTCCGCCCGTGAGGCGATCCCGGAAAACAACTCTGTGAAGTCCAAAGGCACGCCGCCGGAGAGCATCTTTAACACGAGTTCAATTTTGTCAGATACGGTGAAGTTTTCCTCAAAAATCTCCCGCAAGTCTTCCCGTTGATTAATCCGCTTGAGCACCCCGTTAAACGCGGCAATTAAGTCCAATACACTCACCTCTCCCAGCGGGCGTTCTGGTTGATGGTCCGGCAGCTCGGAGATCCGACTGAAAAGCGCCTCTTGTGCCAGTTCTCTCTGGTGCAAACCAGCGGCCGCGTCCTTGAATTTTTTATACTCAATCAGTTGTCTTACCAGCTCCCAACGCGGGTCTTCCTCCTCGGCCTCCTCTTCGGGCGGTTGCACGCTGACGGGCAGCAGACTGCGGCTCTTAATGTAAATTAAATTGGACGCCATCACGATGAACTCCCCAGCCACATCCAAGTCCAGCGCTTTGAACGCGTCCATGAACTCTAGGTACTGTTGCGTGATCCGCTCCAGAGACACGTCGTAAATATCCACCTCTTCCCGCTTGATGAGGTACCACAATAAATCCAATGGCCCTTCGAACACTTCCAACTTTACCTTGTAATCCTGCGTTAACATTCGAACTCACTTTACACAAAGTTTGTCGACTTGCTCAATCAGCGTTTACCTCTCTCCTAACTGAGACTGCCGCTTAACCCATTTTTCACTAGCCCCAATTCCTGCCGAGGAACCCAAAGCCCCCTCTTTTTTCATGTTACGTCTGCTTCTCCTGGCCCTCTCTGCCTCCTTCTTGCCTCGCCGCAGCCCAGTGCCGGTTTACTTCTCGGCCTGAGGACCCTATTTTTCGGAAATTCCGTATCGGGGCGAAATTGTGCGGGATTAGTTGGGGCTGTACGGGAAAGTTTGCGCCGCGTTTTTTTGGCCCGCCCCCTTGGTAAGCGTCCGATTTTCGTGCGTTTCTGCCCCACAAATGGCCGCCCAATGCGATCCAGTCTTGGGGAGGCGTCGCACGACGAGTGGATCATGACGGGAGGAATCAATCTGGCAGGCACACAACGTGAGGCGCGGCATCCAATGCTCTCCTCACAGCCCATCGACTTAAAGGCAAAGGCCTCTTGCTACAAGTTGTTGCTTGTGGACGATCACCCGCTTTTGCGTCTCGGGTTGCGCGCGCTTTTGAGCCGGAATCCCAAGCTCCAAGTCGTAGCGGAATGCGGCGACGCCCTCAGCGCCATTGAGTGTCTGCGGCTGCACACGCCCGATGCCGTGATCATGGATATCACCCTCCCAGGAGGCATGGACGGGTTGGAGCTTATAAAAAACATGAAGGCGGCGCAGCCTAGCGTCTCTATCCTGGTATTAAGTGTGCATGACGAAAACTTGTACGCTTTTAGAGCGCTTAGTGCCGGCGCCCGCGGCTACCTTATGAAGGATGCTGCCACCTCGAATCTCGAGCAGGCTCTCAACACGATGCGAAACGGTGAAATTGCGGTGAGCCCGCAAGTGGCCCAACGTCTGGTGCGCCGTGCGGTGGAGGGCCGTTTGGCGTTTCAGGATCCTGCTGCGGCTCTCTCCGACAGAGAGTTGGAGGTTTTATTCCGGATCGGCAGGGGGCAGTCCTCCTGTGAGATTGGCAGTGCCTTGAACATTTCGGTCAAAACGGTCGAAAGTCACAGGGCGAATTTGCGCAGAAAGCTGTCGCTTAAAAGCGGTGCCGAACTTCTGCGCTACGCCGTGGCTTGGCGGCATGCAGAAGGGCATCCTGTGAGAGCATGAGATGCCGGAAGGTAATTTCGAAGTGGAGCTTGCGGCGGCGCGGAGAAGTTTAGGGACTTGTTTGATGTTTGGAACGTGAAACAACCCCGCGCTTTCGCGTGAAACGCCCTGTTTTGCGAGCTTCAGGCTCATGGAGTTCAAAATCGAGCTTTCAAACTTACGGAATATTTTTCGTTTATTTTCCTCAAACCTTTTGTCCTTTTGCTCCGTAGCCAAAGGTGTGAACGCCGCTCAATCCAATCAATCACACGAGGTCATGAGCTCTCGCTTTGGATCCAAAGCCAAAGCCGGAGTCGGCGGCTCATTACGTTCGATTGAACAGCAGCCTGCCCAGAACTTTGCGCGTGGTACTGGGCAAGGGGAGTTGGAATTGCAGGCGCGCTGGTTTGCGGGCGAGTTTGGTAGAATCTTTCTGGGCACAGCAGGAGAGCACATTGAGATTGTGCAGTTTGGAATTTGGAACCGGGTGGCGGGGCCGGATTTTGTTGAGGCCGCAATCCGCGTTGACGGCGGCCCTCCACTGCGCGGCGCCATCGAACTCGATCCGGACGTGCGCGATTGGGAGCGGCACGGGCACTCAATGAACCCTGAGTACGAGGGGGTGGTGCTGCATGTCTTTTTACATTGTGGTGAGGAGCGCTTCTTTTCGAGGACACTCGGGCATCTTCTTGTGCCGCAAGCTCAACTGTTGTCCCCAGGCCATCAAGGCGGTGCTTTCGGTCCAGAGATCCCTGTGGCGGCTCCCGGAAGATGTTCGCGAATGTTGGAGAGCCTGCCGCTGCCTCGCATCGCCGAGGTGTTGCAAGCGGCGGCCCGTTTTCGTTTCGATCGAAAGGCGGCGAATTTAGCTCGCACCAGTGAGGCGCACGGAGAGGCGGAGGCGCTATATCAGGCGTTGGCTAGCGGGCTGGGGTACCCTGGAAACCAGCTGGCATTCAGGCTTTTGGCGCAAAGGCTTCCTTTGAGGCGACTTGTTGAGGAGCCAGAAGCCGCGGAGGCGCTGCTTTTTGGAGTGGCGGGGCTGCTTCCGGGGCCGGATCTGGCCGTGCTCTCTGGGGAGACGCTCCGTTACGCTAAGGCCTTATGGGAGCGGTGGTGGCCCCACAGAGCATCCCTTCATGCACTGCAGATTCCATCGGGAACGTGGTGTATGGCCGGGCAGCGGCCAGCCAACCACCCCTTGCGTCGGCTCGGGGCGCTTGCGGTGCTACTGAAGCACTGGCGGGCGCTCAGGCGCTTGGTTCTCGCGCAGGATTGGCGGCGCTTGCGGGTGGTCTTGGGGCGTATCCAGCATCCCTTTTGGAGCTCGCATTACACGTTTACGGCAAAGCGATCAGTCAAGCCCTTGGCATTGTTAGGGGAAGAGCGGCTGGATGAATTGTTAATCAACGTATTTCTTCCCTTTGTTCAGGGGTGGGACGCTCTTCTCAAAATGCGCGCCCCAGAGCGAAATAGGCGCTCCCGCATTGCGGCAACCCGGCTTTTGGCGCGCCGCCAAGATGCATGGCCTCTTTTGGGCTCGGCGGTGCACCAGCAGGGGATGCTTCAGTTGTACGAAGACTTTTGCAGTCGGGACGCGAGTAACTGCGAACATTGTCCTTTTCCAGAGCAGGTGGCCCAGTGGCAGGGCGCTTCTCCAAGGGGCGATCCGGATTTGCGAACAGCAGCACCCAAGGCGTGAAAGCAGGCGCTGGAGGAGGTCAATCGTGGGTAAAAGTGGGTAAAAGTGAGCAAAAGTGGGTGAAACTAAAAATGGTGCTTTTGTTTTGGAGGAAAGGTTTTCTTTTGTATGGGGAATGAGCTCTGAGCGGCATGCTACCCTTCGCCAAGTGGTCCACGAAGTCGTGGAGCACACCCCGGTATTTGATATTCACACGCACCTGTTTGATCCGGCTTTTGGGAGCTTGGTTTTATGGGGGATCGATGAGCTTTTGACTTATCACTATCTTATCGCAGAGGCTTTTCGCTGCAATCGGGAGCCCGCTGAGCATTTTTGGAGGCTGGGTAAGTCTGCTCAAGCGGAATGGATTTGGCGCCAGTTGTTTTTGGAGCGTTCTCCGATTTCCGAATCCTGCCGTGGGGTGCTCACCACCTTGCAGTTACTCGGTCTGGACGTCAGGCAGAGGGATTTGCCTGCGCTGCGTCAACACTTTCTCAAATGGACTCCTGAAGCCTATACAGAGCGAATATTGGAAATTTCTGGTGTGCGGAAGGTGTGTATGACCAACCTTCCGTTTGATGATGAGGAGCGGCCCTTTTGGGAGAAGGGCTTCCAGCGGCATCCTGCCTTTGTGTCGGCTCTTCGCTTGGATCCGCTACTGCTGGATTGGGAAAAAACTGCGAGCCAGTTGCATCGTTGGGGTTATGAGGTGCGGGAGGATCTTTCGGGACAAACTTTTGAGGAGGTGCGTCGCTTTCTTTCGGATTGGACTCAGAAGATGGATTCGCAGTACTGCATGGTATCACTGCCTCCTGAATGGCGGTTTTCCGACAATAGTGTGACCAACCGCTTGATCGAGGGGGCGGTGCTCCCGTTTGGCCGAGATCACGGACAGGCCTTTGCCATGATGATTGGAGTGCGCCGGGGGGTGAACCCGCAGCTGCGTATCGCAGGGGATAGCTTGGCGCCAGCAGATGTGCCCTCGGTGGAGGCGTTGTGCGCAGCGTTTCCCGAAAATAGGTTTATTTGCACGATGCTCGCCCGAGAAAATCAACATGCGCTGTGCGTGGCAGCGCGGAAGTTTCGCAATCTTCATATCTTTGGATGCTGGTGGTTTTTGAACAATCCTTCGCTAATTGAAGAGATCACGAGGATGCGTATTGAGTTGCTGGGGGTTGGAGTAACGCCACAGCACAGTGACTGTCGCGTGTTGGATCAATTGGCTTATAAATGGCATCACTCGCGTCCTATTTTGGCGGAGGTGCTGGCGGAAAAGTACTCGGATCTTTCCGACACGGGATGGCATGTGACGCGTTCTGAGGTGGAACGCGACGTTCAGGCATTATTGGGTGGAGCTTTTGAGCGCTTTATAAAGCATTGAGCCTCGGCAGGCTGTTTCCCGCATGTTCCCTGCTGTTTTAACGACGGTTCTGTTTTCGGTTTCGATCTTGTTTGCCTCAAAGTCTGCGCGCTTGGTGGGGCCCATGCAGGCAAATGTGTCGCGCCTGCTTCTGGCTATGGTGCTCTTGGGTATCTGGGCGCACGGTTGGGGGATGGGCTTTGGAGGGGGCGGTTTGCCTTGGTTTTTGTTGAGTGGCTTTATCGGGTTTGGGCTGGGAGATCTTTGCATGTTTGGTTCGCTCTCCCTCATTGGCCCACGGCTCACCATTCTCTTAACGCAGTGTTTGGCCGCGCCCATTGCAACTGTCGGGGAGTATCTTCTTCTGGGAACCCGCCCGGCTGTGGGCGAGTTGCTTTTGGGGGGGACGATTCTTCTGGGCGTGGCGCTTGCCTTGGCACCAGATAGGCATTGGGAGGGAGATCCTTCGAGATTCCGTTTCGGTGTTCTTTTGGGAATTGGTTCGGCGTTTGGGCAGGCTTTCGGAGCGGTTTTTTCCCGTCGAGGTTACGCGGCCTGCCAAGCCGTCCATGTCGCAATCGATGGCGGGACGGTGGCGTATCAGCGCATTAGCGCTGGAGTGCTCACCACGCTGGTTTTTTGGTGGATCCTGATTGCCTTGGGGAAGGCCATGGAAATGCGTCATTCCCAGAAGGTTTGGGCGGGTGCCGCAGGTTACGTTGTGTGCAACGCGCTTGCCGGTCCCACTTTGGGGGTGGCCTGCTTTCAGTGGGCGCTCATGGTAGCGCCTAGTGTGCAGGTGTTGCCCATTGTCGCGACTGCCCCGTTGCTCACAATGGTGCTGGCGTGGGGAATTGAGGGCACTCGGCCCACTCGGCGTACGATGATCGGCGCCACGGTGGCGGTGACAGGGGCAGCCGGTTTAGCGTGGCTTCAGACTAGGTAATATCCCTTTTATCGGGGGCTGAGCCATCGCCCAGTACGCGTGAAGTCGGGCTAAGGTTTATTATCGAGCGCCACGAGCATGCGCTTGACTGTCGAGCCGGTGGCTCCTCGGCTCAAGAGCATCTTGCTTATTGCCCAAGATCCCCATTCGATAATTTCAATGTCTACCGTTCGTACCCCCCATTGTCTCATCATGGATTCATTGGGCATGTATAAATCGATCGTCTTTTTTCCAATCAGCGCGCTGCCGTAATCTTCAACGACGTAGACGCGGTCGGTGGAAACGAGGCGGAAGCGGGTTCCCACTGGCATCCAGCTCCAGTCCGCGGCTGCCGAGTTTGTTTCGCTGCCGAAGCGGAGCCTTGTCCCCATGGCGTTGCGTGAGCCACCTGCCTCGGTGTGCGTGTACGCTGTGGTGCGAACTTGCATCTTGAGCGGATCGTGGGATTTGACCGTAGCCGGAATTTCGGCGCAACCGGTTAAAAAAAAGGTTACTCCACAAAGAAGCAGCGGCAGTACCCGCCAAGAATGCGGGCCTAGACATGGGATTTTCATTGGATCGCTTCTTTTGGCGAGGCCAGCCTCATTTGCCACTTTTTGGGTTGAAAGCACCCCAGCAGGGCGAGTCGTTACGGCTCTTTGCATCCCATCTAAGTATCCGATTTTCAGCGATGAGCAATTCGCAAATGCTTGGGGTGGCGTTCTCAATCAGAGAAATAGGTTTGAATTTAGCGTCTTTATTGAACTTTTCCTTCCCTCCTAATGTCGAAAGTAAGTGAGGCCCAGCGATTTTTTGCGGATTCGGTGCCTCGTCGGTGCCTCGTCGGTGCCTCGTCGGTGCCTCGTCGGTGCCTCGTTAAAGCTGCCTATGTGGGTTTTTGTGCTTTTACGGTTCCCTCCCAATGAAACAGGCCGAGAATCCATCTGAAGTTGCTTCTGCGGCTAATGCTCTGTCTTTCGAAATTGGAGGGTTCCAATCCGGCGCCATGGGGGCCCTGCCCTAGTTTGGAATCTTTGAGGGTTGGGGCGTTTTTTTCAGCATTGATGCCTTGGTGTTTCAGGGGGGAATTCTATTCTCGGCTGCTGAATACTTGGAGTTCGGATAAAATTAACTCATCGCTGGAATAGTTCTGTGTGAAGATGGCTGGCGATGGAGTTTGCGGTTTTGGTGCGGTGTATTTGATGCAATGCTACTTTGTTGCCAAAAATTGGACGGAATAACAATTCGGTGAGACGAAAGGTTTTTATATGCGTTGGTCTTTTCCAATTGCCCGACTAACCGGGATTCAGATTCGGCTACATCTGACGTTTTTCATTTTTCTGGGTTGGATCGGATTAAGTCATGGGCGGGAAGGCGGTTGGGCTGGGGCCTTGGGCGGATTGTCGTTGGTTGGGTTGGTTTTTTCGTGTATCTTGCTTCACGAACTTGGTCATGCATGGGCCGCACGCTGTTTTGGTATTGCGACCCCAGACATTACTTTGACCCCGATTGGTGGGGTGGCTCGGCTGGAGCGGATTCCAGAGCGACCCATAGAGGAGATTATAGTGGCGCTGGCGGGGCCCTTGGTGAGTGCGTTGTTGGCTCTTGGTTTTGGACTGGCCTGCGGTTTTGAGTTCCAGGCTGTTGAGGGAGAGGTTCAGGGATGGAGTGGTATGGTCGCCTCTTTATTCAGCATCAATACCGCGCTACTGGCCTTTAATTTGTTGCCGGTTTTCCCCATGGACGGCGGGCGAGTGTTGCGGGCGTTGTTGGCTATGTGGCTAAGCTATGAGCGCGCAACAACGATTGCGGCAGCCATTGGGCAGACGTTGGCGGTTTTTCTTGGGTTGGCGGCGCTATTGGTGCCGGCACCAGTTTTGTTGTTTATCGCCGTGTTTGTCTTTCTTGGTGCGGGAAGTGAATCTGCGCAAGTGCGTGTGAGGGAAGCAGCTCGCGGTTTAAGGGTGGGAGACGCGATGGTTACGAGTTTCGTGCGGCTTCCTGCGCAAGCGGCACTCGCAGACGCCTCCCATCTTTTGCTGCACGCCGCGCAGCACACATTTCCCTTGATGGACGAAGATGGAGGGTTGGTTGGGATTTTGGATCGCAACAGTTTGATCGCGGGATTGCAGGAGGCTGGTCCAGCAGGTCGGGCGCTCGATTATGCCCGGCGGGAACTTCCTTTTGTGGAGCCCACGCTTTTGTTGACGCAGGCATTTGGGTTAATGGAGCGCACGGGAAGTCCAGCCCTTGCGGTAGTAAACGGGAGGGGCGACCTCGTTGGGCTATGCACGCAGGAAAGTTTGAGTGAGCTTTTAAGCCTGCCGAAACAAGGGGCCTGAGGGACCCTCGGGAAGCAATCTCAGGGGGCGATATAAGTGCAGGGCAGCCTTGTGGACTTAAACGTGTTATTCGGGCGCAGGTGCGTTAGAATGGGGCCGGATGGTTGAGAAAATACTAACAACATTGCAGTCGTTGCCGGTTTGGTCCGGCGGGACCGGTCTGCAAATGTTGGGTGGGTTTTTAGGGTTGCTGATCTTGTCGCAACTTATCCTTATGCCGGTGTGGCCATTTGTGGTATTTGCCGGATTCCAGTTCGGTTTTTGGCAGGGAGTGGGCGTTTTACTTGCGGCGAAAATGCTGAGTGCTTTGCTAAACTTTACGCTGAGTCGTTGGGTAATTCGAGGCTGGATGCAGCGGGTGGCTGGGAGGCATATCCTTTTCACCAGCATTAATGAGGCGCTACAGCAGGATGGACTGCGAATGGCTGTTTTGTTGCGGTTATGCCCGGTCCCATTCGCTCTGGGCAACTACGCCTATGGGCTGAGCGTGCTGCCTTTGAAAGAGTTTACGCTGGCGACGTTTGTGACAATGTGTCCGGCAACGCTGGTTTTTGCAGGGTTGGGCGCTTCCTTGAGATCAGAGCTAGATGTGACGCAATTGGGCGGCGCTAGTGTAACTCATAGCCGTTGGCAACCGTGGTTGTTGGGGGTTGGCTTCTTAGCGTCCTTTTTGGTGGTGCGGCGAGTCTCAAAAATCGCGATGAAAAAAATCAAAAGTCGCGGGTTTGTATTGGATAAATCCGTGGAAGTGCCGCCGCAGTCGGGTTGAATCATTTTTTGAGAGGGCGTTTTTTACTCAACGGGTAAATCGGTTGCGTAGGTGAGCGAGATAGGGGGCGGGATCCGTGGGCCGTCCTGTGGCCTCGGCTATGAGCTCTGAAGGAAAGAGTGAGCTGCCTTTGGCGTGGACCTTTGTTCTGAGCCAGTGAAGCAGCGGTTGGTAGTTGGCCGTCTTTAACCCCCCAGACACAGACTTGTCTTTTTGTGCAGCTTGGAACAACTGCGCGGCATTGAGGTTCCCCAGTGTGTAAGTGGCGAAGTAGCCGAGGCCGCCCATGCTCCAATGAATATCTTGGAGGCAACCGTGCGCGTCATCAGGTGGATTTTTTCCGAAGAGATCAGTGAAGGCGTTATTCCAAGCGGTGGGGACGGCGGCAACTTCAAGCGAGCCATCTAGGAGACGGCGCTCCAGCTCGAATCGCAGGAGGATGTGCATGTCATAAGTCGCCTCATCGGCTTCGACGCGAACGAATGAGAATTCTGCCCGATGAATGGATTGCAAAAACTCTGCCAACTCGATTTTTCGGAGGTTTGGAAACAATTCAGCTGCGCGTGGAAGCCATTTTTCCCAGAACACTTCCGAACGTCCCACATGATTTTCCCAAAGACGGGATTGGGATTCATGAATGCCAAGGGAAACTGCGGTGCCTGATGGCAGGCCGAAATCAGTGCAGGGAAGCCCTTGTTCGTAAAGGCCGTGGCCCGCCTCGTGGAGGACGCCAAATAAGGAGGAGGTGAAATCGGCTTTGTCGTAACGAGTGGTCAGACGGACGTCGCCGGGACCAAGCGTGGTGCAAAAGGGATGCGTGGTGGTATCAATGCGGCCGCTCTGAAAATCGAAGCCGATGCTTTCGGCAACTTCCTGATTGAGCTGCTGCTGTTTGGCAATGGAATAGGTTCCTCGCAAAAGATTCGCGGGAATCGAGGCGCTGCGTTCGGTGGCGGTTTTGGCTATCGAGACGAGCTTGGGTTTAAGCTTTCCGAAGAGCTCGGCGATGGCCTGGGTGGTCGCGCCCCGCTCGTATCCCATCAGTAAGGCGTCGTAGGGCTCGTCTTTAAAGCCCAACAATGTGGCTTTGCGGCGGGCGATCTGTAAGATCTTGGCCAAGTGTTCGGCGAACAAAGAAAAGTCGGATCTTTGGCGAGCTTCAGCCCAAGCATGCTTGGCGTGGGTGGTGACATCACTTTCCTCCGCTACCAATGCGGTGGGAATGCGGGCGGCGCGGTCTCTTTCGTAGCGCCATTCGCGCAAGTTTGCCAATTCGGTAGGGGTGAGCGAGTCGCTCTGAGCTTCTGCTTTTTCAAGCAGGGTTTGAAAGCGGCGCCCAGTCGCTAGGGCATGGGCTTTGGCGCTTAGGGAGGAGAGCTGCTGGGCCCTGTAGTCTAGCGCCTTTGGTGGCATGAAAGTTTCTTGATCCCAACCAAGCACGGAGGCGGTGGATCCAAGAAGGGCTATTTCGCGGGCAAGGCTACAGAGGGAATCGTAGGGCGTCATGGGTCGTAGATAGAGCATAGGCGCAGAAAGGTTGGATTTGCCACTGGGTTGTTGGTGTCTTGAACGGTTCGGTCTGGGGGCGCGGGCCTCTAAATGAGCGGATATCAAATGGACTTCTGTGCACGGTGAAGCGCACGGATAATCTTAGCGGCTTATGTCGCGGATTTGACTGGCGAGGCTTGAATATGTGTGGGTTATTGACGTGGTTAATGGATGATTCCCCTGATCAACCCGAGAGCTTGCACGGTTTGCGCGCCGAGATGCGCACGCTGAGGCTTTTCTCTCCCTTTCGAATTGCCCATGGCGCGTCATCAGAGCGCCAGATGTTGCGTGTGTGGGCCTGTGGCGGCTTTGGGGAGGCGCCATTTGTGCCTTATTACCCAGAAGATCCCGCCGCAGCGCTAAGTTGGTTGCGGCAATGGTCGCATTTTGGAGCGTGGCTTCCCGAAGAGTTGCAGGAGGCGCCCCGTTCTGTTCGTCTCGCCTTGGATGTGTTGCAGCATGATCTTTTGGGGAAGGCGTCTGGGCAGCCGGTTTGGCGACTGCTTCACTTGCCGGATCCCAATGGGGTATCGGCGTGTCGTTCGTTGAGCATCCCCACGGATCTCAGTGAGTTTTCCGAGCACGTGCGTGGTTTGGCCCGGCAGTTTGGTATGCTTAAGTTGAAGCTGGGCAGTGGCAATTTGGATTTTGACCATGCCATCGTGGCCACCGCACGGGAGGCAGCACCAGACGCTGTTTTGTTTGGAGACGTTAACGGCGGGTGGAGTCCGAAGGAGGCCATCCGAATCATTCCTCGACTGGCTCGGCTCGGGTTGGCGTTTGTGGAACAGCCGGTGCATCATGCAGGGGGGAGGGAAGGGTGGCTCGAACTTTGCGCGGGATTAGGATCGGAACGCTTGCCGCTGTTTGCCGACGAGTCTGTGCAGAATGCTGCTGATGTGTCCCAGTTGGTTGGTTTGGTGCAGGGGATAAACGTGAAGCTTCTGAAGTGCGGCGGGTTTGCGGGGGCTTTGGAAACGATCCAAGTCGCCAAGGGTTTTGGCCTGAAAACATTGCTTGGGTGTATGATTGAAAGCAGTCTCGGCGTCACAGCGGCCGCCCACTTGGGTGCAGCGGTGGATTGGATCGATTTGGACGGACACTTGTACCTTGCTGCGGATGACTTTGAGGGCCTCGGATTTGACTCCCATGGGCGGCTTATTCTCCCGTTACGTGGGGGAATAGGCGCAAATCCAGTTTCCGCCCAAGCTTGTCATTGATAGCGACGGCTCCATCCTGCGCGTTACGAGATTATGGAAGAAACCTTGAGCGTAGATTTGGAAGCAGCCCTGAACTCTTTAATGCCTGAGGCCATGCTATGGTTTCGGCGGATGGTTGAGATTAATAGTTTTACGACCAATCGCGATGGGGTGAACCAAGTCGGGGCGCTTACGGCGGAGTGTTTCGCCTCCATGGGATTCACTCCCGAGTTTGTGGAATCTGAGAACCAAGAACACGGACGGCATCTGTTTTTATGCCGGGGTGATGCAAGTTTGAGGCCAGTGGTACTGGTGACGCACTTAGATACGGTTTTTCCAGCTGAGGAGGAACAGAAGAACGACTTTCAGTGGCGGGAGGCTCCAGAAGAGGGGCGTATCTACGGGCCGGGGACGGTGGATATTAAAGGAGGCACAGTGCTTGTTTGGCTGCAGTTGCAGGCGCTCAAGCGGGTGTTGCCTGCGCTGTTTGAGAGCACGCGTTGGATAATCGCCGTTAACGCCTCGGAGGAGGTCATCGGGGCTGAGTTTGGAAAACGTACCGCAGAGCGGGCGCCCCAAGGAGCGAGGGCGGTACTGGTATTTGAAGGTGGACCGCGTGAAGGGAACTCCTTTCATTTGGTGACCTCACGCAAAGGGCGGGCGTTGTATCGGCTCCATGGACATGGCCGGGCGGCGCATGCGGGTAGTGCTCATGCAGAAGGGGCGAACGCGATTGTCATGCTCGCCGAAGCGGTGCAGGCGGCGGCCCAGGTTACGGATTACGAGCGGGGGCTGACGGTAAACGTGGGTGTTATTGCGGGAGGTTCCGTGGTCAATCGGGTGCCGCAAGAAGCTTTCGCGGATATGGAGATGCGTGCGTTCGATCCGCTAGTGCTGGAAGATGGGTGTCGGCGAATCGAAGGGTTGGCGGTTGGGGCCGTTTCGGAGCAAGGAGCGTGGATCCGAGTGGAGAACACCGGAACATCCCCCGCCTGGCCGGCTTCCCCTGAAACGATTGCGTTGGCGCAACACTGGGAAGTCGCGGCGCGGGCCCTCGGCATTTTCGTGAAGCAAGTGGCTCGAGGCGGGTTGAGCGACGCTAATTACCTGTGTACCTTAGGCCCTACGCTCGACGGTCTAGGCCCCAGTGGCGCAAATGCTCATTGCTCCGAACGCTCCGCCGATGGGCGCAAGGTGCCAGAGTATGTGGAGCCCGATTCGTTTATTCCCAAGGCGATGCTGAATATTTTCGCACTAAAGAGCCTTCTGGCTGGCGGCTGAGGTTGAGTTAGCCGGATTCCGGAAAAGGGCGAGGAAGGCCAGCATGATAAGGCCTGAACCGACCGCCGGGATAAGCCAGGTGGGCGACCAGTGGACTGATTTGTCCGGAAGCGTGTAGGCGGCGATGACGTAGCCTTGGGCGATTGAACCCACCAGCATTCCTGCGCCGTAAGTGATGAAGGCGATGAGACACTGGGCTGCGGCTCGCATTTCCACTGGGGCTCGCTGGTCCACATAAATTTGGCCAGTTACAAAGAAGAAATCAAAGCAGGGGCCGTGCAGCAGGATGCCAAGGAGCAACAATGCGAAGCCACTTTCGGCCGTGCCATAGGCAAAGCAGAGATAGCGAACCACCCAGCAAGCCATGCCCAGAACGAGCATTTTTTTGACACCTAGTCGGCTAAACATCAGTGGGAAGATGAGCATGAAAAAGACTTCACTCATCTGGCCAAAGGTCATCTTAGCGGGAGCTTCAGCGATCCCGATTTGAGTTAAAAATCGTTCAGTGCCTGAATAATAAAAAGCCAGCGGGATACAAATAAGGAAAGAACCTATGGCGAAAACCGCAAAGGAAGAGTCTTTGAAGAGGGCGAGCGCATCCAGTCCAAGGATGGAGCGTAAACTGATGGGCTGCCCCTTTGCTTTCGGGGGAACTTCCGGAAGAAAAAGGAAGCAGTACAAGCCAAGGAAAAGGGAAGCGGCAGCACCAATGACAAATTGATGGGCGGTTGAGCCCAAGTTCATTTTGCCAATCAATATCCCCGCCGCAATCCAGCCGAAAGTGCCCATTACGCGGATGCTGCCAAAGCTTTTGGCCGTGTCCTGCATCTGGGAGAAAGCGACTGCATTTACAAGCGCAAGAGTCGGCATGTAGCACAATGTGTGTGCGATAAGCAGGGCGTAGAAGGCAGTGAAAGTGGTCGTTCTAGAGGCGGCAAAAAGGAGTACGCCACCGAGTAAATGAAGCACGCCCAAGACCCGTTGTGCTGCGAAAAAACGGTCTGCCAACATGCCCACCAAAAACGGAGAAATCATCGCGGCTATGGAGGTTGCTCCAAAAGCTGTGCCGATTTGCGGCGCTGAAAAGCCCAAGTCGTTCATCCAGGTGCCCATGGAGACACCCCAAGTGCCCCAGATGAAAAATTGGATAAAAAAGAGAAGAGATATTTTTAAACGGGCGGATGGATTCATAAGGGGGATGCCTGTTGCTGGTTTGGCTTCGGCGAATTGAATCAGAGAGGGGACGCGTAAACAAGTGATTGAAGCGTACAAGGCTGGGTCGATAAGTGGCAAAATGCGTAAAGTCGCTCATTGGAAAAGAGAAAGAGGCGCCCGCTTGTAAAAAGCGAACGCCTCCTTTTTTTGGGGGGGAGTGATGCGGGTAACGTTTTTTAGAGTTTGCCGTTATGCCGCTGAAAAAAATGGGAAGGATTCCCCTGGGAGTTCTCTGAGTTTTGATCCAATTTTGCGGATGCCGAGTTCAACCCGGGTTTTGATGGTTCCAAGTGGCGAGCCGGTAACTGCGGAGATTTCTCGTTGGCTGAGGCCTTGGAAGAAGGCCATCTGAATGGCGATGCGCTGAGGCTCTGGCAGAGTGTCTACGATGGTATTGAGCACGCGGCGCATGTCGGCCCATTCGACGTCATCGTCGCCACGGCTTTGGGTCCAGGCACTGGGCATGGTCTCGGTTTCCTTCTGGTAACGTTCTTCCACGCGGCTATAGGCCTGCTCTCGGCGGAGACGGTCAATGGAGCGGCGACGCGTCAGGGTGATCATCCAGCCGAGGGCCTTGCCCTTTTCCGAGGAGTAACGAGTGGCAAGGCGCCAGATTTCGACAAAAACCTCTTGAAGGAGATCTTCGATGGATTGGTCGTTGTGCAGTACGCGAGCGATGACGGCTCGCAAAGTGGAATGATGGCGGCGATAGAGTTCGTCGAGGGCTTCTTTGCAACAGGTTTTGACCGCGTTGAGCAGCATTTCGTCGGTTTGGGTCTCCAAGGAGGATTGGAGTTCGGCGCGGGAATCAAAGGAGTACAACATAGCGTTTTTAAGGTTGGGCTTCCTTTAGCAACGGGGATGCCATTGGGTTTTTCCTCTGAGAAGCGCCTTTTTGGTATGGAAGATGCGCATCAAACTTAGACACGGGTGTTGTACTTTCGAACACACGGCCTGCCGAGGGGTGGTGTGCAATTCCCTTTCAAGAGCGGGTGACATCCGTCTCGCTCTTGATTAAGTTGAAAAGCGGCGCGGATTCGTCCCAAACACCCTTCTGCTCCGCCTTTTTATGCTCGTTGAAGTAAACAATCTTACAAAAACCCACCAATCTCCCGGTGGCGGTGTTCCTGTGGATATCCTCAAGGGGCTGGATTTTGAACTCGAGGCCGGCGGCACGGCGGCGATTCTAGGTCCTTCGGGCGCAGGCAAAAGCACGCTGCTGAACATCTTGGCGGCACTGGACTATGCGGATTCAGGGACGGTGCGCGTGGCCGGGTTGGATCCTGCGACGCTGCGGGGGAAAGAGTTGGTGGAATTTCGGCGGCGAACCGTGGGGATGATTTTTCAAATGCATCATCTTCTGCCGCAATGCACGGTGCTTGAAAATGTACTGGCACCTTCGCTGGCGGATCGCAAGCAGGCGCGGGTGAACGCCGAGATACTCGCTCGCGAGTTGCTGGACTGGCTTGGACTGGCGCACCGGTTGGATCACCGTCCAGCGGAGTTGTCTGGCGGGGAGCGGCAGCGCGTGGCGGTGGCGCGTGCGTTGTCTGGGGCGCCGCGGTTATTGTTGGCCGACGAGCCCACGGGGGCGCTGGACCGGGCGAGTGCGCTGCAATTAAGTGGGTTGTTACTCGAATTAAACCGTGCGCGGAAAGTGGCGCTACTGGTAGTGACGCATTCGCGGGAGTTGGCCGGGAAGATGGAACAGGTTTGGGAGCTGCAAGACGGCAAGCTGGTTAAAGCGTCATGACACTGCCTCGACTGGTTTGGAATGGGATTCGTTACCACTGGCGAGCGCACTTGGGGGCGTGCCTCGGGGCAGCTCTGTGCGCGTTAGTGCTCACAGGGGCGCTGTTGGTGGGGGATTCGTTGCGCGGCACCTTGCAACAGCAGGCGGCTGCGCGGGTCGGCAGGGTGGAGGCTGCTCTGGTGGGTGGGGAGCACTTCTTTCGTAGCGCATTGGCTCTCGAGCTTTCCAATGACGCGGCGCCGGTTCTTTTTTTGCGTGGTAGCGCGAGTAAGGGTGATGGAAGTGCGCGGTTAAATCAGGTGCAGGTACTGGGGGTGGATCCACGTTTTTGGGCGTTGTCACCCGACGGTGAACGGCGCGAATTGCAACCCGGCGACGTGGTGGTGAGCGCGGCGCTGGCGCAGCGTCTGGGCGTGGAGGTGGGTGAGAGTCTGGTTGTGCGCGTGGAGAAGCCCTCGGTTTTTTCCAAGGATGCGCCGCTCTCGGGCGAGGAGGACGGGATCGAGGCGTTGCGGGGCCGAGTGGTGGCGATTGCCGAAGATGCGCGGTTTGGACGTTTTGCTTTGCAGGCGGGACAGGTGGCCCCCGCGACTGTGTTTTTGCCGCTGGAACAGTTGCAGCAGCGTTTGGGAGTGGATGGAAAGGCGAACCTTATTCTTTCGAGCCTCGCTCCTGAAGCGCTTAAGACGGCAACAGGCCGGCACTGGACTCCCGAAGACGGTTCGCTAGAGGTGCGTCCGCTTGTGGAGGATGCCGGTTTTGAGGTGCGCACGTCCCGGGTGTTTTTAGAGGACTCACTTTTGAAGGTGCTCCCTGTGGGCGAGCCTTCGCTGACATACTTTGTGAACACGCTGAGTTGCGGCGAGTTTGCTACGCCTTATTCGATGATCAGCGCTGCCACGCCCGGCTCGCTGCCGTTCCTGCCGGCGGATCTCGCCCCGGATGAAATGGTGGTCAGCGACTGGTTGCAGCAGGATTTGGGGCTGGAAGTCGGAGACGAATTGGAGGTGCGTTATCTGGTATTAAACAGCAAACGGCAGTTTGAAGAGAAGACTCGTAATTTTAAGGTTCGTGCGGTGCAACCGCTTCAGACAGACGGTTGGGATGGATCCTGGATGCCCGATTTTCCCGGGCTTTCCGATGTGGGGAATTGTCGGGATTGGAAGCCCGGTTTTGCACTGGATACCTCACGCATCAGAGAGAAGGACGAGGCGTATTGGAAAATGTTCAAAGGAGCGCCCAAGGCATTCATCGCATTGGAAACGGGGCGCGCGATGTGGGGGAATCGTTGGGGGGCGACTACGGCGATCCGTTACACAGGCGAGAATGCAGCGGCGCAGGCTGCTGCCGTGCAAAAGGCAGTGACGCCGCAGGTGGCTGGCGTACAGGTGCTGCCGTTGCACGAATTAGCGGTTGCGGCGACGGACGGTCCGGTGGATTTCGCGGGGCTGTTTTTGGGTTTCAGCATTTTTTTGGTCGTGGCGTCGCTGGCCTTGGTCGGATTGTTGTTTGGATTGTCTGTGGAGAGTCGGCGTGGGGAGGCGGGGGCGCTGCTAGCGATGGGGTGGCCGGTGAGGCGGGTGCGGTTTCTGTTTTTGAGCGAGGGAATCGGCGTGGCAGTGTTCGGGGCGTGCGTCGGGACGGCTTGCGGCTTTTGGTATACGCAGGCCGTGTTAAACGCGCTAAGCGGGGTGTGGCGCGGCGCGATAGGCGGGGCTACCCTTACGTTTTGCGCGGCCCCGGTTTCCTTGGTGATAGGACTGAGCTCCGCGGTGCTGAGTGCAATGGTTGCCATGGTTTGGGTAAGCTGGAGTGCTTGGAGGGGGCCGATCCGGGAATTGCTTTCAGGCGAAGCGGTGGCTGAAGGCGGCGTTTTAGCACGGCGACGCAGCGGTTGGCTGGCGTTGGTGATGTTGGCTTTTTTAGGCGGCGGCGCGGCGCTTTTGGGGCATGGACTCTGGAAGCGGGAGGTTGATCCTGAAGGTTTTTTTGGAGGTGGCTCATTGCTTTTAATTGCCCTGTTGCTGGGCTGCCGATGGGCTTTGGGGCGTCTCTCCCGAGGGCGCCTGAGCGCAATCCGGCATCTGGCGCTCCGCAACGCGGGGCGGCGCCCAGGGCGTGCCGTAGCGGTGATAGCGGTGCTGGCCGCGGGTGCTTTTTTGGTTCTCTCTGTGGAGGTTTTCCGCAAGGACACCGCTGAGGGCGGCAAAGGGCGGGATTCGGGCACTGGTGGGTTTGCGCTTATTGGGGAATTGGCGACTCCTGTTTACGAGGATCTCAATCTCCCGGCTGTGCGCGACAATTTGGGTTTGCCGGTGGATGCCGCAGTGAACGTGCTCTCGATCCGGGTCAGGGACGGGGAGGACGCGAGTTGCCTGAATTTGAACCGGGCTGTGCAGCCTAAGTTGCTTGGTGTGCCGAGCGAGGTTTTGCAGCAGTTGGGGGCGTTCCGCTTTGTGGATTCTGCCTCAGGATGGGCCGTCTTGCGCTCTGGAAGCGGGCTTGGCCAGGAGCCCATTCCCGCCGCTGTGGACGAAGACACGCTGCAGTGGGCGCTTCAGAAAAAAATTGGCGATGTGCTGCAGCTCCCCGATGGGCGTGGCGGCATGGTTCGCGTGCGCTTGGCGGCGACGCTGGCGGGCTCTATATTGCAGGGGGCACTGCTGGTGGATGAGTCTCGCTTTATTGAGGCGTTTCCGGACGCAGGCGGATACCGATTGCTTCTGGTGGACGCGCCTCGCGAGACGCTCTTGAGGGTGCGTGCGGCGTGGAGCCGGGCGCTGCAAGACAGGGGACTGGAGTTGCTGGCAGCGGAGCAGCGGTTGGGGGAATTGCAAGCGGTGGCGAACACCTATCTGGCGATCTTCCAAGTGCTCGGAGGGCTCGGAGTTTTGCTCGGAGCTCTGGGGGTTGGCGTGGTGGCGGGGCGCAACGCGTTGGAACGGCGTGGGGAGTTGGCGATACTGGAGGCTGGGGGCTGGAGGCATTCCCAAGTCTTGCGTTTGTTGCTGTGGGAATTGTTGACCCTAGTGGTGGCGGGTCTTGGGGTAGGGGGCGGCTGCGCGTGGGCGGTGACGGTGCCCGGACAGTGGCTGCGAGGGGCGGAAGTCAATCCGGTGCCGCTGTTGGTTTCCTTGTCGGTTTTGGGAGCGGTCGCCTTTCTATCGGTGCGTGTAGCCTTGGCGCTCAGCTTGAGCGGTCGGGTAGGGCGTGTCTTGGGGCGGGAGTGAGTAGGGGGCGAGGGGGCTTCAGCCCAGAGTTTTACTTTGCCGTTAACAGCCGCATTAACTCCCGACCTTCACGGCCGGGATAGGAGCGTTTCGGCTCCCATTCGTGCAGAAGTTCAAACGCGCCTGATTTTTGAAACAGTGCATCCAACTCACTCGCGCTGACTCCAAAAGGCGGGCCGGTTTCGGGATCCGTATGGCCGGGGTCGAGAAAGAAAATCGCCGCGAGATGTCCGCCGGGGCGCAACGCGCTGCGGACAGCCTTCACATAATCCTTTCGCTGCGCGGGCTGGATGGCGCAAAAACAAGTATGCTCCCACACCCAGTCCTGAGTGCCCAACAGAGTAGTAGGAAGCGCAAAGAGGTCGGCAAGGAGGAAGACTTCGGACCCCGCGGCTCGTTTTTTCCGGGCTTTTTCAATCGCGCTTGGGGCGATGTCGATTCCTGTTACTTGGGTGTCAGCGAGCGCCGCAATGGCATGCACATCGTGTCCGAAGCCGCATCCTGGAACCAGCACGCGACCGTGAATGGCGGCCGTTTCCAAGAAGTCGACCAAGCCCGGCGATGGCGCTCCTTTGTCCCACGGTGTGTCTTTTTGGCGATATGCGTTTTCCCAGTCCATCGAATGAAGAGAGCGTTACTGTGGCGATTGATCAAGCGCTCAAAAGGTGGTCGGGGTGTTCGATCAGCTTTAATACTTGGTTTCTAGAGAAACGGGGCGCACAGGCGGAGATTTCTGACGCGGCGGCATCAAGCCGGTTGGGGCGGGGGATAATGATCCTTCACCCAAACAAGCGCTGCTTCTTTGGTTTGCAAATTCCCTTCTAACTGGAGGCTCTGAATCTCCTCGAGCATCTGTTTGAATTCAGGTCCCGGACGGTGCCCTAATTGGATCAAATCATTCCCCGTTACCAGAGGTGGAGGAATCAAGGGTTGAGCGGAGAATTCCTGTAATTTATTTTCCAGGAATATGAAATTGGATAGGTCGCCGTTGCTGCTGGCGCAATCCACTCGATGCAACTGCAATTCATCCGGCATGGTCGGCCGCGCCAGAAAACGCTTCAAACGTGAGACTCGCATTTTTTGGACATCTTTGAAGGCCATGTGGTTGAGGACAGCCTCAACCGTCGCTTCAAGATCTTTCCCTGGCAGTCGCAACCGGGAGAGGATTTCGGCGGTCATTTCTGCGCCCAACTTTTCGTGGCCTGAAAAACGGATGCGTCCCTCGGTCGGGTCAAGGGAGTAGGTGTCAGGCTTGGCGATATCGTGGAACAGGACAGAGAGGAGCAGCGGGGTGGAAACCTCGGCCGGTAAGAGACTGAGCATCAGTCGTGTATGCACCCACACGTCTCCTTCGGGATGGAATTGCGGAGGCTGCTGGCAGCCCTTTAGGCGCTCCATTTCAGGCAGGATTTCTCGCAGTAAACCGCTGGCGTCCAGAAGGTCAAATCCTCTCACCCGATGTGGAGATTGCAGGGTCTTTAAAAGCTCGTCCCGGATGCGCTCTGCACTCACCTCGTGAATAGCCGCTGCGTGCTTTTGAATGGCGGCCCAAGTCGCTGCTTCCACCTCGAAGTCGAGGGTCGTGGCGAAGCGCACGGCGCGCAGCATCCTCAAGCGGTCTTCTGCAAAGCGTAATTCGGGATCTCCGATTGCACGGATACAGTGTTTGGCGAGGTCTTCGCGTCCCCCTACGTAATCGCGCAACTCTCTTTGAACCGGGTCGAAAAAGAGCCCGTTGATGGTGAAATCACGGCGTTTAGCGTCTTCCTCGGCGTTGGAAAATTCGACGGATTCCGGCCGTCGCCCGTCCATATAAACGCCGTCACACCGAAATGTGGCGACTTGGAAATCCGCGCCGTTTTCCAGTACATTAATCACACCGAAAGCGGCTCCAACGGCGTGTGTTCGGCGAAAAAGAGACTGGATTTGCTCTGGGCGCGCACTGGTGGCGATGTCGTAGTCGTGGGGGACGACACCGCGCAGCATATCGCGCACGCAGCCACCGGCGTACATGGCCTCATAGCCCGCGTCTTGAATGCGCCGCACAATCTTGTGCGCGGTGGACTCGAGCGGAGATGGCGGTTGCATGGGAGGAATTATATGCGCGATGTGAGGCGCGTTCTAGGGGTTAGTTCAAAGAGGTTTCAGGAATGCTTTGTTGCGTTTGTTTCTGCTGGCATTGTTGCCACGAAATACAAAATGAATTCACTGTAAATATAGAACTATCATGTAATTTGTTGAGCTATCAAACATGGCCCGCCCATCCCTCTTGAAAGCCAAAGCCACTCCAACGGCCCAGAGAAATAGTCAGCTTCCTTCCTCAGCCCCATTGATAGAATGGCCGGATGGCGCCCCCATGCCTCGCAGTTTGCATTCGCAAAGTGTTGTGCCTGCCGCTTTCCCAGACATCGCGCACGGAGAGAGTTTTATGATTTATCTGTAAGATTGAGTCTTTAGGTGTTTGACAACCTTTATTTTCGTGGCCAGAAGCATAAATGGACTTTTGTTTTAGAAGGATTTTATCTTGGAATCATTTAAAAACATTACGCACACTGGCTTGCTGGGTTTTAGCCCTATGTATAGTGAGCACCGCTTCCGGTGTGCCAGTCTTTAAGCAGTTGCCTCAAGCCCCCCCTGTGACGATAGGAGGCTCTGGTGGGTTTTCTGCCGTTATAAGCGGTTCTGGATCAGTAAGTTATAGCATGTCAAAGGGCGGCGTGGAGTTGTTGCGCACGGTGGGTGTTTGCGTCAGCGACTGGAAAACTGCGGCGGCTGGAACTGCTCATACTCTTGCCATAAAACAAGATGGCTCGTTGTGGGCTTGGGGAGATAATTCTTTCGGACAACTTAGTGCCAGTAATACCGCTAGTTTTAGCACGCATCCAATTCGCATTGGCACGGGCTCAATTTGGAAAGCGGTATTGGCACGGGGTGGGGTAAGCGCGGCATTGAAGACCGATGGAACATTTTGGGTTTGGGGGAGCGGGTTTACGGCAGATCCCACGCAGGTGGCGACACTCAGTGGGGTGAGCTGGGCGGCGGCCTCTCTCGGGGATGTGTCTGCCCTTTTGTTGAGCAGTACCGGTGCCTTATACGAAATGCCGTATTCGACGAAATCTCCGGCCCGAATCGGCACAGACTCGGACTGGGCATCTGTCAGTGCCGGCTTCATGATGATGTCCGCGATCAAGACTGACGGCACGCTTTGGAACCGCCCGTTGAACACCAACTCGACATGGTCGACTTTTGCGGGTCAGTCGCAAGTTTCGGGCGGCACCAACGCGACAGGGGCCGCCGCGACCTTTGGTTATTTCACCGCGATTACTTCCGAAGCCGGCACTCTGTATGTGGGTGATTCGAATGGGATTCGAAAAATAACATCCGCTGGAGCGGTAACGACGTTGACAGACTCCGTTTCATATCCAAGTGCGATAACGGTTTACAGTGGGACTGTCTTTGCCTTATCTTGGCAGGCGCTTAAGAAAGTTACTGCGGCAGGTGTGGTTAGCACTTTGGCTGGAAGTGATTCTTGGGAAAGTGGCAGTGATGATGGGCCGGGCGATATCGCGCGTTTTAATAACCCCGCTGGAATTGTGGCGACTTCTGGAGGAACGCTTTATGTCGCAGATGCTGGAAATCACACGATTCGCAAGATAACGCCGGATGGGCAGGTTTCGACCGTTGCAGGGGTGGCCGGCGTCGCTGGAACGTCTGATGGGGGAACGTCAGTTGCAAAGTTGAATGGTCCCCGTGATTTGTGCTGTGACAGTTCTGGGAACCTTTATTTTATCGATGGCGGCAGTAGGACGTTACGCAAGCTATCGGCAAGCGGACAAGTGAGTACACTGGCTGGTGATAGCTCGTCACAAAACTGGTCTGGAGGTGACGGCTTGGGAACCGCCGCGAGTTTCGGGTCTAATTTAAGAGGTCTGAGCGTTGATGGCTCGGGGACTTTGTATGCTGGAGATTACAACCGCATTCGCAAAGTAACACCTTTTGGGCAGGTAACCACTTTAGCCGGTGCCGGCGGGATTGAGTGGGAGTCGGGCAGCGTCAATGGGTCTGGAGATATCGCGAAGTTCCGCTATGTCAGTGGGATGACGATGGTTTCTGGCTCCCTATACGTGGCTGACGCTAATGACTATACCATCCGCAAAGGCGTGCTCTCCACGCCTTTGGTAATTGACTCAGTTCACGGCGGGTTTGTTAAAATCGGCGGAACTGCTCAGTTTTCCAAAGTCAGTGCAGGCAACGGATATGCAATGGGTCTCAAAACCGACGGCTCCGTCTTTGCTTGGGGGCAGGTAAATCTGAGTTATTGGCCGAGTCCGTTTATTGATTCAGGCTCGTACCACGCGACTCCTGTTCGGTTGGGGGCGGACTCTTCGGATTATAAGGACATCGCTGCGGGAGACCTTTCCTTGGCAACGAGTAAAACTACGGGAAAAGTTTTAAGAGTTACGGAAAGTTCAGATGAGAATTATACCATTAACACCTTGTCTGCAGCGTCCTCGGTTATCCCGTGGTGCAGTATGGCGGCTCCATCGCATTACTCTACGACTGAGGCTGCAATAGTACTAGGACCGGATGGTGTTTTATGGAACTGGGGAAGAAACAATCAGGGGCAGTTGGGTAATTACACCCAGATTTTTTTTGATCAATATAACTTCTACTCCGATAGCTTTCGCGAGCCGGTCCAAGTTGGGGTAGATCCGGCCTGGGGCCTGAGCAGCCCAGTGCAAGGGATTCCATTGGGGGGCAGCACGAGCGATGTTTCAGAGAGTGATCTGGGAGCGTATACGCTCACCGTCGTGGATGCCTTATTAGGGACGGCCAGCGCTTCGTTTGCGCTCGTTGCTTGGCCCGCGCAGCCAGCTCCTGCGTACACGGTTACTGGCGGGAGTTTTTTGCTGTCCGCAACAGCTAATGCGGGTAGCGGTAATGCGGTTACCTATCAGTGGCTCCGCAACGGCAGCGCTGTTTCAGGGGCAACGCAGTCCACTCTCAGTGTGGCCAGTGCCACCTCTTCACTGTCTGGAGTGTATCAAGCGCGGCTCAGTGTGGGGGCCGCCCAGGTGCTGAGCGACCCAGTAGTGGTGACCGTCGATTCTGCAAATGTCGCCCTCGCTCGCAATGCTCTTGGCGCAGGAAACTACGCATTTGCATCCAGCTACCTTTCGGCGGCCATCTCAAATAGTGCGGCGGACGGCACCGCCCAATTCCTGCGTTCTGCTTTGGACCTCTATAACCTTTGGAGCGACCCGGCTACGACTGCTGCTCTTTCAAACTTGGGCTTTTCCGGAAGCCCAGATCCGAGAAACTTTACGCTTACTTTTCGCGAATCAGGCTTTCCCAGCGGCGCGGTTTCCAGTTCTGCGAGGAATTGGTTGATTGGGACTCTCTATCCGAAATTAAAAGCGGCCGACGATAACCTTGCCACCATTACAGACACTGCGTTCATAACCACAATCAGAGCGGCGGATCTTGGTCTGGGTGCGCAGGGCGATGATGTCTATGTGGATTATGGCGACGTGGCAGTTTTGAGGGCGGCTATTAACGCAGTTATGGCTTGCGTGAAGTGGATTGAGACCCAAAACACAGATGTCGACTTATACGGACTTCAGATGGACCGCCGAAACGGGCGTTTATCCATGGAATACCTTTTTTCGACGACCAACAAATACACGAGTCTTCTTACTGCATCTACCACGTCTACGGCAGCTCAAAGCGAGTTTGTTTCCCGTTTCAAGAGCGCAC